>NZ_FYEM01000008.1:0-159022 GCF_900188475.1 Agrobacterium sp. 719_389
GATATCGCGTTCCTCAGTGACGCGAGCCAGTTCCTTCTTCAGCCGCCTGATCTCCTCGGCCTCGTCGTTACCCTTGGAGTCCGACCCAGCAAACTTCTTCTTCCATTCATACAGCGAATGCTGGCTGACGCCGAGACGCTGCGAAACCTCAGCAACCGGATAGCCCCGCTCCGTGATCTGCCGCACCGCGTCACGCTTAAACTCTTCGCTGAAATTCGATTTGCTCATGATGCTCTTCTTGCCTCAAAATTAGGAAAGAAGGTGTCTACAAATCTAGGGGCTATTCAATGGCCGGCCAAATCTCCAACCTCTCAATGCCTCAGATCGTGGAAAAGCCAGGCATATGGGTAAACGGGTTAAGGACGGAGGGAAGAACAGCGCGAATGTGATCGCCCAGTGCCCCTGCTGAGGGGGTGGTCCGGCCCGGCAGCATCAATTGTCTTGTGCGCGGCATCGAAGGCCAAGTCTATCTGGTTCTCGTTATCGCAGAAATAACGTGTCTGAACCCCTGTCGCCGACTTGATGCAGTTGCTCCGGAGACCGCCCTATATAGCGGGATTCGACGATAATACGACCCGGTTCGGAAGATATCTCCCGGTTCTCCGGATACTCATGCCCGAGACCCACGTCCTCGTGCGGCTTGTACATTTCAGTTCTTTGCCTGCCGCTCCTGTCTTTCCGTTCGACAGGACCGAAAAGCAGATGTCCCGTTCGAAGTGACATTGGCCACTTCGAACGGGGCATTCACATTCGACGACAGCGTGCCTGTCAGAGGACAGTTACGTTTTCTGCCTTGGACTTGCCGGTCTTGCGGTCCTGTCCCACGTCGTAGCTGACCTTCTGGCCATCCTGCAGGGCGCCGCCAAATCCGACGGCTGAGATATGGACGAAGACGTCAGGGCCACCACTGTCGGGAGTGATGAAGCCGAAGCCTTTATCCTGAGCGAAGAATTTTACGGTACCAGTTGCCATGATGTCCTCGTTTTTTGATGTGTGACATCATCGCATAGCGGTTGCGGTGATCCGCATCAAGCCAGCGGTTCCACCTTGGCAATACAAAGCTGGAAAAAGGCGTCGTTTATCGTGTTGCCGTTTGTGGCAAAGAGCGTCGCGATAAGCTGTTTTCTTCATAAACGGTCACATGTCTGTCGTTCCGATCTTCTTACGCTGAAAAATCGCGAAGAAATTGGATTTGCCCATAAGACGTTCTCATTTCAGATTCAGGACCAAACGACTGCAGGTCGGATCGACCGCCGTTAAACGCTGAGACCCGGAAGAACGGCGCGGATGTGCTCGCCGAGCGCCCTAGCTGCCGATGACGTCTGCGGATCGGCAAACTCTATCGCGATGCCGATCGTCGGCAGGGCTGGCAGTCCGCTTTTGACAATATGAAGGTCCGCTGGAACGGCGGTCCTCGTCAGAACGCTGATGGCAAGGCCGGAACGCGCGATCGCGATGAGGCCGGCAAGGCTGTTGCTGGCAAAGGCGACGCGGTAGCGGCGGTTGGCGGTTTCCATGGCGTCGCATGCCGCGCGATGATCCAGCGTCACGGGTGCTGAGAGCGCCAGCGGCAGCACATCCTTGGTGATGAGGTCCGGTTCCGGCCTGTCCGCTACCCAGACGAAACTTTCCCTGCGGAGCACGTCGGGGTGTTCGGGATCGGATTGCGAAACCAGCGCCATGTCAATCTGGCGGCGCTGCAGGAGGGGACGCAATTCCGTCGTGGGGGCGCAGACCATGCGCAGATCGACTTTCGGATAGGTGCTGAAGAAACCTTTCAGCAGTTCCGGCAGGAAGGCGATGGAGTAATCTTCAGGGCAGCCCAGGCTGACGGTTCCCTGCAGGGTCGCCTCGCCCATATCGGCAAGGATTTCGTCATGCCGGGCAAGCAGGGCGCTGGCATGGGCGAGCAGCTTCTCGCCCGCCGCGGTTATCCGGACTCCTGAACCCGTTCGCTGCAGCAGCGTGTGGCCGACCAGTTCCTCCAGCCGCTGCATCTGCGTGCTGAGCGCGGATTGGGTGCGCCCGATCTGTGTGGCGGCGACGCTGATGGAGCCAGCTCGCGCGACAATGGTAAAGTTCTTCAGGAGTGTAAGATCAAGCATGGCGATATCAAAATTATCGATATCGGAATAAAATACTATCAATTGGACTGGGGTGGCAATGGGTTGTTATGGTTCGGCAGGATAATTTTGGGGAACGAGCCATGGACAATCTCGCTGAAAACTTCGCCTCGCTCAATGACGAACCGGCTTTCTGGGAGGCTGCCAACAAACACCTGACCCGTTACGGACCCGCCTTTGAGGAGATCATCGTTGAGCGGGCTGAGGGAAGTTTCGTTTACGATGCGGATGGGGGCGCCATTCTCGATTTCACCTCCGGCCAGATGAGCGCTTTGCTCGGACATACCCATGCGGATATCGTCGCCACCGTCAACCGGCAGATGGCATCGGTTGCGCATCTCTTTTCCGGCATGTTGTCCCGCCCGGTCGTTGAGCTTGCGGCGCGGCTGGCGGCGCTTGCGCCGGGTCTCGAGCGCGTGCAATTGCTGACAACGGGCGCTGAATCCAACGAAGCGGCGATCCGCATGGCGAAGCTCGTGACCGGCGGGCATGAGATCGTCGCCTTCGCACAGAGCTGGCACGGCATGACCGGCGCTGCGGCCTCCGCCACCTATAGCGCCGGCCGCCGGGGTTATGGCCCGGCCACGGCCGGCTCACTCGTTATTCCCGCGCCGAACGCCTATCGTCCGCGCTTCAAGAACCCCGATGGATCGAATGACTGGCAGGCGGAGCTTGACGACGCCTTCGAATTGATCGATCGCCAGTCGACGGGCAATCTCGCCGCCTTCATTGCCGAACCTATCCTGTCGAGCGGCGGTATGCTCGAATTGCCCCTCGGTTATCTCGCTGCCCTGAAGAAAAAGTGCGAGGAGCGGGGCATGTTGCTCATTCTCGACGAAGCCCAGACCGGCGTCGGCCGGACCGGACACATGTTCGCCTTTCAGCGCGATGGCGTGACGCCTGATATCATGACGTTGTCGAAGACGCTCGGCGCCGGCCTGCCGCTTGCGGCGGTAATGACGCGTGCGGAGGTCGAGCAGAAGGCTTTCGAGAGGGGCTTTCTGTTCTATACGACCCATGTTTCCGATCCTCTGCCGGCGGCTGTCGGCGTCACGGTTCTTGATGTGGTGGCGCGAGATGGTCTGGTGGAACAGGCGATTGCCCGCGGAAACCGTTTGAAAGAGGGGCTGGTCTCGTTGCAGCAACGGTTCGAATGCGTTGGAGATGTGCGCGGGCGCGGGCTTTTGCTCGGGCTTGAAGTCGTCGCAGACCGCCACACGAAAGCCCCGGGTTTCGAACTTGGTGCTCGCATCATGCAGGAGGCGATGTTGCGTGGCCTCAGCATGAATATCGTCAAGCTGCCCGGCATGGGCGGCGTTTTCCGCATTGCGCCGGCGCTGACGGTATCGGATTCGGAGATCGACCTTGGGCTGGAGATACTGGCGGATTCGATCAAATCCGCACAGCTTGCCCGCTAGGTATGGTCGGCATTTGCCGGGAATGTCAGCTCCACCCTTGCGCCTTCGCCCGGCCTTGAACTGATATGCGCTTCGCCGCCGCTCTGGCGAACGAAACCGTAGACCATGGCGAGGCCAAGGCCCGCACCGCCATGGTCGCCCCGCGTGGTGAAATAGGGCTCGAATGCCTTGTCCACGGCCTCCGGCGTCATGCCGATACCCTCGTCGGTGACGGCGATCACCAGCGTATCTTTTCCGGAGGCGGCCTCGATCGAAATCAGGCCGCCATCGGGCATGGCGGCTGCGGCATTGAGGCATAGATTGAGAATGGATTGCTCGAAGAGGGCAGGGTCCAGCGGTATCGAGGGAAGATCGTCATCGATATCAAGCGCGATCCGGCATTTGGGACCGACGGCGATTTCCAGAATATCGGCCATGCCGCGCAGCAGGCTTGCGACATTGATGACGCTTGGGTGGATCGGCTGCTGGCTGCCGATGGTGAGCATGCTGCTGGACAGAGACCGGCCGCGGTCTGCCGCCTTGCGGATACGGGCGATGTGCCGCTTCTGGCGGTCGTTGAAGCCGGCTTCCCGTTCCAGAAGGCCGAGACTGCCGGTGATGATGCCGATCATGTTGCCCACCTCATGGCTGAGCTGGTGGGTCATGCGCATGATGCCATCAAGCCGCTGGGCCTTTACGGCTTCCGCTTCCTGGCGATCGAGAGCGGTCACATCGCGGGCGAGCAGCACGATGCCGCCATCCGGCTGGCGTGACATCGAGACTTCGATTACCCGCTGATCGTCAGTGCGATGGCGCACGACGGCGCGGTCGAGCAATTCCCCCGGCTCCGTATCGAAGGGCAGTAGGGCCGGGTCGATTTCGGGGATGGGTTCGACAAACCGGCGAAGCGGCAGTTTTCGCGACGAGCCGGAGCGTCCGACGAGTTCGATGATGCGGCGGTTCATGGTGATGGGCCGGCCGGCCGGATCGAACAGCGCTATTCCCTCATTCATGTTGCGGAAGGTCGAGCGAATGGTGCGGGCCGCCGCTTCCGCCGTGCGCCTGAGGCGTGAGACGCGATCGACGCTGTCGTGGAAGGCGCGGAATGCGTCGAGCAGCCGGATCAACTCCGTTTCGGGACCCGTATAAGAGGGCGGCCCAACGTCCTTTTCCCCCTTGGCGAGGGCATTCATGCCGTTGGAGAGCGTCACGATCCCGCGCGAGACACGCATTACCGAGCGGATCGAGAAGATTGCCACGATGAGAACCAGCAGCGAGGCCACGGCGACAATGATCAGCAGCCGGTTAAGAGCATCGGATGTCGAAATGAGGTCTTCATTCAGGCTTCGCGCAACCGCGTCGCCCTGGGTTTCGGTCACATGGGAAAGATCGCGCGATACGGTGTGAAGCCGGGAGACCGACGCGCGGATCGCGAACATCTCCAGAAGGTAACGGCTCTGGGCCTCGAATACCCGCTCATAGGGCTGTAACTCGGACTCGGGCAGCCGCTCGCCGGGGTAACCCTGCTGGCGCGCCGTTGTTTCCGCCACGTAGCGGCGGCGCAGTTCGCCAAGCTGGAAGAGACTGTCGGATGCGGATGCGGCCTGCACGATGCCGTTCATTCGCCGGCGCAGTTCCGGATCGAGGATGCCCTGACCGGTGGCGATTTCACCGAGCGCTGCCGCCGCCTCTGCCTTGTGCCCCTGCGCGGCATCGGCGTCCTTTGCGAGGTCCAGTGTCTGCGCCCGGATAAGCTGAAGCAGTTCAACGATACGCTCGCTCGCAAAGCCGCGTGCGGCCCGTTCGCCGCTGTCTGGACCCGTCATCTGCAACAGCAGGTCGACCTGCTGGACCACGGAGCGGCTTTCGCTGGAAACGCGATAGGGCGAGGCGGCATTCATCAGGAACGGTGCGCTGGAGACGAGATCGGAGACCTGCCGCGAGACCAGCGACGCCTTGGCGAGGCTGGAAAAGGCCTGCAATCCATAGGCCGCCATTTCATCGCGGGCGCGCTGCAGGCCGTAAATGGCGATGGCGGAAAGACTGAAGACGAGGATGCAGGTAAAGACGATCGCAAAGGGCAGGCGAAAGGCGATCGAGGAAAGGAAAGAGCGGCTGATCACGGGGAAAGCTCGCCCTCGTCGGTATGCAGGACATAACCCTTGCCGCGCCGCGTCTTGATGTGACGCGGAAGATCCGGGTTACGCTCGATCTTGCGCCTGAGCCGCAGCACCAGCACGTCGACATTTCTGTCGATATAACGGTCGCTCTCCGAACCTAGCCTGTCGAGAATCTGGGAGCGGCTGACGGGCTGGTTGGGTGTTTCGGCGAGAATTTCCAGAAGCGCGAATTCGGCGCTGGTGAGGGTGCGGCTGCGGTCAGCAAGGCAGACGGCGCGACGGGCATCGAGATCGATCGCCCAGTCGCCGAGACGCAGCGCTGTGCGGCCGTGCTCACGCTCGCTGTCCTTGTCCTGTTTCAGCGACGGGATTGTTCGTCGCAGGACGGCCTTGATCCGCGCCGTGAGTTCGATCGGTTCGAAGGGTTTGACCACATAATCATCGGCGGCCGTTTCCAGACCGAGTACCCGGTCGGCAGCACTGCCAGCGGCGGTGACCATGACGATACCGATGTCGATCTGGCTGCGCAGCCGCTGGGCAAAGGTGCGCCCGGATGTGCCGGGCAGATTGTGGTCGACGAGGACGAGCTCCATCCTGTCCTTCGCCAATATCTCGTCCGCCTCCTCGGCGGAGCGCGCGCAGGTGGGCAGCCAGCCCTCCGCCTCGATGAGGTCCGAGATGAGCTCGGACATATCCGGATCGTCCTCGACGATCAGAATGCGAACCTTCTGATTAAGCACTGCATATTCCTCCCGCCATCATCATAGGCGCGGCGGCGGCGATCTTCAAAGGTTCGCTGGTTATCTCCCCTGTCATAATTGTAATAACTGTAATCTTGTTCGGCGGTGCGGTGAAAGATTGGTAACCATTCTTCGATTGCGGTGCGGGCTGGATGTGACATGCTGTTGGTGGAGACTGGAACGGGGAGGTTCCAGGCAGGGAGGCTTTAAGTGAAACGATTGACCGCACTTGCGGCGAGCATGGTCCTTTGGCTGTGCGGCGCAGGGCATGGCATGGCCGAGCCGAAGTTGAGCGTCCTGTGCGGCGTCGACGAGGCCTGGTGTTTGACCATGAAGCGGGCTTTCGAAGCCAAGGCCGGTCTCGAAATATCAATGGTGCGGAAGAGCACCGGCGAAATCCTCGATCAGATCCGTGCCGAACGATCCCATCCTACGGTTGATGTCTGGTGGGGTGGTACCGGCGACACCCACTTGCAGGCGGGTTCGGAAGGGTTGCTGGATGAATACCGGCCTGTCCATCAGCAGGATTTGTTGCCCTGGGCGCAGAATTTCTCCGTGATGTCGGGATCGCGGTCTGCCGGAGTCTATGCCGGCGCGCTGGGTTTTGCCTATAATTCGGAACTGCTTGCGAAGAACAATCTGCCGGCGCCGACCTGCTGGAAGGACTTGGCGAAGGATGTCTATCGCGGCCATATCCTGACCGGCAATCCAAACTATTCCGGTACGGCCTTCACCATGCTGGCCACTCTCGTCCAGCTGTTTGGCGAGGAGGAAGCTTTTGGTTTCATGGCGAAGCTCAACCACAATGTCGTGAGCTATACCAAGGTTGGTGCAGCGCCGGTCAAGGCGGCGGCGCGGGGCGAGATCATGATCGGGATTTCCTTCATGCACGATGCCGTGACCCAGAAGATCGAGGGTTTCCCCCTTGTCATCGTCGCGCCGTGCGAGGGTACCGGGTATGAAATCGGGGCAGTCAGCATCGTCAAGGGCAATCGCAATCCTGCCCTTGCGCAAAGCTTCGTGGAATTTGCGCTGAGCCCGCAAGGGCAGGCGACCGGGGCCGCGGCCGGCCAGAACCAGGTGCCTTCCAACGCCCGGGCGACATTGCCGCTGACCGCACCTGACATATCGATGATCAAGATGGTGGATTACGACTTCGCCACCTTTGGCCAGCCTGAAGAGCGAAGTCGGTTATTGAGCCGCTTCGACAGCGAAATCCACCCGACCCAGTAGGGCAAAAACCAACATCCCAAAAGACAGCACGCGCTCCACAAGGTGTCGCGACCGGCAGAGCCATGTCTGCGCGTGGCCCAAGAATTCAGACGCAAGCTACAGGAGGATAACCATGCGACTGACAATACTTTCCACCCTGCTTTTTGCCGGTACGGCGCTTAGCGCCGTTTCCGCTCAGGCGGCGGGCGAACTTAACCTGATCTGCTCGGCCGATGTCGTCATCTGCGAACAGATGAAGGGCGATTTCGAAAAGTCACACGACATCAAGGTCAATATGGTGCGCCTGTCTTCGGGCGAGACCTACGCCAAGGTGCGCGCGGAAGCCCGTAACCCCAAGACCGATATCTGGTGGGCCGGCACCGGCGATCCGCACATGCAGGCGGCATCCGAGAACCTGACGCTCGAATACAAGTCGCCGATGCTGGATCAACTGCAGGACTGGGCCGTCAAACAGGCGGAAAGCACCGGTTACAGGACTGTCGGCGTTTATGCAGGCGCGCTGGGCTGGGGCTACAACACGGAAATCTTCAAGTCCAAGGGCTATAAGGAGCCGAAGTGCTGGGCCGATCTGCTGGCGCCGGAGCTGAAGGGCGAAATCCAGATCGCCAATCCGAATTCGTCCGGCACCGCCTATACGGCGCTGGCGTCGCTCGTGCAGATCATGGGCGAGGATCAGGCGATCGACTATCTGAAGAAGCTCAACGCCAATATCTCGCAATATACCAAGTCCGGTTCGGCACCGGTCAAGGCGGCGGCGCGTGGCGAAACGGCGCTCGGCATCGTCTTCATGCATGATGCGGTGGCGCAGACGGCGGAAGGCTTCCCGGTCAAATCAATCGCACCGTGCGAAGGCACGGGTTACGAGATCGGCTCCATGTCGATCATCAAGGGCGCCCGCAACCTCGACAATGCGAAGACCTGGTACGACTGGGCGCTGAAGCCGGACGTGCAGTCACGCATGAAGGACGCCAAGTCCTTCCAGCTTCCCTCCAACAAGACGGCGGAAGTGCCGAAGGAAGCGCCGAAGTTCGAAGACATCAAGCTCATCGACTACGACTTCAAGACCTATGGCGATCCGGCCAAGCGCAAGGCGCTGCTGGAACGCTGGGACCGTGAGGTCGGTGCGGTCGCGAACTGATCTTAACTCCGGCGATAGGCATCCCGGCTTTCAAAGCCGGGGTGTCCGCCACTCTTTCATCGGCATGAAATAAGCGAGGTCGGCCATGACACGTGGCAATCGCAGGCTGGACATGGTCCTGGCGCTCGGGGCTTTTGCCCTCATTTTTCTTCCCTGGTATCGCATAGAAGGCGGCTTTTTCAGCTTCCGCTGGCTATCCGGATTTTTCTCGTCGGCCAGCAATGCGCCCGGTGTGCTGCAGATATTGTCCTATGGAAAACCGTGGCTTGCCGGCGTCGTTGTCTTCTTCCTTGCCGCATGCCTTGTCCGGCCCATTCATGATCCGATGCGGCGTGGGCGGTTGCTTGCGATTATCGGAGCCGTCGGTCTCGTTTTCCTCGCCCTGCAGGGGCTGGCCATCGGCTTTACCGGCTGGAGCTGGTCAGTGAGCGAAAACCTCTTCGGCATGCTTGCCGATGGCCAGCCCTCCATGGGAGCTGGGGCCGTCGTCATGTCGTTCGTCTTCGTGCTTCTTTTTGCCTTCGGGCTTGCCGAACGCGGCGTCATGAAGGGCGACGCCTTCGTTGTCGGCGCCATTTCCGTTCTCGTCTTCCTTGTCACGGTTTTTGTCTTTTATCCGATAGGCAGCATGCTGGTCGCGTCCGTTCAGGATTTCGACGGCTCCTTCAACGCCGAAGGCTTCATCCGCAATATCAAGGATCCCGGCATCTGGAGCCTCGGCTGCGTGATGGGTGAAGAGCGTTGCGGTGTTGCCTGGCGCACGCTGTTCCTGGCCCTGATGACCGCCTTCGGCTCGACCGTGCTCGGTCTTGGCTTTGCATTGATCGCCACCCGCACGCGCTTTCCGTTCAAGAAGGGCCTGCGGCTTCTGACGGTTCTGCCGATCATCACGCCGCCTTTTGTCATCGGCCTTGCTTTGACGCTGCTTTTCGGCCGCGCCGGCGTCGTCACCGAATGGCTTTCCTATCTCTTCGGTATCGAACCGGGTCGCTGGCTTTACGGCATGACCGGCATCTGGATTGCGCAGGTCCTTTCCTTCACGCCCATCTCGTTTTTGGTGCTGATCGGCGTGGTCGAAGGCGTCAGCCCGTCAATGGAAGAAGCCTCGCAGACGCTGCGCGCCGACCGCTGGCGCACCTTCTGGCGGGTGTCTCTGCCGTTGATGAAGCCCGGTCTCGCCAATGCCTTCCTGATCGGCTTCATCGAGAGCATGGCGGATTTTGGCAATCCGCTGGTACTCGGCGGCACGCATGGTGTGCTGTCGACGGAAATCTTCTTTGCCGTCGTCGGCTCGCAGAACGATCCGTCCCGCGCCGCGGTTCTGGCGATCATCCTGCTGTGCTTCACGCTTTCGGCCTTCCTTGCCCAGCGTTTATGGCTGGCGGGCAAGAATTTCGCCACGGTGACGGGGAAGGGCGACAGCGGCGCGCATATCGCGCTTCCGCGTGGCCTGTCCATCGGCGTCCACGCTGTCGTCGTGCCGTGGATGGTCTTCACCATCGTTGTTTATGGCATGATCCTTGTGGGCGGTTTCGTGAAGACCTGGGGTCTCGACAATTCCCTGACCTTCGACCACTACATCCGCGCCTTTTCCATCAGCTTCTCCAATGGCTCGATCGCCTGGACCGGCGTTGCCTGGAACTCGTTCTGGACGACCATGAAAATCGCGCTGGTCTCCGCGCCGCTGACGGCTGCCGTCGGTCTTTTGACCGCCTATATCATCGTGCGGCAGAAATTTGCCGGGCGGAACCTCTTCGAATTCGCGCTGATGATGAGCTTCGCCATTCCTGGCACGGTCATCGGCGTCAGCTATATCATGGCCTTCAACCTGCCGCCGGTGGAAATGACGGGCTCGGCGCTGATCCTGATCGCCTGCTTCGTGTTCCGCAACATGCCGGTCGGCGTGCGCGGCGGCATCGCGGCGATGAGCCAGCTCGACAAGAGCCTCGACGAGGCTTCGTTGACGCTGCGGGCCAATAGTTTCCGCACCATCCGCAAGGTCATTCTGCCGCTGCTCAGGCCCGCAATCACGGCCGCGCTGGTCTATTCCTTCGTGCGCGCCATCACCTCGATCAGCGCCGTCATCTTCCTCGTCAGCGCCGAATACAACATGGCGACCTCCTATATCGTCGGCCTCGTCGAGAACGGCG
Organism: Agrobacterium sp. 719_389; assembly: GCF_900188475.1. Classification (NCBI taxonomy): domain Bacteria; kingdom Pseudomonadati; phylum Pseudomonadota; class Alphaproteobacteria; order Hyphomicrobiales; family Rhizobiaceae; genus Agrobacterium; species Agrobacterium sp. 719_389. The sequence continues at coordinate 10,902 of NZ_FYEM01000008.1, forward strand.
AATATGGGGTGGCGATCGCCTATTCCTCCATGCTGATCGTAGTGATGATCACCGTCATTACCGGCTTCCAACTCATTGTCGGCGAGCGTCGCCTGCGGCGCGAAAACCGCGTCGCCGGTCTGCCCTCCGCTTCCTCCGTTCCTCTTGCCCAGGAGAAAACCGCATGATTTCCGTAAAGCCCGGCTCCGTTACTTTTCAGAATGTCCGCAAGACCTTCGGCGCTTTCACCGCCATTCCCGACCTGTCGCTCACCATCGAGCCCGGCACGCTGGTGACGCTGCTCGGTCCCTCCGGTTGCGGCAAGACGACGACGCTGCGCATGCTGGCGGGCCTCGAACATCCGACCAACGGGCGTATCCTGATCGGCGACAAGGATGTGACCATGCTGCCCGCCAATGAGCGCGATGTCTCGATGGTCTTCCAGTCCTATGCGCTTTTTCCGCACATGACGGCGCTCGATAATGTCGCCTACGGCCTGCAATCCTCCGGGCTGCGCAAGGGGGAGGCACGGGAAAAGGCGGAAGAGGGTTTGAAGCTTGTCGGCCTTGCCGGCATGGGGCATCGCCTGCCCGCCGAGCTTTCCGGCGGGCAGCAGCAGCGTGTCGCGGTCGCTCGCGCTCTGGTGCTTGAGCCGCAGGTGCTGCTGCTGGACGAGCCGCTTTCCAACCTCGATGCCCGCCTTCGCCGCCGGGTCCGCACCGAAATCCGCGAATTGCAGCAGCGGCTTGGCTTTACTGCCGTCTATGTGACGCATGATCAGGATGAGGCGCTGGCTGTTTCCGACCGGATCATCGTGATGAAGGATGGCGAGATCGCCCAGTCGGGTGCGCCACGCGATCTTTACGAAGCCCCGGCTTCCGCCTTCATCGCCGATTTCATGGGCGAGGCCAATGTCGTCGGTTGCGAGGTCATCGGCGTTGAGGGCGCCGATGCGCTGATCCGCGTCGGCGGGATCGATCATCGGGTCTCGGCCCGCAATGCCCGGCCGGGCCCGGCCAAACTCGCGGTTCGCCCCGGCTCGATTTCCATCGGACAGCCGGGCGGGCAGGGGCTTGCCGGCCGAGTGCTGCACAGCGCCTATCTCGGCGGTCACGTCGAATATGAGGTGGAAACCGATATCGGTACGCTTTTCATTGTCGACCATGCCGTGGAGACCAGCTTGCCGGCAGCGAGCGACGTGACGCTGGGGTTCAGGAACCGGGGTATCGCCTTGATTCAGGCCTGACGCCGCCGGTCTCCTATTCAGGATTACATTGCGACGGAGGCAGCTTTGGTCTGCCTCCGTTTGTCGGGAACGCCCGCCTCAAATGTCCTTTGCCAGACGAAGCGCATCGTAGATCGCCGCATGGGTATTGCGCGCGGCGACCGCATCGCCGATCCGGAAGAGCCGGTAGGCGCCATCAGGGTTGCGCTCAACCGTTTGGGATGCTCCCGAAAGCAGGGCGTCGTAGGAGATTTCGCCAAGGTTCTTCGAGCCGGGCTTGAGGTCAAAATAAAGGTCGTCGAGCGGGATCGTGCCGTGGTTGACGACGATCTGGTCGACAGTTCTCGATTTCATCACGCCGCCATAGTCGCTGCCAACATGGGCGATAAGCTGGTTGCCGTTTCTTTCCGCCGCTTCCAGCCGGTAGGTAACGGTGAAGGTGACATCGAGCTTTTGCAGGGAGCGCATATAGGGAACGAGGTTCATGGCCATGACTTCCGGGGCGAAGGCGCGGTCAGGCGTCATGATCTCAACCCTTGCGCCTGCCTTTGCCAGAAATTCGGCGGCCTGCAGGCCCGCGTGATCGCCGGCGTCATCGAACACCAGCACATTCGTTCCCGGTTTGACGTCCCCGGAAATGATATCCCATGCCGAGACGACAAGATCGTTGCCCTTGGAAAGCACATCGGTGTGCGGCAATCCGCCGGTGGCGATGATGACAACGTCAGGATTTTCCGAGAGAACCGTGTCCGCCTCGGCCCAGCTGTTGAAGTGAAAGGTGACGCCCAGTCTTTCGCACTGGCTCATGCGCCAGTCGATGATGCTGATCATCTCACGACGGCGTTCGCTTTGCGCCGTCAGCCGGATCTGGCCGCCGGGATTGTTGGAGGCCTCGAAAACGACGACGTCATGGCCGCGCTCGGCGCAGACGCGCGCGGCCTCGAGCCCGGCCGGTCCTGCGCCGACAATCACCACCTTCCGGCGCTCAGCCGCTTTGGGTATTTCGTGCGGCATGGTTTCCTCACGGCCGGTTGCCGCATTGTGGATGCAGAAAGCGAGACCGCCCTGATAGATGCGGTCGAGACAATAATTGGCGCCAACACAGGGGCGAATATCGTCCTCGCGTTTTTCCATGATCTTGCGCACGATATGCGGATCGGTCATGTGGGCGCGGGTCATGCCCACCATGTCCACCTTACCAGCAGCGATGGCGTGGCGCGCGGTGGCGACATCGGGGATCTTGGCGGCGTGGAATGTCGGGAAACTGGTCGCGGCGCGGATTTCACCGGCGAAATCGAGATGCGGCGCGTTGGCCATGCCCTGAATGGGGATGACGTCGGTCAGGCCCGGGTCGGTGTCGATATGGCCCCTGATGACATTGAGATAATCGATAAGGCCGCTGTCCTTCAATCGTCTGGCGATTTCGATGCCCTCAGCCTTTCCGGTGCCGCCCTCGAGACATTCGTCGGCGGTATAACGGACGCCGAGGATGAAATCGTCGCCCACGCGTTCGCGCATCGCCCTGAAAACGTCGAGACAGAAGCGCATGCGGTTTTCAAGCGGGCCGCCATAGGGGCCGTCCAGTTCGTTGGTCAGCGGCGAGACGAACTGGTCGATCAGATGGCCATAGGCCTCCAGCTCCACACCGTCCATCCCACCCGCCTTCATGCGTTCCGCGGCGTCGGCGAAGTCCTTGATGATACGCTCGATATCCCAGTCCTCGATCTTCTTCGGAAAAGCCCGATGCGCCGCTTCGCGATGATGGGACGGGGCAAGGATCGGCAGCCAGTCGCCTTTGTCCCAGCGGGTGCGGCGGCCGAGATGCGTGAGCTGGATCATGATCGCCGCGCCCTGTTCATGCACGGCGTCGGTCATTTCCCGGATCCACGGGACGATTTCATCCTTGTAGGCGAGCAGGTTGTTGAAGACGGGTGGGCTGTCCCTGGAGACGGCGGCGGAACCGGCCGTCATTGTGAGCGCAACGCCGCCCTTCGCCCGCTCCACCGTGTAGGCGCGGTAACGCCCCTTCGGCATGCCATCCTCGGGATAAGCGGGTTCGTGCGACGTGACGATGATGCGGTTGCGCAGCGTGAGGTGTTTTAGCTGGTAGGGCTGAAGAAGGGGATCACTCGACATAGCCTGCTCCAAAAGGGTTTCTGTCCCAAGGCTAAGCGGAAATGTACACTTATGTCAATTTACAAAGCACAATTGTCTTTCTTTTCGACATAGGTGTACATCCGCTTGTCGCGCAGAGACCAATTTGCTACGAACTCGTCATGGAAGCGACATTGAACGAAACCGGTTGGCGTGGATCGCAGGAGGGGTGGCTTGAGGCCGCCTATCAGGCTTTGCTGGAATCGGGCGTGGATTCCGTCAAAATCCTGCCATTGGCGAAAAAGCTCAATCTGTCGCGCACGAGCTTCTACTGGTTTTTCAAGGACCGGGAGGAACTGCTGGCCGCACTCGTCGCCCGCTGGCGGGAAAAAAATACCGGGAACATCGTCAGGCAGTCGGAAGCCTATGCCGAGACGTTGGCCGAAGCCATGCTGAATGTTTTCGATTGCTGGCTGGATTCCTCGCTTTTCGACAGCAGATTTGAATTTGCGGTTCGAAGCTGGGCCCTTCAGTCCGACGAGATTCTTGCGGAGGTTCGCAAGGCTGACGAGATGAGAATGGCGGCGCTTTCACGCATGTTCGTGCGGTTCGGTCACAATGAAAACACGGCGGATGTGCGTGCCCGGACGACCTATCTGGTGCAGATCGGCTATATCTCCATGCAGTCCGAGGAAGATGTGGGGGTGCGGATGCAGAGAATTCCGGACTATATCGCGATCTATACCGGCGAGGCGCCTCAGCAGCGTGAGCTTGACCGGTTTTATGCAAGGCATGGGTACAGGCCGGCTTCCTGAACCTGACGCGATGATGTCGCGAAAACACGCGCAATGCCGTCGGATCGTGACAGGCAAGGTGATACAAGACGAATTGTCTGTCCGTCCTCCTGCAATGTAGCTGCAACATTCACCGAACAGTGATGGGGGATGGCAAGGATTCATCTGGGGAACGTCATTGCGAATCTTGCTTCTTGAGGATGAACCCGAAATGGCGCGCGCACTTCTCGAAGCCCTGCGCCGGCGCGATGTGCTTGCTGATCATGTCAGCACCATCAGCGACGCTGACGCCCTTGCGCGGGACGGGTCTTACGATGTTCTGGTTCTGGATCGCCGCCTTCCTGATGGCGAGGGGCTGAACCTGGTGGCTTCGCTTCGCCGGAGCAGACATACCGTGCCCATCCTTGTTCTGACGGCGCTCGGCAGTGTCGATCATCGTGTCGATGGGCTCGATGCCGGGGCGGATGATTATCTTGCCAAGCCCTTTGCGATCGAGGAGCTGCTCGCCCGTCTCAGGGCTCTCCACAGACGCGGCCCTTCTCTTTCCGACAAATATGCGCATTTCGGAAATCTGAGCATTGATCCCCGCAGCAATGAAGTCAGCATTGCCGGCTCCATCATCGAGTTGCGGCGTCGGGAATATCTGGTGCTTGAAGCGCTGATGCGACGTCCTAACCGCATCGTCACGCGGTCGAACCTGATCGAGGCGGTCTATACGCTTGATGACGAGATCGAGTCCAACGCTCTCGATGCGCACATTTCCCGTATCAGGAAGAAGCTGGCGCAGGCGGAAGCCACGGTGGAAATAAGAGCCGTGCGCAATATCGGTTACCTCATACGGTCGAAGACATGAAGAGAGCGCCCGATCGATCCCTGCGATGGGGGCTGATGAAGCGCCTTTTTGCACTGCAGGCATTCCTGCTCGTCCTTTTCGTCATCCTTCTCATCGGCTGGATATGGATCATCGATCCGCGGCTGGAAGGTGCGAATGAAGAGGCCGCCCGCATCGTCGCGGAGAGCGTGACAAAGGATGGAGAGGGCAGGCCGCAATTGTCGGCGACGCCGGAGCTGGCGGAGCTGAAACGGCGTTATCCAAATCTCTGGTTTGTGGTGCGCGACGCCGATGACATCGTATTGCAATATGGCGCTGTCCCGCCGCCCGCCCTGTCGGCGGTGTTTCCCCTGAGTTTTGACCGCGCACGCCTGGAAGCGGCCGGAACGCTCCGCGCAACCGTGGAAAACCGCGATACAGCCGCCGGGCGGCTTCAGTTCATTGCCGGGACGGAGGAAGGAATTCCCAACGACGGTCTGAGTATCTGGATCAATGTTCAGCTGGACCTGGAAAAGGATGCCGAGGGCGCCATCCGTTGGCTTACCGTGCTGCCGGCGCTGGGCTTCATCATCCTCATCGCCGTCGTGCCCATGCTGATCCTGACGGGTATCGCGACATTGCTCGTGACTCCGCGGGCGGTCGGGCGCTCCCTGAGCGGGCTGATGGAAACCGTGAAGCAGGCGCAGTCCATTGACTTCGAGAACCGGTCCGAGCGTATCGACCGTTCGAAAGTTCCGCTTGAAATCATCCCACTGGTGGATGCTTTCAACGTCGCGCTGTCGAGGCTTGATGACGGTTATAATCGCCGTAACCGCTTTCTCGCCGATGCGGCGCATGAGCTCAGGACGCCGATTGCAATCGTACGCACCAGAGCCGACCTCTTGCCCGATGACGCGCTGAGCCATCAGATCAGGGCCGATATCGATCGCCTCACCCGCGTTGCGCATCAGTTGCTGGAGATGCAGGCTGTGGGTGTGGTGGAACTGCCGGCGGAGCCGCGGGATCTCAATAAACTTGTCGAACGCATCGCAACCGACCTCGCGCCGATTGCAATGGATGCCGGATATGAATTCGATTTCGAGCCAAGCGCGGATGCGGCGATCTTTACGGTGCAGACGTCGATTATCGAGATGGCGGTTGTCAACCTCCTGCGCAATGCAATCGATCATGCGGGCGGTAGAGGCGCAATCACGATCCGGGTCGACCCGGCAGGCGCCATTGAGGTCCGTGATGAAGGGCCGGGCATCCCGGTTTCCGAACGCGAGCAGGTATTCGAGCCGTTTCACCGCATCAACACAAATTCGCCAGGCGCCGGCCTCGGGTTAAATCTGGTCCAGAAGGCGGCGGAGCTTCACTGCGGCCGTGTCGTGTTCCTCGATCTCGATCCCGGCTTTTGTGTCCGGATCGAAATTCGCTCGATCGCCCAAAAAGGCATTGCGGCTGGTACCGTTTAGCTGACGAGATTCCCGAGTGCTCGAACGAGCTCTGATGACGAAATTACTTACGATTTGGTTAAGGAAATTCTTCTAACTTGTTTAAATAAATAAATTATTTTGAATAAAATGCGCTCCATGCAATGCAAGCGTAATTCTCGCGGGGAAAATCCCCTTATCTGCTGACCGCATCCGCACGTCATGTCGGCCGGCGCAGCAGACAAACGGGAGCCGGATTTCTGGTTCTTCAACGCGAACTGAAACTTGGCTGCGCCGGAAGACGGCGCATCGGTTTCGTCTGGAGTCATTCATGTCGATCATCAAGAAATCGCTTGTCGCCGCGGCCGTCGCTGTCGCGGTTGCAGGCAATGCCTATTCCGCCGATCCTACGAATTATAATACGCAGCAGTCCTTCGATTATGGCAGTCAGCCGGCCTTCTCCTGGGGCGGTGCCTATGTCGGTGCGCATGGTGGAGTCGCGTCACCGAAATTCAATCCATTGGCCAGTGGCCGCGGTCTGACGGGCGGTGTTCAGGCCGGTTATAACTTCCAGTTCGGCTCGGGTGTGGTTGGCGCGGAACTCGAAGGTTCCTATCTCGGAAATGAGGCGCGTGTGCCGAACGGCCGGTTGCGGGAGCGTTTCCGCGGCGCGGCCAAGATGAAGGCCGGCGTGGCGCTCGACCAGACGCTCATCTACGGCACTGCCGGCCTGACCACGACGAAGTTCAAGGACGGCAATGGCGTGACGGGTCCCGATGGCTGGAAACAGGGTTATCTGGTCGGGGCAGGCGTTGAACAGAGCTTCAGCGGCGGCCTGTCGGCAAAGTTCGAATATAATTATGTGAGCACGGGAAATGTGGCCACGACGACTTCAAGCGGCAGGTCGAAGACCGATGTCAGCGATCATGTCATCAAGGCCGGCCTGAACTATCGTTTCTGATCGGCCCGCCCCATGACAGGCCCAGGGAGAATTTTCAAAAGAAAACCGCCGCTTTCAGCGTGAAGGCGGCGGTACAATAACATTTACCGCAAAACATGCGGCGCCGGATGAAATCCTGACATGATCATTCGCACTCAAGCGACGGCTGCCGGAAACTTGTTACATACCACTCGTTGCCGGAACTGCGCGTATAGAACGTGTAATAGCAATCGATGCGTTCGACATAACCTGGCGTTTCCGACACTTCATATCGCTCACCGAGCCGCGTTGTCCGCACCTCGCCACTCGATGACCCGGAAACAACCTGTGTCTTTTTCTTCCGCCATTGAAAGGCCTGCTGGCCGGGACCCAGGCTGTAAATATTGTCCGGCGGCCCATAGTCCAGCATCACGCTGGTAATGGGCGCGCCGATATAGCTTTTCATGACGGTTGAGGCGCAGGCCGTGAGCAGCATGGACGCGCCGGCGATAAGGATGATTGCTGTCGGGACTGCGAGTGAGGCTCTGCTGGACATGGAAATTCCTTTCAGCTGCGGGGACATACCGCAGGGATAGGAACAGCTTGTTGCAAGTACATTGCACGGCGAGATCGCTGGGCGGGCCGTGACTGCCGATCGGTTTCAGCTAGTTCGCTGGCTATCTGTGTCAGAGGCCGGCGATGTTGCGGCCAATATGGCGCAGGATGCTTTTGAAAAGTTTCGCCTCGGTGGGATCGAGGCCTTCAATGGCGGTTTTTTCGAACATGGCGGCGATGGGCATGAGTTCATCGGCCAGTTCCTCGCCCTTCGGGGTGAGGGTGATGCGCACGATGCGTGCATTGTCGAGAGGCCGTTCCCGGCTGACGAGGTTGCGCCGGACCATCAGCCCCACGAGCCGGGACAATGTGGAAATTTCCACAGACACCATGTCCGAAAGCTCGGTCAGCGTCTTGCTCTCCTGCTGCCGCAGCGTCGCCAGCACGCGGTACATCGGCAGGGTGATGTCATAGGAGGCCAGCCTCACGGAAAAGCGCTCGCCAAGCCGAACGCCCACCCAGTTGAGCAGGTAGGGTACCGAGTCGGTGAATTGATAAGACACGAGCAAATCCCCGTTTGAGAACCATCTGCGCAGATGCTGATGTGCGCCTATCGGCTGTACCGGCACAATCCATCCGTTTCAATAGCTTCGCCCCACAAGACGGAGAATGCGAGGTCCTCGCTGGTTCAATAAATGACGAAAAACATTTGCATTGACAAATGTTGCAAACGCAAATAAATAGAAATGCAGGATTTGGGAGGATCTCATGACATCAGCATTGTTTGGCCTGAGCGGCCTTGCACCCGAAGGCGTCGGCCAGAATTTCCGTTCGACGATGCGCCGTTTTCCGGCGACTGTGACTGTCATCACGGCCTGTGCTTCGGGTGATCAGCGCGATCACGGCATGACGGTGACGGCTGTCACCTCCGTCTCGATGGAGCCGCCGTCTCTGCTGGTTTGCCTGAACAATCGCACCCTGCTGCATGAATTGCTGCTGTGCCGGCCGGATTTCATCGTCAACGTGCTGACGCAGGACCAGATGGTCCTCTCGGATGCCTTTAGCGGCAAGGTGCCGCCGGAAGAGCGTTTCCGCGACGGTCAATGGCAGCGCCATGGCAATGGTGTTCTCTATCTGCCCACGGCCCACGCCGCCATCGCCTGCCGCCGGGTTGCTGCCATGCCCTATGGAACCCATACCGTCTTTATCGGCCAGGTGGTTTCGGCCGATGTCAGCGAGACGACGCGGCCGCTGCTTTACGAAAACGCCCAATATTGCGCCGCAAGCCCCGCGAGCCTGCCCGCCTGATCATTACCGCCCAGACAATTCCGGTGGAATAACCGCCGGCCAGCAACGTCCGGCCAGTAACGCCCGGAAGGAGACAATCATGAACGATATGAGCCATGCGCCGCTGCCGGCGCAAACGAACCCGCGTGTCCGCCTCGCAAGCCGCGTTGCCGGCATAGCCGATCTTTTCCGGATGAGCGCCAGACAGACGGAGGAGGCTCGGCGTGTTCCCGCAAGCCATATCGAGGCGCTGCGCGGCATTGGATATTTCGATATCGTCAAGCCCCGCGCCTTCGGCGGCAAGGGTGGAGATTTCGCCGAACTGGTCGAGGCCAATATCGAGCTTTCGGCCGCCTGTGCGTCGACCGGTTGGGTTGCCGGCCTGCTGTCGGCCCATCAATGGCTGCTGGCGATGTTTCCGGAAGAGGCGCAGGCCGATGTCTGGGGTGGAAACCCCGATGCGCTTTTGTGCGGTTCCTATGCGCCGGTGAAGATGGCGGAGCTCGCCGATGGCGGTTATCGCCTGAGTGGCAAATGGGCCTTCGCCTCGGGCTGCGAAAACGCGCAATGGTCCCTCTGCGCCGCCATCCTGCCGCCGCGGGGTGAAGGAAAGCCGGTTCCGGCCTTCCTGCTCGTTCCAGCCGGGCAATATGTGGTTGAAGACACCTGGCACGTGGTGGGCCTGGCCGGCACGGGTTCCAAGACGCTCGTTCTCGATGATGTCTTTATTCCCGAACACCGGGTTCTGACCTTTCCCGACGCCACCAGTGGCAAGACACCTGGCGGGCACTATTATGCGGAGGAAGGCCTGTTCAACATGCCGCTTCTGACCGGCATTCCCTCCTGTCTCGCGGCGGCTGGCGTCGGCGCGGCCAAGGGTGCGCTTGCCGCCTATGTCGATCACGTCGGCGGCCGGGTCACACGCGGCGCGGTGGCGGGTGGCAATAATCGCATGGCCGAATTCCCGACCATTCAGCTGCGCGTCGCGGAAGCTGCCGCGAGCGTTGATGCGGCGTGCGAAATTCTGCTGCGCGATGTTTCCCGGGCACAGGCGCTCTCGCAGGCAAGGATCGAAGGCCGGGCGGAGTTTACGGTGGATGACCGGCTTCTGAGCCGTCGCGGCCAGTCCTTTGCGGTGTCTCTGTCACTTCGCGCCGTGCAGGCGCTCAACGATTCCACCGGCGGCGTCGGGCTCGATCTTTCCAACCCCGTGCAGCGGGCGTGGCGGGATGCGAATGCGGTCGGTCGCCACATCAGCATGAACTGGGATGCCGTGGGCACCATGATCGGCCAGAGCATGCTCGGGCTGGAACCCAAGGGTCAATATTGATCGCCTCTCGGGCGACGAACACACAGCGAATTTGGAGGAAACTACATGCAAGGCAAGGTCGCTCTCGAGGAGCATTTCGCAATCCCGGAAACACTCCAGGATTCGGCCGGGTTCGTGCCCGGCGATTACTGGAAGGAACTGCAGCACCGCCTGCTCGACATTCAGGATACGCGCCTGAAGCTGATGGATGCGCACGGCATCGAAACCATGATCCTGTCGCTCAATGCGCCGGCGGTGCAGGCTATTCCCGACACCAGCAAGGCAATCGAAATCGCGCGGCGGGCGAATGACGTTCTCGCCGAAGAATGCGCCAAGCGGCCGGATCGCTTCCTTGCCTTCGCAGCCTTGCCTTTGCAGGACCCGGATGCGGCGACCGAGGAATTGCAGCGCTGTGTCAACGATCTCGGTTTCGTCGGTGCGCTCGTCAACGGCTTCAGCCAGGAGGGCGATGGCCAGACGCCGCTTTATTACGATCTGCCGCAATATCGCCCGTTCTGGGGTGAAGTCGAAAAGCTCGACGTGCCTTTCTACCTGCATCCGCGCAATCCGCTGCCGCAGGATTCGCGCATCTATGACGGCCATCCCTGGCTGCTTGGCCCCACCTGGGCTTTCGCGCAGGAAACGGCTGTCCATGCGTTGCGTCTGATGGCATCAGGCCTGTTCGACCAGCATCCGCGTCTCAACATCATTCTCGGCCATATGGGCGAAGGCCTGCCTTACATGATGTGGCGCATCGACCATCGTAATGCCTGGGTGAAGCTGCCGCCGCGTTATCCGGCCAAGCGTCGTTTCGTGGATTATTTCAACCAGAATTTCCACATCACCACCTCTGGTAATTTCCGCACCCAGACATTGATCGACGCCATTCTGGAAATCGGTGCGGATCGCATCCTGTTTTCCACCGACTGGCCCTTCGAGAATATCGATCACGCCTCCGATTGGTTTAATGCGACAACCATCGCCGAAGCCGATCGGGTGAAGATCGGCCGCACCAATGCGCGCCGTCTGTTCAAGCTCGACGGGCACTGAACCATGCAGCCGTTCGTCTATACGGCCGCTCCCGCCCGTATCGTTTTCGGCGCGGGTAGCTCGGCGGGCTTGGTGGAGGAAATCCGCTGCCTTGGCCTGTCGCGGGCGCTGGTGCTTTCCACGCCGCAGCAGAAGGGTGACGCGGAGGCGCTTGCTGCCCGGCTCGGCCGGCTTGCTGCCGGTGTCTTCTCCGATGCGGCCATGCATACGCCGGTCGAGGTGACGAAAAACGCGGTCGAAGCTTATCGCACCGCCGGTGCGGATTGCGTCGTGGCGCTCGGCGGCGGTTCCACCACCGGCCTCGGCAAGGCCATTGCGCTGCGCACCGATGCGGCGCAGATCGTCATTCCGACCACCTATGCCGGTTCCGAGGTGACGCCCATTCTCGGCCAGACGGAAAACGGGGTGAAGACCACCATGCGCGGGCCGGAAATCCTGCCGGAAGTGGTGATTTACGATGCGGAACTGACGCTTGGGTTGCCTGTCGCCATCAGCATGACGAGCGGGATCAACGCCATGGCCCATGCGGCGGAGGCGCTCTACGCGCGGGACCGCAATCCCATCGCCAGCCTGATGGCGGTCGAGGGGCTGCGGGCGATGATCGGAGCCCTTCCCGGCGTGAAGGCCGAGCCGCGGGATATAGAGGCGCGCGAAACCGCGCTTTATGGTGCATGGCTGTGCGGCTCGGTGCTTGGCGCCGTCGGCATGTCGCTGCATCACAAGCTTTGTCACACGCTGGGCGGCAGTCTCGACCTGCCGCATGCGGAAACCCATGCGGTGCTTCTGCCGCACACCATCGCCTATGTGGAACAGGCGGTGCCGGATCTGCTCGCACCGCTCGCCGCTCTTGTCGGCGGCAGGGCAGGGGCCGGGCTTTATGATTTCGCCGCCCGGCTTGGCGCGCCGGCAAGCCTTGCGGCTCTCGGGGTCCGGTCGGACGATCTCGATCCCATGGCAGAGCTTGCGACGGCCAATCCTTACTGGTGTCCGCGGCCAATCGAGAAAACCGCGATCCGCGATCTTTTGCAACGCGCCTTCGAGGGCGTGCGGCCGGAGTAATGGGAGGAGGAGACGATGGATATGAAAATGACCAGTGATGACGGCTACTTCGTTGAGGAGCGCTCGGCTGAAACCGTGATCGCGCGGATGCGCGACTGTGACGATCCGCGTCTGAAGGAAATCATGGCCGTGGTGACGCGCAAGCTGCACGAGGCGGTGAAGGAAATCGAACCGACCGAGGAGGAGTGGATGAAGGCCATTCATTTCCTCACCGAGGTCGGCCAGATCTGCAATGAATGGCGGCAGGAATGGATCCTGTTTTCCGATATTCTCGGCGTCTCCATGCTGGTCGACGCCATCAATCATCGCAAGCCGAGCGGCGCGTCGGAATCGACCGTTCTCGGCCCCTTCCATGTCGCGGATGCGCCGGAAATGCCGATGGGTGCGAATATCTGCCTCGATGGCAAGGGCGAGGATATGGTGGTCACCGGCCGCATCCTCGATACCGAGGGAGCGCCGGTCGCCGGCGCGCGTATCGATGTCTGGCAGGCCAATGACGAAGGTTTTTATGACGTGCAGCAGAAGGGCATCCAGCCCGATTTCAACCTGCGCGGCGTCTTCATCACTGGCGAGGACGGGCGCTATTGGTTCCGGGCCGCCAAGCCGAAATATTATCCGATCCCCGATGACGGTCCGGTTGGGCAGTTGCTGCGCGCCATGGGGCGGCATCCCTACCGGCCGGCGCATCTGCACTATATCGTTTCGGCGGAAGGCTTCACCACACTCGTCACCCATATCTTCGATCCCGACGATCCCTATATCCGTTCGGATGCGGTCTTCGGGGTGAAGGAAAGTCTGCTCGCCGATTTCCAGCGGGTGGAAGATGCGCAGAAGGCGCGGGACCTGGGTTTCATCGGCGACTGGTTCTGGTCGGTGAACCACGATTTCGTGCTCGCCCGATGAGAGGCGGGAGCGACCGAACCCGGCTTTACGTGCGTTTCGCCGAAAGCGATCCCGCTGCGGCCGTGCAACGGGCGGCGCAGATAGAGGCTCACAAGGCCCATCTGCGCAATGGCGAGGCGATGGCGGAAGGGTTCAAGATTCTTGTGTCCGGTCCGATGAGTGCGGTTGCCGACGGCCCATCCGCCGCTCTCATTATCGCGCAGGCGCGCTCGATCGAAGACGTCATCGCCTTCAGCGATGCCGATCCATTCGTCATTCACGGTGTTTATAACCGCATTCATATTTTGAGCTGGACGCCGACGCTGTCGACGATTTCCGGGCTGGGGCCCGGCTGAATTTCGTCGGCGCGATGCGCCTGGCATTTGTTAATATTTCATTTGCAATTTTTGCAAATGCAACATTTAATCGAAGGCGGGTGATGCTGGCGATATGTGCTTGACAGGAGCAGGGCACATATCAGTGTGGAGCGCGCCGGGCACTCACGGAGGATATCGCAGGAACGGGAGACGCTTATCCATACCGGATGGCGCGTTCATGCGTGAAAGGGAGGAACATGTCCACGAATTATCTGAGCGCCGCGTCAGCGCGGACGAAGAACCCGGCCGGCGTTATCGCGACATGCGGCCTGATGATCATGTTTGACGGTTACGATCTGGTCGTTTACGGCGCCGTCGCACCGGCACTCTTGAAAGAAAGCGCATGGGCGCTCAATCCCGCCATGGTCGGGCGCGCCGCCGCGCTGACGCTGGTGGGCATGCTGCTCGGCGCGCTATTTGCCGGCACCATGGCCGACCGCATCGGCCGCCGCAAAGTGGTTCTTCTCAGCCTCGCCGGCTTTTCGGCGATGATGATCGCCTCGGCCATGACGCCGAATTTTCTCGCCTTCGAAATCACGCGCTTCTTCGCCGGTCTCGGGCTTGGCGCGCTTTTGCCGACGGTCACCGCGCTGGTGCTGGAATTTTCGCCGCCGCATCGCAGGGCGCAGGCCAATTCCCTGTCGTTCCTCGGTTATCTTATCGGCGGCATCATTTCCGGCGTCATGGGCATCCTTCTTCTGGAGACCTATGGCTGGCGGCCTTTGATGCTGATCGGCGGCCTGCCGCTTATTCTTCTGCCGATCTTCATGCGGTTTCTGCCGGAATCGCCCGAATGGCTGGCAAGCAAGGGGCGGCAGGCGGAGGCTGACGGCATTTGCGACAGCTACGGTCTGCAACGCATCGTGCCGCATGCGAAAATTCAAAAGGGCGGCGTCGGCGCGCTGTTCTCGGAAGGCCGGCTGCTCTCGACGCTGAATGCCTGGGGCATCCACTTCTGCTCGCTGCTTCTCACCTTCGGCATGGTCAACTGGTTGCCCACCATCATGAACAGGATGGGTTATGACATCAGTTCGGCGCTCAGTTTTTCCGTCATGCTCAATGTCGGGGCCGCGATCGGCATCCTCATCGGCGGGCGATTTGCTGATAAGGGCAACGTCAAGGTGGTCGTGGCGATCCTGTTTGCCATCGGCGCCGCCTCGATCTTTGCCCTGACGGCGAACAAGGGTCCGCTTCTCTATGCCTTCGTCGCTCTTGCGGGAGCGGGCACCATCGGAACCCAGATTCTCGCCAATGTTCTGGTCGGGCGGCTTTATCCCGTCCATATTCGCGGCACGGGTCTCGGGTTTTCGCTGGCGGTCGGGCGGCTCGGCGGCATTGCCGGCCCGATGATCGGCGGCCTCGTGCTGCAGCGTGGTCTGGCGCCCGAATGGAATTTCTACATTTTCGGGTCGGTCGCACTCGTGGGACTGATGCTGACGTTATTGACCCTGCTTTACCGCACCTCCGGTGACGCGCGGGTTTGATGAATGAAACGGCTGGCCGCGGAGGACTGAAATCCGCGGCCGGAGCATTTCCGGCAAAGCTGCGGAGCGGTTTTACGGATGGGCAGTGCGAGAAAACTCTAATTCATCATGCCTTGCGGGAAACCGGTGCGATTGTCGCCATCTGCTGCAACGTCCGTTCGTTTGTGCGTTTGGCCCGTGCCAGCGCATCGTCGCGATCTTCCGGCAGGGTGTAGGTCATATAGGAAAGCGAGGTTTCGAGGTCGTTATTGTTGTGTCCGAGAATGGCGGCGAAGTAGCTGTTCTTGGTCACATGCGGCGGCGCGAAATTGTGAAAGGCCACCTCGGCATAGAGGTGCCGGAGGCCATAGGGCTTGGGAAGTTCTTCCTTCGGCCAGAGATCCTCGAACAGGTTAAAAACCGTGTCCCTGAGCAGCAGGCGGGTTTCCGATGAAAAATCATCGATCGGCATGCCGTGCCACAATTTTCCCTGCCCGCTTTCGCGCAGGCGCTTATAGGCCGCCAGAATGGTTTCCGAGCGGGCAAGCACCGGGATTTCATAGGTCACCCCGAATTTCGTTCCCTCACCCTGTTTCGTCTTGGCCTGGCCGTTGAACAGGAGGCTCCATTTGGAAACGCCCTTGCCATAGGGGGCAGGTGAAAATTCCGCCTGGGTGAAGACTTCATAGGGGCGGCGTCCTGTCATGCCGATCAGGCCGATGCCGATCATCAGAGGATCGGCGGACAGGAGTTTATCGGCGCAGATCTTCAGAACCTGTCGATAATTCTCGAAGGTGATCAGTGCGCCGTGCTTTCTGGCGATCTTCTCCATCTTCACCCGGCGTGCATCGTCATACATCGCGGCATCGCCGGTGGCGATCTTCAGCATCGGGTGATCATCACCAAAAGCCTCGCGGATGGCGTTACGATATTTGGTGATGTAGGAGATGATCGTGGTCTGGGCTCTGCCCTTCATGGTGCTGATTTCAGCATTCCACAGGGTCTGCATCTCGTCTTTCGTACCCATGCCGTTCATCGCCGAAATGAAATCGGCGATGCGCAGGAGAACGGTCGGCTTGCGGCCGGCGGTATTGAATTCCGCCCGTTCGATTTTTTCGACAATCGATGTCGCCACACCGGTTTTCGGATAGTCGGCGCGCTCGATATAGGTTTTCAGCCGCTCGCGCAGCTTCTTCATGTTGCAGATGGCAAGCGGCGTGCTCTTTACGCCGAACTCGGCCTTAAGGGCATAGCGATATTTCATGATGTAGAGTTCGAGCGTCTTTTCGGTGCGGCCATTGTCGAAATGGTAGCGGACCTCGGCGTCCCACAGATCGCGGATTTTTCTGTTTCGCGAGGCGTCGTCGCTTTTCATCGCCTCCCTGACCTCACCAACGAATTGATCGATGCGCTCAACGAGGACCGGTGTTTTTGTTTTTCGTTTTAAGGCGGGCATGCGGCGGCTCCCTGAACCGGTCGGGAAATATAAAATCCATCTTTGGCGATCAACAACAGCATGGTTGCGGGAATATGATGAACATTCGCCGCAGGCCGATTTCTTTTGAATAATAGTTTGACCGATTCCGCAAGCATGGCGGTGATTTAGGAAAATATGGGAAACGGTTTTCGAGCGGCGTCGCTCGCCCAGGAAGCTGGAAAATGCTGCCGGCTTCCATGGTTCACGCCGGTAAAATCCAGCGGCATTATTCACCCGGCTTCGGAATGTCTGCCAAGCCTGCCGCGATTGGCCGGCTTACTTCGGCAGTCGGGTCTTCAGCGCTGCCACGATCTTGTTGGCAAGCGCCTCGTAATCCTCGTCGAAATGATGGCCGCCTTCGATGCCGAGCGTTTCCACGCCCTTCGCCTTCAGGCCGGGGCAGGGGTCTTCATCCTCTTCCTCCGTGCCATAGATGCACTGCACCAGTTTCGGATCGATCTTGGCGATATCATCCACGGTCTTGCCGCCCTTGCCCTCTCCGGCAACGCCGAGCCAGCCCTGAACGGAAATTTCGAAATCCACTTCCGTGGACAGGCCCATGAGCGTGAGCTGCACGACATGTGATTTCGCCCGTTCCGGCAGGAGGTTATAGGTGGCGGGAATGATGTCGGCGCCGAAGGAATAGCCGATCAGCACGACGTTGCGAACCTTCCATTCCTTGCGATAGGTGTCGATGATGCGTGCAAGGTCGCCCGCCACTTCCTGCGGCTGTTTTTCTTTCCAGAAATAGCGCAGCGCATCGACGCCGATCACGGGAATACCCTGCTTCTGCAATGCGCCGCCCACTTCTTCGTCGAGATCGCGCCAGCCGCCGTCGCCGGAATAGATCACCGCCATGGTGTCCATCACCGGGCTGGTTTCCAGAACCTTGATCGGCAGGCCGAGCGGGCTGTCGGTGTCGCCTGCGGCATCGACCTGATCGGACAGGGTCTGGGTCAGAACCTCGTCCGCCTTGTCATCCACATCCGTCACGTCGATATCGGGATGCAGCTTGACGAGCGCGTTGACGTGGTCGCGGCCCTTCTGGTCCGCAGCCGGCGTGAACAGCACGCTCACGGGGGCGGGCAGCGGGCCATCGGTCAGGCCATAGACCGTTTCGCCATCGGCTTTGTCCTTGGTGGCGGGGGTGCAGAGGATCTTTTCCAGCGGCAGGCCGGCCTTGGGGTCGACGGCTATGGCTTCCCTAATGGTCGAGACCGGGCTCTGCGCAATCATCGCCAGCGCCAGCGTTCCGCCCTTGCCGATGCCGGTGAGAATGGGCTGGCGATAGCTGTTGGTGCCGGCGGTGCGCTGGATCTGCTGCGACAGCGACTCGATGTCCGAGATCATATAGATGCATTCGTCTTCATCGGCCTCGAGCGCCTTCAGATATTCCTTGAAGTCGATGCCGACCACGGCGGCGCCCTTTTCCACCAGCGCCTTGGCGCGGGTCTCGTCGGTGCTCGTCCATCCGTCCGCGTCGGAAATCAGGAAGACGCTGGCGAGAATTTCGCCATCCGGCACCATGATGTGCTCGGCGGGGATCATGCCGGTCTCGTAAGCGGGCTTGTCCTCAGCAAAAACTGCGGTGGAGGCAAACAGGGCGGAGGCGGCAAGGACTGCTTTCAACACGCTGGATTTTCTCATTTTCCGATTACTCCTCTGACGCCGCCGCTAATCAGAACCGTCGCGTCCATCAGCGCCAGAGCGGCGTCTGCGCCATTCTGCACGGCGAGGTAACGCGGTTCCCATTTCGGGTGGAACTTTGCCTTGAAGGCGCGAAGTCCCTTGAAGTTGTAGAAACGTTCGCCGTGTTCGAACAGCGTGCTGCCGATGCGGTCCCAGACGGGCGCCGCATCGCGCTTCGACATGCCGGACATCGGCGCCATGCCGAGGTTGAAGCTCTCATAGCCGGCCTCGCGCAGATATTGCATGATGCTGACGAAGAGAAAATCCATCGAGCCGCGCGGCGCATCCGGCGAAAAGCGCATGAGATCGACGGTGGCTTCCTTTTTCGTGTCGGTCACCATCAGATTGGCGAAGGCGGTGATCTTGCCGTCCTTGCGCAGCACGGCGACGGGTTGCGACAGGATGTAATCCGGCTCGAAAGCGCCGAGCGAGAAGCGTTTTTCGCGGGTATTGTGGTGGGCGAGCCAGCCGTCGGAGACCTGTTTCAGCTCCTCCATAATATCCGCCACCTGCGCTTGCTCGACCACCTCGAAGGTCAGTCCGTCGCGCGCACCGCGGCTCAGCGACTGGCGAAGATTGGCGAGCTTGCCGCCCTTCAGTTCGAATGCGGTGAGGTCGACCAATGCCAGTTCGCCCAGCTTGAAGGCGCGCAGGCCCGCATCGGCGCAATGGGAGAGGAGGAACGGTGAAATCTGATAGAAGGCGGCGCGTGCACCGGCAGCGCGGGCGGCTTCCACAAATTGCCAGACCAGATCCGGGAAATCATCCTCGTCGCCCACCGGATCGGCAAAGGCGATCCAGGAGCGGCCCTGAATACCGTACATGATGAAGGCGTTGCCGCTTTCGG
This sequence comes from Agrobacterium sp. 719_389, assembly GCF_900188475.1. Classification (NCBI taxonomy): domain Bacteria; kingdom Pseudomonadati; phylum Pseudomonadota; class Alphaproteobacteria; order Hyphomicrobiales; family Rhizobiaceae; genus Agrobacterium; species Agrobacterium sp. 719_389. Next base: position 30,152 of record NZ_FYEM01000008.1, read on the forward strand.
AAAACATCACGTGCTTGTCGCCCATGCGCACAAGATTGGCGTCGGCCGCATCCTGTGTCATGACGATGCCGGTTGCACTCGTGACGTCGTCGGCCTTGATAGCGTCCGGCCGGAAGGCCACCGGCCGCATCAGGCTGAAAATGGCGATGGTGGAGGACGCAAGCACGAGGCCTAAAAGGGCGCGCAATCCGCGCGGCGCTTCCTCTGAGAATTCGAACTGCCACCATAATGTCTGGCTGTAATCCGTGTCGCGGTAGACGAAGAGCAGGATTGTCGCTGCGCCGGCAATAATGACGGCCATGGCGGCGAGCCAGCTTGGGCCCAGCGCCTGTTTCACCAGCGAGGCATGGCGGTTGAAGCTGCGCATATTGACGGAAAGGGCCGCGATGAAGACGCCGAGAATGGCGGCTTCGAAGACTGCAATGGCCTTGAGGAGGGAGAGAACCAGCGCCAGCGAGGCGGCGACCAGCGCAATCCACCAGGCGCCATCCAGCCGCTGCCCGAGGCCGCGCGAGGCGACGACTAGCACGAGACCGAGAATGCTGGTGAGAAAATGCGCCGCCTCAACAATCGGCAGCGGCACGAAATTGGACAGGAAATCCAGATTGCTGTCGGGTGTCGGCGTCACGCTCGAGAAGATCAGCATGGTGCCGAGGATCATCGCGAAGGTCGATAACAGCGGCGGCGCGAGCCTGACGGCAAGCTGGCTGATATCGGAGACAACAGGCTTTGCCGCGAACTGCTTCATCTCCGAGACGAGCATGACCAGAATGGCCACCACAAGCGGCAGGACGTGATAGATCACGCGGTAGAGAACGAGGCTTCCGAGCAGCTGGTCGACGCTGATGGCGTTGCCAAGCCCCGCGACCATCACGGTTTCGAAGACGCCAAGACCGGCTGGTACATGGCTGAGGACGCCGAGGCCGACCGCGGTGGCGTAGATTGCAAAAAATGTCGGCCAGCCGAGATGCGTGTCGGGCAGGAGGACATAAAGCACGGAGGCGGAGGCGGCTATATCGAAGGCGGAGACGAGGAACTGGCGGGAAGAGGTTCGGCTGTCGGGCAGGCGCAGGCGCCATTTGCCGAGCCGGATCGCGTGCCCGTTACGCCCGATATAGGCCGCCACCGCGAGAACCGCGATGACGGCGAGCGCCGCACCTCTGAGGATGACGGCATCAACGCCGATGATGGCGGCGATGCGCGGTGCAACGATGAAGGTGGAGATGGCGCTGACCGAAAGCAGGCCAAGCCCGAAGGACAGTGTGACGAAGGCGATGACGCGGGCGATTTCGCCGGGCGACAGACCCAGCCGCGAATAGGCGCGAAAGCGGATGGCGCCACCGCTCAAGGGACCGAAACCGGCAGTATTGCCTATGGCATAGGCCGCGAAGGCTGTTGCCGCCATGGGCGGAAAGGGCAGTTTGCGGCCGATATATTCGATCGCATTGGCGTCATAGAATATCAGCGCCAGAAAGCTGAGCGCGGTGAAAACGATGGCGAGCAGCACCGCCGAAGCCGAAGTCTGCGTCAGCGCATCGATGACGTCGTCATAACGGACTTCGGAGGTCAGGTGATAAATGGCGAAGGTCATCATCACGAAGACCAGCGTGATGGCAATCGCGGTCAGATAAGGACGGTTTCTGGCAAAAAAGCTTTCAACCGCGGATTCAGTAACATCGGTCTGTGTAATTTCGCTCTTGTCTGCCATTTACTTTGCCCAGCGCCCGTTCCTGTTGGCGAACCATAGGATTGTGTCGCTAATTCGTTTCTGTTGCGGAAATGTGATTAGCAGAAAAGCATGAAGTGTCGATGTGAAGTTTGTGTCGCATCATGCACGAATTTCGCCAAGTCTAGAGCGGAAATGCAACTATGGAATGCATGATTTGCCGGATTGTTCCGAAAGGCGGCAAATTGACCGTTGCGGTTGCTTGGTGGTGCCGTTTGATGCGACTACACGCTCCTTTCGATTGAAGGAGATGCCAATGAACATGCCCGCAAGAATAGTCGTTTCGCTCGTCGTCGCCCTCGTGGCCGGGGGCGGATACATGGCGGTGGATAAGATGCGCGGTGCCGAATGGGTCGTTTCGCCGCAGCAGATCGCGGAGGCCAAGGCAAAGGGGCAGATGGGTTACGAATCCCGTCCGGGCACCGTGACCGTTTTGCCGATCCGCAGCGAGACGGCGGATGTGCTGCCGATGAAATGGGCGATGATTGGTGTCGTCGCCGGGCTTCTGGCCTTCCGGGCGAGCGGCAAGAAAAAAGCGGCAAAGGCTTAAGGGCCTGCCGCTTCACGTCTCCGGCGTTCTGCGCCGGAGACGGATTTGACGCTAAGTCTTATGCGCCCCAGGTTTTTTCGAGCACGCGGATCCAGTTGCCGTGGCAGATCTTGGCAAGCGCCTCGTCGTCATAACCACCATTGCGCAGGGCCTGGACCAGCAATTGCAGGTCGGCCGCGTCCTTCATGGCGGCGGGAATGGTGGTGCCGTCGAAATCCGAACCGAGTGCGACGTGATCGATGCCGATGCGGTTGACGATATAGTCCACGTGGCGCACCAGTTCGTTCAGGTCGGTATTCGGGTTCTTCACGCCGTCCTGCCGCAGGAACAGAACGCCGAAATTGATGCCGGCGAGACCACCCGTGTCACGGATGGCGTCCAGCTGACGATCCGTCAGGTTACGGCTGTGATTGCAGAGCGCATAAGCGTTGGAATGGGATGCCACCAGCGGTGCATCTGATATCTTCGCTATATCCCAGAAGCCCTGCTCGTTCATATGCGACAGGTCGACCATGATCTTCAGTTCGTTGCAGGTCTTTATCAGCCGCTTGCCGGCCTCCGTCAGGCCGGGGCCGATATCCGGCGTCGAGGGGAAACGGAAGGGCACGCCGTAAGCGAAGATATTCGGGCGGCTCCAGACCGGTCCAAGCGTGCGAAGGCCCGCTTCGTGGAGAACGTAGAGCGCATCCAGATCAGCAGCGATCGCTTCCGCGCCCTCGATATGGAAGACGGAGGCGAAAGCGCCTTTCGCCATGGCGTCGCGGATATCGGCGGCCGTGCGGCAGACCTTGAGCGCGCCTGCAGACTGTTTCTCGGCGCGGAACAAAAGAGCGGCCATGGCGAGCGTCGCCTTTAGCGCATCCGCCTCGGCGGGGGTCGGATAGTCGCCGTTAGCGTCCTTGTCCATGCTGGGTGAAGGCACATAGGCGGCGCAGAGACCGCCGGCGAGGCCGCCTTTTTTCGCGCGCGGAAGATCGATGTGGCCGACAGTATCCCCTTCGATGAGAAGCGTTTCGGGAGAGGCGTTGCCCGATCGCCATAACCGCAGAAGCACGTCGTTGTGGCCGTCGAAGACGGGTACGGTTTTTTGATCGGTCATGGTCATTCACCTTTGGATAGGGGGAGGGCGCGGGCGCACCTATTCAGACTTTTGGGAATTGGTAGAGGAAAGGTCAAGGCGGGAGCAAATGCAATCCGTGCATAGGCTCTGCCAAATTTGGAATTGGTCGGGCCTCGTTTGCTCGTGGTAATCGCGGGAAAACATAAAAAAAATGACTGGATTGGGGCAAACCCACACCGTTTCCGAAAAATAAGGTCCGAAAGGGGATTTTCGATGATTTCAAGACGCAACCTGCTGATTGCCGGCGCTGCCGTTCCGTTCCTGTCCTATGCGCGCATTCCGGCCTTTGCCGCGACGCCCAAGGATATTCTGGTGGTCGCCCAGCAGCTGGACAATATGACGAGCCTTGATCCGCATGAAGGTTTCGAAGCCGTCGGCGGTGAAATCATCTCCAACATGTACCAGAAGCTGGTGCGTGCAAACCGCGAAGATTCCACCAAGGTCGATCCCGTCATCGCGAAATCCTGGGAAGCTGACGCTGACAGCAAGGTCTTCACCTTCGTGATCGGTGACGAAGCCACCTTCTCCAGCGGCGCGAAAGTCACGGCGGAAGACGTTGCCTTCTCGCTGCAGCGCGCCATCAAGATGAACAAGAGCCCGGCCTTCATCATCAGCCAGTTCGGCTTCACGCCTGAGAATGCCGAGACGACCATCGTTGCCGCTGACGACAAGACGGTGAAGCTGACGACCGCGAAGCCGACCGCCATCTCCTTCCTGCTGTATTGCCTCTCCGCCAATATCGGCGCGATCGTCGAAAAGAAGGCGGTTCTCGCCAATGCTTCGGGCGAAGACCTCGGCAATGGCTGGCTGCAGAAGAACAGCGCCGGTTCCGGCGACTTTGTCCTGCAGGCCTGGAAGCCGAGCGAAAGCGTCGCGCTGACCGTCAATCCCAACGGCCCTTACAAGGGCAACATCAAGCGCATCATCCTGCGCCACGTCACCGATCCGTCTTCCCAGCTTCTGATGCTGCAGAAGGGCGATATCGACATTGCCCGCGACCTCACCTCGGAACAGCTGCGCAGCGCCCAGAACGACGCGAACATCGAACTGGATCGCAAGAGCATCGCCTCGCTGGTACTGATCTCGCTCAATCAGGGCAATGAGAACCTTGCCAAGCCGCAGGTCTGGCAGGCCATCAAGTGGGCGCTGGACTACAAGGGCATGCAGGAAAACATCGTGCCGCTGTCCCACAAGGTTCACCAGAGCTTCGAGCCGGAAGGCTTCCCCGGCGCCGTCGATGACACGCCGTTCCAGCGCGATGTCGAAAAGGCCAAGGCGCTGATGGCGGAGGCCGGCCTTGCCGACGGTTTCGAGATCACCATGGATCATTACTCCGCCCAGCCCTACCCGGATCTGGCGCAGGCGATCCAGGCAAACCTTGCCGATATCGGCATCAAGGTTCGCCTGCAGTCGGCCGAGAACCGTCAGGTTCTGACCAAGATGCGCGCCCGCGAGCATCAGATGGCGCTTTCCGCATGGGGTACGGATTATTTCGATCCGCATTCCAACGCCGATGTCTTCAACATCAACAAGGACAATGGCGACGACGCCAAGTCCAAGCCGTTCCTGTGGCGTTCGCGCTTCAAGAACGACGAGTTCGCCGCCAAGGCGGAAGCCGCCCGCGACGAGAAGGATCCGGCAAAGCGCGTGGAGCTTTATGAAGCCCTGCAGCGCGAGCACATGCAGAACAGCCCGTTCGTCTTCATGTTCCAGACGACGAAAACGGCTGCCTTCCGTAAGGGCGTTTCCGGTTTCGAACTCGGCGTTCTCTCCGAGGGCAATTCCTACCACGATGCGAAGAAAGCGTGACATTGAACAAGCGCGTCAAAAGCATATCGTCGATACTGAGCAGCGTCTTCCTGACGCTGTTCGGTTTGATGGTCATCACCTTCATGATCGGGCGCGTCATGCCCGTCGATCCCGTCATCGCGGCGGTCGGCGACAATGCGCCTGAAGACGTCATCGTGCGCGTGCGTGCGGAAATGGGCCTCGACCAGCCGCTGGTCGTGCAGTTCTTCCATTATGTCTCGCAGGTTCTGCACGGCGATTTCGGCAATTCCATCCTGACCCGCAATCCGGTCTGGATCGACATCAAGCGCGTCTTCCCCGCCACTTTCGAACTTGCCACCGCAGCCCTCATCCTTGCTGCGCTGATCGGCATTCCGCTCGGCGTCTGGGCCGCCGTGAAGCAGGGCAAGGTGACCGACCAGGTCATCCGCGTCGTCTGCCTTGCAGGTCATTCCGTGCCGGTCTTCATGCTGGCGCTGATTTCGCTGCTCGTCTTTTACGCCACGCTTGGCGTTGCACCCGGACCGGGCCGACAGGATATCATCTATGACGGCATGATCTCGCCGGTCACCGGCCTGATGACGGTCGACACGCTGCTTGCGGGTGACTGGGACGCCTTTTACGACGCCATCGCCCATATGGTGCAGCCCGTCTGCATTCTCGCCTATTTCAGCATGGCCTATATCACCCGCATGACGCGCGCCTTCATGATCGATGCGCTGAAGGGTGAATATGTCATCACCGCCCGCGCCAAGGGCTTGTCCGCCATGACCGTGATCTGGGGCCATGCCTTTCCCACGGTCGCCGTGCAGCTCATCACGGTTCTCGCCCTCACCTATGCCGGCCTTCTCGAAGGTGCGGTGGTGACGGAAACCGTGTTCAGCTGGCCGGGCCTTGGCCAATATCTCACTGTCTCGCTCATGAACGCGGACATGAACCCGGTCGTCGGAGCAACCCTGTTGATCGGCTTCATCTATGTCGCCCTCAACCTGCTCGCAGACGTGCTTTACAGAGTTATGGATCCTCGCGTTCGATGATGTTAGCTAATTTCAGAAACTGGGCTCTGGATGAGACGCCGCATTCCCGCAGCCAGGCTGCCTGGGGAAACCGGTACCGCATCTGGCTGAACCTCAAGTCCAACCCGCTGGCGGTGGTCGGTCTGACCATCATCGTCCTCTTCATCGCGCTGTCGCTGCTGGCGCCGTGGCTCGCGCCCTATGATCCGGCAACGCAGAACCTCGGCAACCGTCTGGCATTTCCGAGCGCGGAACACTGGTTCGGCACCGATGAATTGGGTCGCGACATTCTCTCGCGCATTCTCTATGGCGGCCGCGTCACGCTCGGCATGGTCATCGCCGTCGTTGTTCTGGTTGCGCCGATCGGTCTCGCCATCGGCTGCATCGCCGGTTATTTCGGCGGCATCGTCGATACGGTGCTGATGCGGGTGACGGACGTGTTCCTGGCTTTCCCGCGCCTCATTCTGGCGCTGGCCTTTGTCGCGGCGCTGAAGCCCGGCGTCGAAAGCGCCATTCTCGCCATCGCGCTTACCGCCTGGCCGCCCTATGCGCGTCTGGCGCGCGCCGAAACCATGACGGTGCGCGGCAGCGACTTCGTCGCGGCCTACCGGCTGACAGGCGCTTCCGCCTGGCGCATCATCGCCCGTCACATCGCGCCGCTCTGCGTGCCGAGCCTTATCGTGCGCATCACGCTCGACATGAGCTCGATCATCATCACCGCCGCCAGCCTCGGCTTCCTCGGCATGGGCGCACAGCCGCCTTCGCCGGAGTGGGGCGCGATGATTGCGACTGCAAAGCGCTTCATCTTCGAACAATGGTGGGTCGCCACCATTCCGGGCATTGCCATCTTCCTCGTTTCGCTCGCCTTCAACTTCCTTGGTGATGGCCTGCGCGACGTGCTCGACCCGAAGGGACATTGAGCCATGCTGGTCGAAATCGAAAATCTGAAGATCGCTTTCCAGACTCGCACTAGCCGTTTCGAGGCGGTGCGCGGTGTTTCCATGAAGCTTGGAACCGAAAAGCTCGGCATCGTCGGTGAATCCGGTTCGGGCAAGAGCCTCACGGCGCGCGCGCTGATGAAGCTCCTGCCCTCCAATGCCGATATCAGGGCCGACAAGCTCTCCTTTGACGGTATCGACGTGCTTTCCGCCAGCGAAAAGCAGATGCGCCAGATCCGGGGTAAACGGGCGGGTTTCATCCTTCAAGATCCGAAATATTCGCTGAACCCGGTCAAGACCATGGGCGCGCAGATCGCGGAAGCCTGGCGCGCCCACAAGGGCGGCAGCAAGCGTGCGGCCATGGAAGCGGCCATCGCGCTGCTCGATCAGGTGAAGATCCGCAATCCGCGCCAGGTCGCCTCGTCCTACGCGCATGAGGTTTCCGGCGGCATGGGCCAGCGTGTCATGATCGCCATGATGCTGGCGCCCGATCCCGAGCTGCTGATTGCCGACGAACCGACCAGCGCTCTCGACGCCACGGTGCAGGCGGAAATCCTGCGGCTGATCGAGGAGCTGGTATCGGAACGCGGCATGGGCCTCATCCTCATCAGCCATGATCTGCCGCTCGTCTCGCATTTCTGCGACCGCGTGGCTGTCATGTATTCCGGCCGGGTGATGGAGGAACTGAAGGCTTCCGAACTCCTGAAAGCCCAGCATCCTTACACCAAGGGTCTCTTGAACTGCATTCCCTCGCTGACGCATCCGCGCGAGCGTCTTCCCGTCCTTAACCGTGATGCAGCGTGGTCCAGCCAATGATCGACGTCGATAATCTCCGTATCAAGTTCGGCGACCGTGAAGTGGTGAAGGGCGTGTCCTTTTCGGTAGAAAAGGGCGGCAGCTTCGGCATCGTCGGCGAAAGCGGCTCGGGCAAGTCCACTATCCTGCGCGCCATGGCCGGCCTTAATGAGAGCTGGGAAGGCCGCATCGCCTTTGCCGGCAAGGATGCGCCGCTGAAGCGCACGCCGGAATTCTTCCGGCAGGTGCAGATGGTGTTTCAAGACCCTTACGGGTCGTTGCATCCGCGCCAGACCATCGACCGCATTCTCAGCGAATTGCCGCTGGTGCACGGCATGGACAATATCGAAAAACGCATCCAGCAGGCGCTAACGGATGTGGCTCTGCCGCAGGCGGTGCGTTTCCGTTACCCGCACCAGCTTTCCGGCGGCCAGCGCCAGCGTGTGGCGATTGCGCGTGCCCTGATTGCCGATCCGCAGGTTCTGCTGCTCGATGAGCCGACTTCGGCGCTCGACGTTTCGGTGCAGGCGGAAATCCTGAACCTGTTGCAGGACCTGCGTGCGGCGCGCAACCTCACCTATATCCTCGTCAGCCACAATCTGGCGGTCATCGCGCATCTCTGCCCGCAGGTGGGCGTGATGCTGAACGGTGAAATGGTCGAGCAGCTGAGCGCGGGCGATCTGCGCGAGGGCCGTATCAAACATCCGCATACGGAAGAGCTGCGCAGCCTGAGCATCCGGCTGGAAGAGCCGGCCTGAGGGGCAGCCCCTAGCCTGCGTTGCGCACAGATTGAGCGGGCGCGGCTCTCTTCTTCTCCCCGCCGGGGAGAAGGTCGCGGCAGCGGGATGAGGGGCAAGCTCTCCGAATCCGGCAACGTCGCCCCCTCATCCGACCCTTCGGGCCACCTTCTCCCCGGCGGGGAGAAGAAACAAGTGGTGACGTCGAGGTTATCGGCGTCGAAACAAAGACACGAGACCGAACAATGTCACAGCAACTCGACTGGAACGCCGCTTCAACGCTTGCCGAGAGCTTTGTCTCGCAATGGGCGGGCAACGAGCCGGGCGGGGCGGTTATTGGTTTTGATCTCGGGGGCATCCGCTTCGCCCATGCCGGCGGTGTCGAGAGCCTCTCGACCTTTGCGCCATTCACGCCGAAAAGCGTAGTGCGTTATGCCTCCGTCACCAAACATGCCTTCTGCGCCATGGTGCTTGCCCATTCCGACATGATCGGGCTTGACGATCCGCTCGGCAAGCATCTGCCCGAGCTGCAATCGCCGCTCCGCGACGTCACTGTCGGGCAGGCGCTGGATATGAGCGGCGGCCTGCCGGATACGCGCGAATGCCTCTCTCTGCTTGGCCTTTCCGTCTACACCGAAACGAAGGCCGGTCCGCTTCTCGACTATCTGGCGCGGCTGACCCGGCTGAACTTCGATGCCGGCAGCGAGGTTTCCTATTCGAATACCGGCTATCGTCTGGTGGAAGCGGCGCTGGAGCGCCACGGTTTCCGTTTCGACGATTTCGTGCAGGCGCAAATTGCCCGCCCGTTCGGCGTTTTCCTGAAGGCGCCGGATGTCTGGAACGATCCGGTCGATGAATTGGTACCCGGCTACTGGAAGGCGGAAAGCAATTGGCAGCTTTCGGCGGCCGGCCTGCATATTTCCGCTTCCGGCAGCCTTGCCGGTAGCGCGGAAGCACTGACCCGCTGGCTGCAGGGCCTGATGCGCGGCGAGGGCAGCTTTGCGGGTGTTCTGGACGGACTTTCCACTGAGCGGCCACTCGCCGATGGACGGATGAGCGAATATGGCCTCGGCCTGCGCTGGTCCCACCTCGGCGAACGGCGCTTCGTCGGTCACGGCGGTTCGCATCCGGGATATAAGACTTACTTCCTGCTCGATCCGGAAAACGGTACAGGCTTCGTTGTGGTGTCCAATCGCGAGGATACCAACGGCTTCAAGATCGCGCTGGAAAGCATGGCGGCTTTGACCGGCCTGCCGCTGCCCAAACCCGCCGCCAGCCTGCCGGAAGGCCTCTATGTTACCGAAAGCGGACCGTGGTGGCTGGAGATCAAAGGCAGCACATCGACTTTCATCGATGGCGACGACACGCTTTATGAAGATGCCGAAGGCTGGGTGTCGTCGCGCTCCGCATCTTCGCCAATGCGTCTCAAGCTTGAAGGCGATGCGATCGTCGGTGAGGCAGGCCACGCCGCCCGCCGTTTCCTGCCGGTGGGCGACCAAGTCGTGGCCGATGATCTCTCGGGGTCGTGGCGCTCGGATGAGGGAGCCGAATTCACGATCAGCGGTTCCTCGCTGACCATGGGCATCGGCCCGACGCGTCGCAGCATGCCTCTGAAGGCGCTCGGCAATGGCCGTTTCCTTTTCACGCTGATTGACGGGCCATGGACGAAGCGTGTCTGTCTCAATCGTCTGGGCGATAACCGGATCGAGCTGGTTTCCAGCCGCGCGCGGATGATCGAATATTCCAGAGGCCCGCTAACGGTCTGAAACCGATCCCCATCGCGTCCCGCAAACTTGACGTCATCCTCGGGTCAGGCCGGAGGATGACGGAAGAGAGTTTCGTGGCCGTTTATCCGCATTTTCGGCCTTCCTAAAAGGGTTTCAATCAGCCCTTATTGCTCCTAATAAAGACCCCATGTTCCGGTTGAAGGCCGGGACGACATCTTTGTGGGAGAACAGGCCCTTGGAAGTCAAATGGCTCGAGGATTTCCTGGCGCTGGCCGGAACGCTCAATTTTTCGAAGGCGGCGGAAGAGCGGCATGTCACGCAATCCGCCTTCAGCCGGCGTATCAAGCAGCTTGAAGCCTGGGTTGGGGCGACGCTGGTTGACCGCGCTTCTTATCCGTCGCGGCTGACCGAGGCAGGCGTGAAGTTCGTGCCGGTGGCGCAGGAGACGCTGAAACAGCTTTACCATGCCCGGCGCACGCTTCTTCAGGAGGAGGGTGCGGATGCCAGGACCGTTCGGCTGACGGCCCTTCATACCCTGTCCTTCACCTTCTTTCCCGACTGGCTGAAACGGGTGAATGAGACGGCCGGGCCGCTATTTTCAGTATTGCGCCCCGATTCCGGCAGCATGGAGGAAAACCTTAATTCGCTGGTGGATGGGCAAAGCGATTTCCTTCTGACCTATGCCCATCCCGAAGTGCCGATGCTGCTTGATGCGCAGACCTTCGAGTTCCGCGTGCTGGGTGCGGAAAACATCATTCCCGTTTCCGCGCCGGCGAAAGATGGTTCGCCGTTGCATGCGCTGGTGGAAAATGCGCGAAAACCCTTTGCCTATCTGGATTATGAAAAGGCCTCTTTCTTCGGGCCTTTGCTGCGCGATCTCCTGAGCGCGCGCCTGCCGCAGTTCGAGCGGGTGCATGAGGGCAGCATGTCGGTGGGGCTGAAAGCCATGGCGATGGCGGGCTGGGGTGTCGCCTGGGTGCCGGAAAGCCTGATGCGGCACGAGCTGGATAGCGGCACGCTGGTTCGCGCCGCCGATCCCACCTTCGATATCGCCGTCGATATCAGGCTCTATCGTTCGAAGGAGAACCGCCGGCCCGTGGTCGAGCGCATCTGGGCGGTTCTCGAGGGTTAGAGCATTTCCAGGAAAAGTGGACCCCGGTTTTCCTTCCGGAAATGCGACAAACAAAACGCTTTCGATCAGATCGCCGTGCGGCGGGCGTTTTCGAGGTAGAGGGCGCGCAGGCGGCTCACCATCGGGCCGGGCTTGCCATCACCCACCGGCTTGCCGTCGATCTTCGTTACGGAAACCACGAAGTTGGAGGCGCTGGTCAGGCAGGCTTCATCGGCGTTCATCGCCTCTTCCAGCGTGAAAGGCCGCTCTTCCAGCGTGAAGCCGGCTTCCTTGGCCAGCTGCAGGGCGGCAAGGCGGGTGCAGCCGGGCAGGGTCTTGTTGCTGTTGCCGCGGGTGATGATCTTTTTATCGGCGGTGACGATGTAAGCGGTCGAGGAAGCGCCTTCGGTCACGAAACCATCCTCGATCATCCAGGCCTCGTCACAGCCTTCTGCCTTGGCGATGCGTTTTGCCATGACCTGCGGCAGCAAGCAGACGGTCTTGATGTCGCGGCGTTCCCAGCGCTGGTCGGGAACGGATTTGACGGCGATGCCTGCCTCTTCGACCGGGGTGCCGATTAGCTTCTTGGCCTGCGTGAACATGACAAGCGTCGGCTTGATATCAGCGGAGAACAGGAAGTTGCGGTCTTCCGCACCACGCGTCAGCTGCAGGTAGATCATGCCTTCGACGAGGTTGTTGTCGGCGATCAGGCGGCGTTCGGCCTCAACGATTTCCTTCGTCGTGACCGGCAGGGCCACGTCGATTTCGCGGGCGCTGCGCTCCAGCCTGGTCATATGCAGGTCGCTGTCGATCAGCTTGCCTTCGAGAACGGAGGTGACTTCATAAATGCCGTCGCCGAACAGGAAACCGCGGTCGAAGATGGAAAGGCGGGCGTCCGCCTCGGGCAGGAATTCGCCGTTGAGGTAAACGATGCGACCGGATTGGCTAGTCATGAAAACTCCGTCTGGAAAAGTCAGGCTGAAAGAAGGGTTTTAAGGGCGTCGATGGAAATGGCCTCGACCGTTGCGGCCTTGCCGGTGCCGGCATTGAAACCTGATGTCGTTGTGGCCGTGCAGAGCGAGTTGAGGATCGCCTCCTCGGTCGCCTCTATTGCGGCTTCGAAGAGCGGCGAGATCGCATCGTTGGAAAGCTCGGGATAGTCTGTGACGGCCTTGCGGCGTGCGGGCGTGCGGCGAAGGTGCTCGTCGGTGGAAAATGCCAGGGCATAATCGCCGGAGCCGTTGCTGAGTGCAGCGCCGGTGCGGGCCAGCCCACCAAAGCTTCTGGCGGCCAGGCGCTTCAGATTGCGTGACGACAGCGGCGCATCGGTTGCAACCACGATGACGATGGAGCCGTCCTTGTCTTTGTGATCAGGGCTGACATAGGGCTTGCCGCAGACCAGCAGATGGCCGCCGTAATTGGACTGCACGAGAACGCCGAGCGTATAGGTCTCCCCCGCGATGCTGGCGATGCGGGATGCAGTTCCGATGCCGCCTTTCATGCCGAAGGCCACCGTGCCCGTTCCGGCTCCAACGCCACCCTCGGCCACCGGGCCCGTGGCAGCGTTTCTCAGCGCGGCCGAAATTTCCTCGACGGTCGGACGTCCGGCGCGGATGTCGTTGAGGCGAGAATCGTTGGTCTCTCCGACGACCGCGTTGATGGACACCACTTTTTCATTACCCGGCTGCGAAAGCGTATGGAGGTTGATCGCCTCGATTGCCCGGCCGGTTGCAAGCGTATTGGTGAGGATGACAGGCGTTTCGAGTTCGCCGAGTTCCTCGATCTGGGTCGAGCCCGCAAATTTGCCGAAGCCGTTATAGACGGCGAAGGCGGCGGGCACCTTGTCCTGAAAAATATTGCCGTCATGCGGCAGGATCGCGGTTGCGCCGGTGCGGATCGTCTCGCCTTCAAGCAGGGTCGAATGGCCGATGGTCACGCCTTTGACATCGGTGATGGCATTGAGCGGGCCGGTCTCGAAATGGCCGGGCGGCAAGCCGATATCGCGCAGTCTCGGGCGGGTCGTCTGATGCATCGGGCGATCACTTTTGCGGAATGCAGGCTCAAGGTGGAACAAGCGCGGCTTACGAAAAGCTTTGCTCTGACTTGACGTTAGCCTAGTTCGCCGGGAAACGGCATCGCAAAAATGGAATAGTTTTATGCGGGCAATGGATGCGCTCAGGAGGCGCGTTGGACTGCTCCGACTTCATTTCCCAGCCATTCCCGCATCGTGACCTCCGCCTCTTTACGTGCGGGTGCGCCGATGCGGCCGCCGAAGACGGTGCATTTGAGTGCGGCGGCAACGGAGGAGAGCCGGATGGCCGCGCGGCTTTCCATGCCTTCGGCGATCGCAAGCGCAAAGGTGCCGTGGAAAATGTCACCTGCCGCCAGCGTATCAACCGCCTTGACCTGCATCGTTTCCTGAAAATGCACGGTCGGATCGCCGGCTTCCGTCCAGTAGCAGCCAGCCGGTCCGGCGGTGACCGCGATAAAGGTTTGCGGATAGCGGGCGTGCAGCACCGGCAGCATGGCTTCCACGACCTCAAGCCCCGTCAGCCGGGTGGCGGCGGGTTCGGAAAATACAATGTGGGTTGCGGCAGGTGCAAGCTTCTCAAGGGTTTCGACGGGCGCGACATCACCATCCAGAATGGCGGGTTTGCCGAGGGCGCGTGCCACCGTCAAAACATCGAGCGCCAGTTCCGGCCAGCGCACATCCACCAGAACGGCGTCGAAAGCGGCGAGGTCCGCCGGCGTGCAGGAGCGCTTCTTTTCGTGCAGCCTGTGATCGTAGAAAGGCACTATCAGCCGCTCGCCGCGATCATCGATGATGATTGTCGAGAGTGCGGAGCGTGCGCCGGCGGCGACCGTCATGCCTGTGGTGTCGATGCCGCTTTCGGCGAGGTCGCGCAGGATGCGGGTGCCGGTCTCGTCGTCACCCACAGCACCCCAAAGGCTGGCGCGGCCGCCCATGCGGTGCACGGCATAGGCTGCGCTCGACGCCATGCCTTCGGCAATCTGCAGCATCTCATAGGGCAGGACCTTGCCTTCGCCCTTCGGCATCTCGTGCACACGAAAAAGGGTGTCGAGCACGGCGGCGCCCACGCACAGCACATGCCTGCGGCTCTCGTGTTCGCTGTCCATGCCCGTCACCCTTCTCAGTTCTCAGATGCGCTTGCCGTTTGCCTTATCGAAGAGATGCACCATTTCCGGGTCGATGGCGATATGGATCGTATCGCCGAACCGCACGTCCAGCCGTTCGCGGAACAGGCAGGCGATCTCGTCGCCCTTGCAGTTCAGCTTGGCGTAGATTTCCGAGCCGGTGCCTTCGACCAGTTCAACCCGGCCTTCGATGCCGCCGCTTGCCGCGCGGATATGTTCCGGGCGCACGCCGTAGACGAGGTCGCGGCCGCCCAGTGCGGCGATATCGGCGTTGGCGGGCAGGGGAAGGCTGAGGCCCTTCACCGTGCGGAACACGCCTTCTTCAACGCGGCCACGAATGAAGTTCATGGCGGGCGAACCGATGAAACCGGCGACGAAAAGGTTGGCCGGGCGGTCGTAAAGCTCGAGCGGCGCGCCGATCTGTTCGATAACGCCGTCATGCAAGACCACAATCTTGTCGGCCATGGTCATGGCTTCCACCTGGTCGTGGGTGACGTAGATGGTGGTGGTGCCGATGCGCTGGTGCATGGCCTTGATCTCGCCGCGCATCTGCACGCGCAGCTTGGCGTCAAGGTTGGAGAGCGGTTCGTCGAACAGGAAGACCTGCGGATCGCGCACCAGCGCACGGCCCATGGCGACACGCTGGCGCTGGCCGCCGGAAAGCTGGCGCGGGTAGCGATCAAGCAGCTTCTCCAGCCCCAGAATGGCGGCGGCCCTGTCGACCTTGGCCTTGGTTTCCTCGGCGCTCACCTTCTTCAGCTTCAGCGCGAAGCCCATATTATCCTTCACCGTCATGTGCGGATAAAGGGCGTAGTTCTGGAACACCATGGCTATATCGCGGTCACGGGCGGGCAGGTTGCTGACCTCGCGCGCGCCGATGTGGATTTCGCCGTCGCTCAGCTCTTCCAGCCCCGCAATCATGCGCAGCAGGGTGGATTTGCCGCAGCCGGAAGGGCCGACGAGCACGACGAATTCGCCGTCCTTGATGTCGATATCGATGCCGTGGATGATGTTGACCGCGCCGAAGCGCTTCTGGACGTTTAGAATATTGACCGGTGCCATGTGCAGGTTCCCGTATTTAAATTGTTGGTTCAGCCGCCCTTGACGGCGCCGGCGGTCAGGCCCGCCACGATCTGTTTCTGTGCGAACATGGTGAGCAGCAGCACCGGCAGCGTCACAATCAACGCGGCTGCGGCAAGCGGTCCCCAGCTCACCTGTTCAAAGGAGAGCATGTTGTAGACCGCGACCGGCAGGGTGCGCGTTTCACGGCTGGCCAGCACGATGCCGAACACGAAGTTGTTCCATGAGAAGATGACCGCGAGGATGAAGGAAACGACGATGCCGGGCTTGGCAATCGGCAGCGCCACCAGCCTGAACACCTGCCAGGAGGATGCGCCGTCGATGCTTGCGGCTTCTTCCAGCTCCTTCGGTGTGGTTTCGAAATAACCGATCATGATCCAGACGACGATAGGCACCGTCACGACAAGATGGATGATGATCTGCGGCCAGAGTGTGCCGAGCAGGTTCAGCCATTGGAACAGCAGGAACAGCGGAATGAGGAAGGAAAGGCCAGGCGTCATGCGGGCGATCATGATGACGACGGCGGATTTTTCCGCCTTCAGCCTTGCGATGCCGTAGCCGGCGGGCACGCCGATGACAAGCGCCAGAATGGTGGCCGCACCGGTGACGAGGACCGAATTCCAGAAATAGAGGAAGAAATTATTCTCCTCGAACACCTTCACATAATTCGACCAGGCGAAACGTTCGGGAATGAGTATTGGCGGGTAGGCGCCGTTGTCGATTTCATATTTCAGCGACAGCGAGATCATCCACATGAAGAACAGGATGACCGGCGAGATCATCACCAGCGCCACGAAGAACAGGCCGATGCGATCAAGCGTCTTGCGTTTCAGGATTTTTGCAGACATCAGCGATCCTCCATCTCGTTCCATTGCGAGCGCTGGCGCACCATCAGAAGCACGAAGGAGAGCGCCACGATGATGATGAAGAAGACGACGGCCATGGCCGAGCCGTAACCGATGTCGTAATAGGCGAATGCCGTGTTGTAGAGATAGATGTTGATGGTTTCAGACGCCGTGCCGGGCCCGCCTTGAGTCATCGCATAGATGATGTCGAAGCTCTTGACGGCATCGATGGAGCGGATGATGACGGCGATCATCAGAAATGGCGCAATCATCGGCATGGTGAGGTAGCGGAACTTCTGCCAGGCGTTGGCGCCGTCGATTTCGGCGCTCTCATAAGGTTCGCGCGGCACGGCAGCGAGACCACCGAGCACGATCAGCATGACCAGCGGCGTCCATTGCCAGGTTTCCACCAGCACCAGCGAGGGGATGACGGTGGACTGGTTGTAAATCCATTCCAGCGGGCCGATGCCGATGAAGGAGAGCAGATAGTTCAGGACGCCAAGCTGCGGGTGGAACATCATGGTCCAGACGAGGGCGATGGCGACCGGGGTCGCCATCATCGGCATCACGAAGACGCCGCGCAGAAAACCGCGCAGCGGAAACTGCGCATCGAAAACCAGCGCCGCCAATGTTCCGAGGAACAGCGGGGCGACGACCGACAGCACGGTATAGATGAGCGTGTGCCAAAGCGATTCCCAGAAGCGTCCGTCACTTGCGAGCCGGATGTAGTTCTCGAAACCGATAAAGCTCTGCTCCTGTCCGAGCGTCCAGCGATGCGCGCTCATCCATAGTGTAAAGACCCATGGAAAAACGATCACCGCCGAGATGACGACAAGTGCCGGTATGACGAAGGGCCAGTAGTTGGGGGCAAGCCTTGCCGGCCTGCTCCCTTCCTTGCGACTGACGCCTGTTTTGGTGTTTTCGATGCTCACGGAGGCCATTATCCCTCGCTACGCGCCAGAACGGGTGCGAACTGTTCCGTCGCCTTCTTGAGTTCGGCTGCCGGGTCTGCGCCGCCGATCATGTTGGTGAGGCCGACGCCATAGATGTCGCGGAATTCCGTGACCGGAATGATGACGGGCAGGGCAAGCTGCGAGACCTTGCCGGAACCGACGACCGCATCCAGCCAGGCGGCCGGCATCTTCACGCCTTCGCGCACCTTCTGGTCTTCAAGGATGGACTGGCGGAACGGAACGCCCGCACCGGCCTGCAACAGGCGCGCGCCCATTTCATGCGAGATCGCCCATTGGCAGAAGAGATAGGCGGCTTCCTTCTTGCTGCTGGCTTCGAGAACGCCGAGACCATCGCCGAAGGTGCCGGCGGCCTGGGTTGCCGGGCCCTTCGGCATGACGCCGTAACCGACCTTGCCGACCACGCGGGACTTTTCCGGGTTCTCGATCGGCGGTGCAAAACCGACGCCGTCAAACCACATGCCGATCTTGCCCTGCAGGAAGGCAGACTGCGCTTCCGCCCAGTTGAAGCCGGAGACGCCGGGAGGGGCGGCTTTGGTCATCAGGCGTTGATAGAGCGCTGCCGCTTCCACCGCTTCCTTGGATTCGGTATCGATCTTTCCATCCGCACCGATCGGCTTTGCGCCGTAACCCAGCATCAGCGAGGTCCAGACCGGGGTATTGGCGTTCTTCAGGCCGCGGGCGACGAAACCATAGGTGTTAGTGGAAGGATCGGTGATCTTTTCCGCCGCGGTCACCAGTTCCTCGAAGGTCTCAGGGTATTTCAGGCCCTTGGCTTCAAAGAGTTCCTTGTTCCAGTAGACGATCCAGTAATCCACCGAGAAGGGCAGCGAGCGCAGCACGCCGTCGCTATCCTTGGCAAACAGCATGCCGGCCTCGGCGAAATCCTTCTCGACCAGCGACGGATCGGTGAGCGACGGGTCCTTCAGGAAGCCGCTGATATCGGCAAGCCACTTGCCTTTTTCGAACTGGCGCTTCTGAACGTGGTAGCTCAGATGCACCACATCGAAGCTCGGCTTGCCGGAGGAAAGCTCGATTACGACCTTCTGGCGCTGCTGCTGCTCAGGCGTTGCTTCGGCATTGACCTTGATGCCGGTCAGTTCCTCGAATTCGCCGAGATATTTGATGAGCGTTTCGCTGCGCGGGCTTTTGACGAGATTGACCTCAAGGGTGGTGCCGGCGTGTTTCTTCCAGTTCACCGCCGCCGATGCCGGGCGAATGCCAAGCATCGCGCTGCCGCCGATCGCTGCCGTGCCTGCCAGAAAGGCGCGGCGCGTGGGGTTGAGCAATGAATGCGTCATGTCTGTTCTCCTCCAGTTAGCCGGAAATTCTCCTCACCCCGGCTTGTTGCTTATTTTCATGCAATTCCGGCGCAGGACCCTCTGTGTTCCTGCCGGAATTGCCCTATACCGCCAGCGCCCTGTCCCTTGCGTTGCGGATATGGGCGGTCAGCCGCTCCACGGCGTCTTCGACAGACCGTTTCTCGATGGCTTCGAGAATGGCGAGATGTTCCTTCATCACCGATTTCACATGGCCGGCAATGCGGAAGCGCTCCTGATTGATGAGGCGCATCTTGATGGAATTGACCCGGTAAGCATTCGAGATGATCGAATTGCCGAGACTATCGATGAAGGCGTCGTGCATGCCCCAGTCCACCTGCTGTGCGTGCTGGTCAAGCTCCGGCGATTCACCGCCCTTTTCAGCCGCTTCGGCGATATCGCGATGCTGTTTAAGGAGCTTCGCGATGGTCTCGTCGGAGGCCGAACGGGTAAAGAGCGCCACGGCCTCCTTCTCGAGAAAGATACGGAACTGGAACGCTTCGCGGATGAGGTTGATGTCGATATGGGCGACCTGCAACCCGCGCTGCGGCACGGTCTTGATCAGACCTTCCGCCTCCAGCCGTGGAATTGCTTCCCGGATCGCCCCTAGCGGCAGACCCGTCAATTCCACGAGGCGGCGTTGCGAGATGAATTGCCCCGGGCGAACGTCGCGCGAGAGAAGGTGATGCGTAAAGCTTTCATACGCCCGTTCCCGCAATGTCTGTTCGCCGGTATCGTCCATGCTCAACCCTTCAAGGTCTGTTCAGGCGGCCTGTTTGCGAAACAGCGCATCAAATGCACCTTCGATCTGCCGCCGGTCCTCCGGTGAAATGGCAACGAGCGGCGCGCGCACGTCAGACCAGATATTTTCCCCTGTCGTGTGTGATACCAGCACCTTGACGGCTGGTGTAACCGGGAATTTCAGAAGTTCCACAACAAGATCGACGATGCGTGGGTCGTCCTTGCCGTCAACGGCCATGGCGCGCACTTCCTGCGTCAGGAAATTGGCGACGCCTGATATCGCGCCCTGACCGCCGAGGCGAACGCCCTTGGCGAGATCGCGCTCATCGCCAATCAGGATGGCGAGGTCGCCGTGCTCTTTCAGCAAACGCTCGGTATGTGCCCAATTGCCGGAGGAATCCTTCACACCGGTGACGATGCCCGGGAAGGCCTTCTTGAGACGACCCACCAGTTCCACCGACAGTGTCACCATGGTCACGGAAGGGATGTTGTAGACGAGAATGTCGCGTGCGCCCTTGCCGATCTTTTCGAAAACCGCCGAGAACCAGGCAAACAGGCCGTCATCGCTGACGTTCTTGAAATAGGAGGGCGGGGCGAGAAGAATGTTGCGGGCGCCTGCGCTCAACGCCTCGGCGGATTGTTCGGCCGCGTCCTCGATGGAATCCACGAGAACGCCCGTGACGAGACGGGAGGGTGCAATGCCTGCCTCGATGAAGCGGGAGAGAATGACCTGCCGTTCGCGGCTGCCGACGGAGCATCCCTCGCCGGTGGTGCCAAAGAGTGTGACGCTGTCGCAGCCATTTGCAAGGCAACGGCGGGCATGGGCGATCATGGCTTGGATATCGACGGTTCCGTCAGTTTTGAAAGGGGTCGTCAGGGCTGCCGAAAGGCCGAATTTCTGGGTCAATTAAGATGCTCCTCCAAGATGGCTGCAGATTGATGGCATACTGACATGTTAGTTGTAAAGAGCTAATTGCAACACGATTATTCGCCGGGTGAAAATGAAGGGAGTTTGTTGTGAACTCTGGCTGGAGAGCGGTTTTGCGAAGGGAAAGTGACAGGATGGTTATACTGGTCCGTGCCGACGCGGCTTTTCCGCCACGCTCTCGGCCTATCCTCTTGGCAAGGTGGGTGAATAAATGCAAAAATAAATTTGACTGTTTGAGTAAAGATTTTTATCAGGCGATCTGATTGTGGGATAAAGGGAAATATCATGAGCATTGTGGAGCCGTCAGCGCCTGTGGAAGAGATCGAGCAGAGCCGCGTAAAGCGCCTGAGAGCGGCAACGCGTGGTGCGCATGGCGAACTCGATGCCTTCATCATGGCGGCCAAGCCGTTCGAGAGCCGGGAGAACTTCGGCAAATTCGTGGAAACGCAATATCTTTTCCATCGCGACCTCGATGCTTTCTTCTCCAACGCAACGCTCGATAGCCTGCTACCCGATCTCAAGGGTCGCCGTCGTCTCTCCATGATCGAGCAGGACCTTGCCGATCTCGGTCACGCTATTCCCGAAACCACAGCGCCGCGCTTTACCGGCGAAACGCCATTCGATCTGCCGGAGGCCATGGGCTGGCTTTACGTGGTCGAAGGATCCAATCTAGGCGCGGCTTTCCTCCTGAAAGATGCGGCGAAGCTCGGTCTTGGCGAAGAATTCGGCGCGCGCCATCTGGCCGGTGCTCCGGAAGGGCGCGGCCTGCACTGGCGCACTTTCACTGCCGCGCTCGATGAAGTTTCGCTGACGGTCGAAGAGGAAGAGCGGGTTGTCGCCGGCGCCGAAGCTGCCTTTCGGGCGGTTCATGCCTATGCGCAGCAGCGGCTGGGTTGAGTTTTTGACATAGCTCTTTTAAGAGCTATCCACGATTGATCGAAATTTCTAAAGCCCAATGCCGTCATCCTCGGGCTTGTCCCGAGGATTTGCAACCGTTTGATTTTACTGAACGTGGATAGATCCTCGGGACAAGCCCGAGGATGACGAAGAGTGTGAAGCGCCCCTTGCCGCACTTCAGGCCCATTGCGAAAGCCTCCCCTCTTACCCCTCTCGCATTCCATTTATGCCGAATAAACAGGCAAATATTTTGACCAAATGATAAATTTTTTATCTTTTGGTCAAGGCTCGAAGCGCTCCCGAAATTTTATCCATTTGATAAAATTATTTTATTTGGTCTGGCACAGAACCTGCTACTCTTTTGTCAAGTCAGGAGACACCTGACGCTAAAAAGGGAACAGCAAAATGGAAGTTGGTGTTTTTATCCCGATCGGGAACAATGGGTGGCTTCTTTCCGAAAACGCGCCGCAATACAAACCGAGCTTCGACCTGAACAAGGCGATCACGCTGAAGGCGGAGCAATATGGTTTCGACTTTGCGCTGTCGATGATCAAGCTGCGCGGCTTCGGCGGCAAGACCGAGTTCTGGGACTATAATCTGGAATCCTTCACGCTGATGGCGGGCCTCGCCGCCGTCACCTCCAAGATCAAGCTGTTCGGCACCGCCGCCACGCTGGTCATGCCGCCGGCCATCGTCGCGCGCATGGCGACGACGATCGACTCCATTTCCGGCGGGCGTTTCGGCATCAACCTTATTACCGGCTGGCAGCGTCCTGAATACAGCCAGATGGGGCTTTGGCCGGGCGACGATTATTTCGGCGACCGTTATGAATATCTCGGCGAATACACCACGGTGCTAAAGGAACTGCTGACGGACGGGCAATCGGACCACAAGGGCAAGTTCTTCCAGATGGATGATTGCCGGATGAAGCCGGTGCCGCAGGGTGATGTGAAGCTCATCTGCGCCGGTTCCTCCAATTCCGGCATGGCGTTTTCGGCCAAGTTCGCCGATTACAGCTTCTGCTTCGGTGTCGGCGTCAATACGCCCAAGGCTTTTGCGCCCACCAATGAGCGACTTCTGGCGGCAACCGAAAAGACCGGCCGCGACGTTAAATCCGTGGTGCTGACCATGATCCTTGCCGAGGAAAAATCCGAGGATGCCTGGGCGAAGTGGGAGCACTACAAGGCCGGTGCGGATGAGGAGGCGATCAAGTGGCTCGGCCTGCAAAGTTCTGTCGACACCAAATCCGGCTCCGATACCAATGTCCGGCACATGTCCAATCCCGTCTCGGCGGTCAATATCAACATGGGAACGCTGATTGGCTCCTATGAGGAAGTGGCGGCCATGCTGGACGAGATGAGCGAAGTGCCGGGAACGGGCGGCGTGATGCTGACCTTTGACGACTTCCTCGAAGGCGTCGAAAAATTCGGCAAATATGTGCAGCCGCTGATGAAGAGCCGGGCGCATGTTCAGGCCGAACTGGAGGCTGCGGAATGAGTGAAGCCGTCGTGGCGGGTTACAAGGGGCCGGAAAGCCGTTCGGAAAGCGTGACGCTTCCTGCCCGGCCGGAGCCGATTACCCTGAAACCCAGCGAGACCGCCGTTGTCGTGGTCGACATGCAGAACGCCTATTCGACCGAGGGCGGTTATGTCGACCTTGCCGGGTTCGACATTTCCGGGGCCAAGGGCACCATCGCCAACATCAAGAAGACGCTGGATGCGGCGCGGGCGGCGGGTGTCCAGGTCATCTATTTCCAGAATGGCTGGGACAAGGATTATGTCGAGGCGGGCGGGCCGGGTTCGCCCAACTGGCACAAGTCCAATGCGCTGAAGACAATGCGCAAAAGGCCGGAACTTCAGGGCCAGTTGCTGGCCAAGGGAACGTGGGATTATGCCATTGTCGACGAGCTGCAGCCGCAGCCCGGCGACATTCTGGTGCCGAAAACCCGCTACAGCGGTTTCTTCAACACCAATATGGACAGCGTTCTGCGCGCCCGCGGCATCCGCAATCTGGTCTTCGTCGGCATCGCCACCAATGTCTGCGTCGAAAGCTCGTTGCGCGATGCTTTCCATCTCGAATATTTCGGGGTGATGCTGGAAGATGCCACGCATCATCTCGGTCCGGACTATATCCAGCAGGCGACGGTCTACAATGTCGAGAAGTTTTTCGGCTGGGTCGCCACCGTCAATGATTTCTGCGGCGTCATCTCGCAGGCCGCACCCGTCAGGGATTGATCCCCAAAACACAAAGAGGAGAATGAAATGCCGAAGAAAATCGTCGTGCCCGCCGGTACCAGCAAACCCATCGCTCCCTTTTCGCCGGGAACCCTTGCCGATGGCGTGGTCTATGTTTCTGGCACGCTGCCCTTCGACAAGGACAATAATGTCGTGCATGTGGGCGATGCCAGCGCGCAGACGCGCCATGTTCTGGAAACCATCAAGTCCGTCATCGAAACCGCTGGCGGCACGATGGAGGACGTGACGATGAACCACATCTTCATCACCGACTGGGCGAATTACCAGGCCGTCAATACGGTCTATGCCGAATATTTCCCCGGCGACAAGCCGGCGCGTTATTGCATTCAGTGCGGCCTCGTAAAGCCCGATGCACTGGTGGAAATCGCCACTGTCGCCCATATCGGCAAATAGGGCGAAGCGGCACGATGATGCATTTCGAGGTTCATGGCCGGGCAGATCCCGAGGCGCCCACAATCCTGCTGTCATCGGGGCTGGGCGGATCGGGCGCCTATTGGGCGCCACAGATCGAAGCCCTTGCCGATCATTTCCGGATCGTCACCTACGACCATCGCGGAACCGGCAGGACCGGCGGCGAGGTGCCGGCAGAGGGCGGCATATCGGCGATGGCGGATGATGTGCTGGAGATTGTCTCGGCGCTGAAGCTCGAAAAGGTTCATTTCATGGGCCATGCGCTTGGCGGTCTGATCGGCCTCGATATCGCGCTGCGCAGGCCCGGCCTTATCGACAGGCTCGTTCTCATCAATGCCTGGAGCAAGGCCGATCCGCATTCCGGACGTTGTTTTGACGTGCGGATCGAGCTTCTGGAGAAATCCGGCGTCGAGGCTTTCGTGAAAGCCCAGCCGCTATTCCTGTATCCGGCGGCCTGGATGTCGGATCATCAGGAACGGCTGGCGCGCGACGATGCGCATGGCGTTGCGCATTTTCAGGGCAAGGCGAATGTGCTTCGGCGCATCGCGGCGCTCAGGGCCTTTGATGTCGACGCCCGCCTTGGCGAGATCGACAGCCCGGTGCTGGTGGTGGCAACCAAGGACGATCTTCTGGTGCCTTATACCCGCTCGCTGCGTCTTGCGGAGGGTTTGCCGCAAAGTGAGCTTTGCCTTCTCGATTTCGGGGCACATGCGGTCAATATCACCGAACCTGACCTTTTCAACGCGCGGCTTTTGCAGTTTCTGCTGCCGGCAACACAAACATTCTGAGGGGATTTTTTAGGACGATGACGACAGCACTGGACGACAAGGCACTCGCAACCCTCTTCACCGAGGCACGCACCCATAATGGCTGGACGGACAAGCCGGTCAGTGATGAGATGCTGCATGCGCTCTATGACCTGACGAAGATGGGGCCGACATCGGCCAATTGCTCGCCGGCGCGTTTCGTGTTCGTGCGCAGCCCGGAAGCCAAGGAAAAACTGAAGCCCGCGCTTTCTTCGGGCAATCTTGAAAAGACCATGGCCGCCCCCGTTACGGTCATCGCTGCCATCGACAGCAAATTTTACGAGAAGCTGCCGGAGCTGTTTCCCCATGCGGATGCGCGCTCATGGTTCACCTCCAGCCCTGCTGTCGCCGAGGAGACGGCGTTCCGCAATGGCACCCTGCAGGCGGGTTATCTCATTCTCGCGGCCCGCGCCTTGGGGTTGGATACCGGGGCGATGTCCGGTTTTGACAAGGCCAAGGTGGATGCGGCGTTTTTCGCAGGCACGACATGGAAGTCCAACTTCCTGATCAATCTCGGATATGGCGATCCGTCGAAACTGTTCGGCCGCCTGCCGCGTCTCGGCTTTGAAGACGCCTGTGTCCTGGCTTGATGGCCTGTTAAGGAAGGATGGGTTAGATGCGGATGATGTCTCTTGAAAAGGAAGCGGAAATGGAGACGAAGACTGCAGAGCAGCGCAGCCTCGAATACAGAAACGCCATGGCGCGGCTCGGCGCGGCGGTCAACATCGTCACCACGGACGGTGTGGCTGGGCGTGCGGGTTTTGCAGCGACGGCCGTTTGCAGCGTTTCCGACAATCCGCCCACGCTTCTCGTCTGCCTCAACCGCAATGCCTCCGCCTATAAGGTGGTGAAGAGCAACGGCGTCATCTGCGTTAACACGCTTGCCGCGCATCACGAGGTGCTGAGCACGCTTTTCGGTGGCAAGACACCCGCCGATGAACGCTTTGCTGCCGGCAGCTGGGGTGTGCTTGAAACCGGCGCGCCGGTTCTGGAAGATGCGCTGGTTTCCTTCGATTGCCGCATCCGCGAGGCCCATGATGGCGGCACGCACGATATTCTGATCTGCGATGTCGTCGATATGAAGATCAATGAGGGTGAAGAAGCGCTGCTCTATTTCAACCGGCGTTACCGGGTGCTTTGAGAGCGGTCTCTGGGGCCGGTTGATACCCTTAACTCACGATCAGCTATTGGCGCGCCGTCATCCTCGGGACAAGCCCGAGGATGACGGCGGAGCTTTCTTTTCACGTCAGTAAGAAGGGCGCTCCCGGAGACCGGAAACGCCCTTTCTCTTATTTGATCAGCGGCAGAAGGTCGTTGATCGACTTCTTGGCGTCACCGTAGAACATGCGCGTATTGTCCTTGTAGAACAGCGGGTTCTCGATGCCGGAGTAACCCGTGCCCTGGCCGCGCTTGGAGACGATGACGAGCTTGGACTTCCACACTTCCAGAACCGGCATGCCGGCGATGGGCGAGTTGGGATCGTCCTGGGCCGCAGGGTTGACGATGTCGTTGGAGCCGATGACGATGACGACGTCGGTATTGGGGAAATCGTCGTTGATCTCGTCCATTTCCAGCACGATGTCGTAAGGCACCTTTGCTTCGGCTAGCAGCACGTTCATGTGGCCGGGAAGGCGGCCTGCCACCGGGTGGATGGCGAAACGCACTGCCTTGCCGTCGGCGCGCAGCTTGCGGGTCAGTTCGGAGACTGCACTTTGCGCCTGCGCCACCGCCATGCCGTAGCCGGGAACGATAATGACGCTGTCGGCATCGTTCAGCGCCGACGCAACGCCTTCGGCATCGATGGCCACCTGTTCGCCATCGATTTCCATCGCCGGACCCGTGGTGCCGCCGAAGCCGCCGAGGATGACCGAGACGAAGGAGCGGTTCATGGCCTTGCACATGATGTAGGACAGGATCGCACCCGAGGAGCCGACCAGCGCGCCGGTGACGATCAGCAGATCGTTGCCGAGTGTGAAGCCGATTGCCGCTGCCGCCCAGCCGGAATAGCTGTTCAGCATCGAGACGACCACCGGCATGTCGGCGCCGCCGATGCCCATGATCAGGTGATAGCCGATGAAGAAGGCGGCAAGCGTCATCAGCACCAGCGTCCAGGCGCCGGCGCCGTTGCAATACATGATGAGCAGCACGAGCGACAGGATCGCAGCGCCGGCATTCAGCAGGTGCCCGCCCGGCAGCTTCTTCGCCTTGCCGTCCACCTTGCCGGCAAGCTTGCCGAAGGCGACGACGGAACCGGTGAAGGTGACCGCGCCGATGAAGACGCCAAGGAAGACCTCGACCTTCATGATCGCCAGTTCCACCGGCGTCTTGTGGGCGAGGATGGCGGAAAAGCCTGTCAGCAGCGAACGCGCCGTCTCATCGAGCGAGGCGACATGCGCTTCCTCGATATGGGCGTTGAAGCCGATGAAGACGGCGGCAAGACCGACGAAAGAATGGAGGGCTGCAACAAGCTGCGGCATCTCGGTCATCTGCACGCGGCTTGCAACGAAGTAGCCGAGAACGGAACCGCCCGCCAGCATCAGAAGCACGACGAGCCACTGCCCGACGCCCTTGCTGATCTCAGGGCCGAAGACGGTGGCGACAATGGCGAGACCCATGCCCACGATGCCGTACCAGACGGCGCGTTTGGCGCTTTCCTGTCCGGAAAGTCCGCCGAGAGAAAGGATGAAAAGAACGGCTGCGGCAACATAGGCCGCGGAAACGATACCAATGGTCATTATGTGTCCCCTACACGGCTCAGGACTTCTGGAACATGGCGAGCATGCGCCGTGTCACGAGGAAACCGCCGACGATGTTGATCGTCGCGATCAGGACGGAAAGCGAGGCGAGGATCACCACCAGCCAGTTGCCGGAGCCGATCTGCAGCAGCGCGCCGATAATGACGATGCCGGAAATCGCGTTCGTCACCGCCATCAGCGGCGTGTGCAGCGAGTGGCTGACATTCCAGATGACAGAGAAGCCGATAAAGCAGGCGAGCACGAAGACGATGAAATGGCTCATGAAGCTTGCGGGGGCATAAAGGCCGACGAGAAGCAGAACCGCCGTGCCGATGACGAGCAGGCCGACCTGACTTTTCGTTTGCGCCTTGAACTCGGCCCGTTCCTTGGCGTGCTTTTCCTCAGGCGTAAGCTCTTTTGCTCTTTCCTTGGGTTTCTGCGCGGCAATGGCCGGGATCTTCGGTGGCGGCGGCGGGAAAGTGATCTCGCCCTGATAGGTGACGGTCGCGCCACGGATGACGTCGTCTTCCATGTTGTGAACCGGCTTGCCGTCCTTTGCGGGCGTCAGGTCGGTCATCATGTGGCGGATGTTGGTGGAATAGAGCGTCGAGGCCTGCGTCGCCATGCGGCTCGGAAAATCCGTATAGCCGATGACGATGACGCCATTGTCGGAGACGACGCGCTGGTCGGGAACCGTCAGGTCGCAATTGCCGCCGCGTTCTGCCGCGAGGTCGATGATAACAGAACCCGGCTTCATCATCGCCACCATGTCCGCCAGCCACAGTTTCGGGGCGTCGCGGCCCGGGATCAGCGCCGTGGTGATGACGATATCGATCTGCGGCGCAAGCTCGCGGAATTTTTCGAGCTGCTTCTCGCGGAATTCCGGCGAGGAGGGGGCGGCATAACCGCCGGTGGCGGCGCCATCCTGCTGTTCGGCGAAATCGAGATAGACGAATTCAGCGCCCATGGATTCGATCTGCTCGGCCACTTCGGGGCGAACGTCGAAGGCGTAGGTGATGGCGCCGAGCGAGGTGGCCGTGCCGATGGCGGCAAGACCGGCAACACCTGCGCCGATGACCAGAACCTTGGCGGGCGGCACCTTGCCGGCGGCGGTGACCTGACCGGTGAAGAAGCGGCCGAAATTATTGCCCGCCTCGATGACGGCGCGGTAGCCGGCGATGTTGGCCATGGAGGACAGGGCATCCATCTTCTGGGCGCGGGAAATACGCGGCACCATGTCCATGGCGATGACGTTTGCGCCCTTTTCCTTCGCCTGCTCCAGAAGGTCCTTGTTCTGTGCGGGGTAGAAGAACGAGATCAGCGTCTTGTCCGAAGACAGGCGATCAATCTCCGACGTTTCCGGCGGACGAACCTTGGCGATGATATCAGCGCCGGCGTAAAGCGCATCGGCGCTGTCGACGACCGTGACACCCGCTGCGCGATAGGCGTCGTCGGAAAATCCCGCCGCCTTGCCCGCACCTGTCTCGACGATGCAATCATATCCGAGTTTCTGCAATGCCTGGGCGCTGTCGGGCGTCATACCGACGCGCGCTTCGCCCTCATATAATTCCTTAGGCGTCCCGATCTTCAAAATGGCTCTCCCTCTGCCTGAAAATACAGGGGGGTCATAACCTATTCAGGGGGGCTTTGTCTCCATATTGATTTTGTCTTGCCTGCGACGGAATGACAGCCCCCTGCGACAGTTCGTTCGATATTGCGGCTCGCGGCGCAATAAAAGAACCCGGCGCCTGCGCGCCGGGTTCCGAAAATGTCCGTCAGGACCGTTGCTCACTCCATAGTGTGGATGTCGCGATCCTTGGTTTCCGGCAGGAACAGCAGGCCGACGACCAGCGTGATGCCTGCGAAAATGATCGGATACCAGAGGCCGTAATAGATGTCGCCCTTCGCCGCGCTCATCGCAAAGGCGGTGGCGGGCAGGAGGCCGCCGAACCAGCCGTTGCCGATGTGATAGGGCAGCGACATGCCGGAGTAGCGGATGCGGGTCGGGAACAGTTCGACCAAGAGCGCCGCGATCGGGCCGTAGACCATCGTCACGTAGATCACGAGGACGGTCAGAACCGCGATGATGACGATCCAGTTCACGGCGGCCGGATCGGCGACCATGGCGAAGGTGCCACCGCCGGCAATTGTGTAGACGGCCATCTCGGCTGCTCCGGCGGTTTCCGCCGGTGTCAGCAGCTTGTCCGCCACCAGCTTGTCGGTCGCAACCATCTTCTTGTCGGCGGCGCGAACCGCGTCGGCATTGAGGTTGAGTTCCGGGTTGGCGGCAATGAAGGCGTCCAGTTTCGCATCCGGCACCTGTGCCGCGCCGCGCACCAGCGGGTAGCCGCCGTCGTGCAACGCGATGTTGACCTGCTTCTGGAATGCCTTGTCCTTGGCGGCGGCATCGGCACCGGCTGCGATGGCGTCGTAGCTGGCGATGGTGGCGTCGCCGATCTTGACGCTCGCCGGCTGGCCGGCTGTTCCCGCGACGACGTCATAGGGAACGGAGTTGCGCGTCAGGAACGAGGTGGCGATATCACAGGATGTGGTGAATTTCGCCGTACCTGTCGGGTTGAACTGGAACTTGCAGTCGCCCGGAGCCGCGGTCACGGTGGCGCGAACGCTGGCCTGCGCTTGCGCAAGTGCCGGGTTACCCGCCCAGGTGAGCGCCTTGAACAGCGGGAAATAGGTCAGCATGGCGAGAACGAGACCAGCCATGATGATCGGCTTGCGGCCGATCTTGTCGGAAAGCCAGCCGAAGATCACGAAGAAGCTGGTGCCGAGGATGAGCGCTGCCGCGACCATGATGTTGGCTGACTGGCCATCCACCTTCAGAATGCTCTGCAGGAAGAACAGCGCGTAGAACTGTCCGGTGTACCAGACGACGGCCTGACCGATGACGGCGCCGACGAGGGCAAGCAGGGCGATCTTGGCGTTTTTCCACTGGCCGAAGGCTTCGCTGAGCGGCGCCTTGGAGGTCTTGCCCTCTTCCTTCATCTTCTTGAAGGCGGGGGATTCATTCATTTTCAGACGGATCCAGACGGATACGCCGAGCAGCAGAACGGAAACGAGGAAGGGAATACGCCAGCCCCAGGCGGCGAAGGCTTCCTTGCCGAGTGCGAACTGCACGCCGAGGATGACGACCAGCGACAGGAACAGGCCGAGCGTCGCCGTCGTCTGGATCCAAGAGGTGTAATAACCCCTGCGGCCATTGGGGGCGTGTTCCGCCACATAGGTTGCGGCACCGCCATATTCGCCGCCGAGCGCCAGACCCTGAAGCATGCGCAGGACGATTAGGATGATCGGAGCGGCGATGCCGATCTGGGATGCGCCGGGCAGGACGCCGACGAGGAAGGTCGAAACGCCCATGATGAGAATTGTGATCAGGAAGGTATATTTACGGCCGACAATGTCGCCCAGACGGCCGAACACCAGCGCGCCGAAGGGGCGCACGAGGAAGCCCGCGGCAAATGCCAGAAGCGCGAAGATGTTGCGCGTTGTTTCCGGATATTGGCTGAAGAAGTTCGCGCCGATATAGATCGCGAGCGAACCGTATAGATAAAAATCGTACCATTCGAAGACTGTTCCGAGAGAAGAGGCGAAAATCACCTTCTTCTCTTCACCCGTCATCGGACGGGCTGCGCCGCTTACGGCTGCAACATTTGCCATTGTCTGTCCTCCACAGATGTCCCAATCGGCGCATTGCGGAGCCCATCTCTCTCCTCCGGGCAAACCTTGCGGCTGCAATGCGCGTGATGTCAGAGTGACAGAAAATTAACCCCAATAAGAGCGATGCTTTCGGATTATGACTTTAGTCTAATGTATAATGTGCAAAAATGTCGCAGCGCGGTTTTGGCCTGCCCGCACCGGATGGTCTGAAACGCGCCTTTTTTCTTGACACAAACAAGAAACCTTCTAATAGCTTCTCGCGAAGAAGGAGCATCACCTTGCGCATGCATGTTGCAGACATGTTCGTCATGGAAGGACCGGCACGATCCGCCGGCGATGATCCGCGCCTTTCTTATTCTATCCGAATTACGGCCAAAACGACGATTAAAACCGTCTGACGTCTCTGGCCACCGCTCTCTCCCCGGTTTGGCCGGGGATCGTGGAAGCCGCGATCTAATGCGGGTTCCCACCTCACCAAAAAGAGGAGAGACAGAAAGAGAGCTTGATCATGGGTTTCAAAGTTGCAATTGCAGGCGCCACCGGCAACGTCGGTCGCGAAATGCTCAATATCCTGGCCGAACGCGGTTTTCCCGCCGATGAAGTCGTGCCGCTTGCTTCCGCCCGTTCGCAGGGCACGGAAGTATCCTATGGCGACCGCACGCTGAAGGTCTCGAACCTCGAAAACTACGATTTTTCCGACACCGATATTTGCCTGATGTCGGCCGGCGGCGATGTGTCCAAGAAGTGGTCGCCGAAGATCGGCCAGCAGGGCTGCGTCGTCATCGATAACTCGTCCGCATGGCGCTACGATCAGGACGTTCCGTTGATCGTTCCGGAAGTCAACGCCGATGCGGTCGCGGGCTTCACCAAGAAGAACATCATTGCCAACCCGAATTGCTCCACGGCGCAGCTCGTCGTCGCGCTGAAGCCGCTGCATGACTTCGCCAAGATCAAGCGCGTCGTCGTCTCCACCTACCAGTCGGTTTCCGGCGCTGGCAAGGAAGGCATGGACGAGCTGTTCCAGCAGACCCGCGCCGTCTTCGTCGCCGACCCGGTCGAAACCAAGAAGTTCACCAAGCGCATCGCCTTCAACGTCATTCCGCACATCGACGTCTTCATGGAAGACGGCTACACCAAGGAAGAGTGGAAGGTTCTGGCCGAAACCAAGAAGATGCTCGATCCGAAGATCAAGGTAACCTGCACGGCTGTGCGCGTTCCTGTCTTCATCGGCCATTCGGAATCGGTCAACATCGAGTTTGAGAACGAGATCACCGCCGATCAGGCGCGTGATATCCTGCGCGAAGCGCCGGGTTGCCTCGTCATCGACAAGCGCGAAAACGGCGGCTACATCACGCCGGTCGAATCCGCCGGTGAAGACGCAACCTACATCTCGCGTATCCGCGAAGATGCGACGGTTGAAAACGGCCTCAACATCTGGGTTGTTTCGGACAATCTGCGCAAGGGCGCTGCCCTCAATGCCATCCAGATCGCCGAACTCCTGGTCAATCGTGGTCTCATCAAGCCCCGCAAGGCGGCTGCCTGATCTACGATACGATTTTTTAAGGTTCGTTAAGTATAACCCGTCTGTTCTGTGTGGGGCAGGCGGGTTTTATAATTGGCGAGATCACGGCCAGTTTATTTGCAGGCCTTGCTGTCGAAAGGCAATTTAGGCCGCCAAAAGACAGTTTTGGCACCTGAATCATACAGTATTGACGGTTTGGTTCTCGGGAAAAATTCCCCAAAGGATATCGAAGGCAGATTTTGATGCGGGCAATGAAGGTAATTCTGGCTGGTGTGGCCATGGTTTCGGTTCTGGCAGCGACGCCGGTTATGGCTGCGCAATGCAGCAACACCTCGGCGGGCTTTGATGCCTGGGTCGGCGCCTTCAAGCAGGAAGCAGCGGGCCGCGGCGTCAGCGCCTCGGTGCTTGACCGTGCCTTCTCCGGCGTCTCCTACAACCAGGCGACGATCCGCGCCGATCGCGGTCAGCACAGCTTCAAGCTGTCCTTCGAACAGTTCATGCAGAAGCGCGGTGGTCAGACGATCATTTCACGCGGCAAGACCATGAAGAAGAACAATGCAGCTCTGTTTGCGTCCATCGAACGCGCTTATGGCGTGCCGGCTGGTCCGCTGCTCGCCATCTGGGGCATGGAAACCGGTTTTGGCGGCTTCATGGGCAACCAGCATACGCTTTCCGCCGTTGCGACGCTTTCCTTCGACTGCCGTCGTTCGGATTATTTCACCGAGCAGCTTTATGCGGCGCTGAAGCTCGTTGGCAGCGGCTCGCTGAACGTCAACGCCAAGGGCGCTGCCCATGGTGAAATCGGCCAGACGCAGTTCCTGCCGCTGAACGTCGTGCGCTATGGCGTGGATTTCGACCGCGACGGCCGTATCGATCTCGTCGGCTCGCGCGCCGATGCGCTGGCTTCCACCGCGAACTTCCTCGTCGGCCATGGCTGGCAGCGTGGTGCGGGCTATCAGCAGGGTCAGGCGAACTATGCCGCCATTCAGGGCTGGAACGCTGCAAGCGTCTACCAGCAGGCCATTGCGTTCATCGGCAAGGCGATCGACGGCCAATAAGGTCGTTGGTTTGGCAGGCTTTGTGATCGCAAGGCCTTATCCGCATTCTCGACGTCATCCTCGGGCTTGTCCCGAGGATCTGCGACGCTTCGATTTTCTGTTGGGTGGTTAGATCCTCGAGACAAGCCCGAAGATGACGGGAGTTACCTGAGCAGGCCAAACGGCGCCCGTAGAACCACCCGTTTCAATCACAGGTCCGGGCGGCGAAAGTCGCCCGTTTTGCCGTCCATCACCCACAATTCGCCGGTCGAAATATCGAACCATGCGCCGTGCAGCTTGACCTTGCCGGCGGTTTCCTGCGCCTTGACGAAGGGGAAGCCGCGCAGATTGGCGATGGAGTTGCGGATGGAAACGCGCTCCAGCGCGGTCTGACGTTCGGAGGCGGTCATGACGTCGTTGCTCTGGATCTGCTCGGCCGCTGATTTGACCATGTTCATCCATTTGCCGATGAAGTCGCCCGGCGACAGCGGCTCAAGATTGGGGTCGAGCGCTGCCTGAATGCCGCCGCAGCGGCCATGGCCCATGACCACGATGTCCTTCACCTTCAGAACCTGTACGGCATATTCGATGGCCGCCGAGGTGGCGTGGTATTGCCCGTCCGGCTCGAAGGGCGGCACCATGTTGGCGACGTTGCGGACGACGAAAAGCTCTCCCGGTCCGCAGTCGAAAATGGTTTCCGGCGCCGAACGGGAGTCACAACAGGCAATGAACAGGGTCTGCGGTTTCTGTCCGGTCTCGGCCAGAACGCGATATCTTTCGCGTTCATCGACATAGCGGCCGCTCATGAAGTTCTTGTAGCCGTTGAGAAGGTTTTCCGGAAAATCTTTCATCTATCGCAGTACCGTTGTGCTTGGACCAAGATCAAGAGAAGAACTCGGTGCGTTGAAGACCAATCCTTTTTGAGCATTTTCGCTTTTCTTCGAACCGCGAAACCGCTCCAGCTCCTTGTTTGCCGCATTTCCAGCCGGGAGCCCGGGGATTACTTTCCTGGAAATGCTCTAGCCGCTATTTGCGCTTGCTGCGCGAAGGATGCAAGAGATGACGCATCTGCACCATGGCCATGGGTGTGGAGAGACTTGAAGAGTCCGTCTCCAGCGTCAGTTCGTTCATGTCGCGTTTTTTGGTGCGCGCCAGAATTTCGAAGACGCTGGCGGTTGCCAGCTGCAGCGCCTTTTCATCATCCAGGCCCTCCAGCAGGCGGGCGAGGAACAGCGCCGACATCAGGTCGCCGAGACCGTTCGGCGCATTTTCGATGGCGCGATGTTCGGCAAGCAGTGCGTGGCGGCCGCTGAGATAGAGGTTGCCGGTGCCGCCCGTCATCATCGGCACGGCTGAGGTGACCAGCATTTTCGGCGGGCCGAGTGCGAGCGCGGCATCCATGATGGCATTGTTGGTCTCAAGCTCGGCGCCGCTCATCCAGGCCAGTTCATAACGGTTTGGCGTGGCGACGGTGGCAAGCGGAATGAGGTGATCACGGATGGCTTCGGCGGTCTCAAGGGGAATGTAAAGCCCGCCAAGATCGCCCATGACCGGGTCACAGGCATAAATCAGCGACGGGTTCTTTTCCTTGAGATTGCGGATCAGCCTTGCGACGGAGCGCACCTGCGCCGCGCTGCCGAAATAACCGGTCAGGACAGCCTTGACCTCGCCGATCCATTTGGCGTTTTCGAGGTCGGTCATGGCCTTGTCGAAATCGTCGTCCTGAAAGCGCATGCGGGTGGAAGGGCCGTGGCCGGGATGCCAGGGCATGACGATGGTGGGCACCGCCCATACCGGATAACCCAGCGTCTCCAGCGCAAAGACCGCCGCGCGGTTGCCGACGGAGCCACGCATGACGTGGCTGGAAATGACGATGACAGCGCCCTGTGTATTTTCCTGCATCACGGCCTTCTTGCTTTCAAACGAGGCAGAAAGCCCGCAAGTGCACCTCGCCCTGCCACTGCCAAAGATCAAGATGCGCTCTCATGACATATCGCAAGGCCGGTTTCCACCGTTAATCCCGCAAGGGTCTGTCCCGCAAAAGCATGGCGCGGTCGGGTTCTTTGTCTCTGCCAGCGTTACCTGCCTGTCATTGCGGGATTGCCGAAGTACTCTATAGTTGCAACATGCTCGATCTCGTCATTGCCTATTGGCCGCATATCCTTGCCGTTCTCTCGATTTTGATGGGAACCGTGGCGGCCGTGCATGCCACGATGACGAAGGAGGAGGTGCGCTCCGCGCTCGGTTGGGTCGGCGTCATCGTTCTCTCTCCCATCGTCGGCGCGGTCATCTATGCGATTGCCGGCATCAACCGCATTCGCCGGTCCAACATCACGCAGAAGCGGTCCTTCATGCAGGACGAGATCATGGATCGCGTGGCGCGTCTGGATGCCGGCGGCGACACGATCGCCGCGCGCTTCGGACGGCGTTTCGAGGCGATGAAGACGCTGGGCGACCGGGTAACGCGCCATGCGCTGACGACCGGCAACGGTATCGAGCCGCTTTTGACCGGAGATGCGGCCTATGCCGCCATGCTGGAGGCGATCGGGGAGGCGAAGCGGTCGATCATTCTCGAAACATATATTTTCGACAATGACCGGATCGGCGCCCGTTTTGTCGCCGCGCTCGAAAGGGCGAAGATTCGCGGCGTGGAGGTGCGTGTGCTGGTGGATGCGGTGGGCGCCCGTTATTCCGTGCCGAGCATCCTGCCGACGCTCAGGGAAAAGGGTATCGTCTGCGATGTCTTCAACGGCAATGTCATCATGGGGCTGCGGCTGCCCTATGCCAATCTGCGCACCCACCGCAAGATCCTCGTGGTGGACGGGCGCATTGCATTTAGCGGCGGCATGAATATCCGCGAGGGGTTTACCCTTGAGTTCGGTGGGGAAAGTCAGTCGCACGACACGCATTTCAAGATCACCGGGCCGGTGGTATCGGACTTTTTCTCCATTGCGGCGGAGGACTGGCGCTTCACGACAAAGGAGCTTCTGGATGCGCCGGTCTGGGATATCGCCATTCCCGATGGCGTGCCGGGCTCGCAGATCGTCGCCCGCGTCTGCTCCTCGGGGCCGGACAGGAGCATCGAGACCAGTCACAAGATGCTGATGGGGGCATTTTCCGTCGCCCGTTCCTCCATTCTCATCATGTCGCCCTATTTTCTCCCTGATCGGGAGCTTATTTCGGCGCTCATTACCGCTGCGAGGCGGGGGGTCGTGGTGGATATCATCGTGCCGAAAAGCAACAATCTGGTGCTTGTGGACAGGGCGATGACGGCGCAATTCGACCAGATGCTGAAGAATTATTGCCGCATCTGGCGGGCGACGGGGGCTTTCAATCACTCCAAGCTTCTGGTGATCGACGGGCGCTGGAGCTACATCGGTTCTTCCAATCTCGATCCGCGTTCTTTGCGGTTGAACTTTGAGATCGATCTCGAAGTTATGGATGAGGAATTCGCAGCAACGATCGGGGAGCGCATCCGGGATGCACGTGCAACCGCCTTGCCCGTGCGGCTCAGCGAACTGAATGCGCGGCCATTCGTTGTCCGTTTTGTGGAGCGTGTCCTGTGGCTCGCTTCGCCTTATCTTTAGAATGCGGTGCGTCCGACGGGGCGCTGCGCGAGACCGGAGGCATAAACGCGTGAAAAAGAACGGTTTGCTGGAGGATGAAAAAACGGCTTTGACGAAAAACACCAGCCTGTCCGCCTTCGTCATGCAGTCGCTGCGCGACCGTCGTCAGCGGCAGAATGCGGCGCCGGCGACGAAAGACCATTCCTTTCCGGTCATCGCCTCCTACAATGTGCATAAATGCGTCGGTCGTGACCGCAAGTTCGATCCCGATCGCACCAGCCGCGTCATTCAGGAAATCGGCGCTGACATCATCGCGCTTCAGGAGGCGGATAGCCGTTTCGGCGAGCGCACCGGCCTGCTTGATCTCGCCCGGCTGGAGCGGGAAAGCGGCCTCATCCCAGTGCCGGTGCAGGCCGGTGTGAAGGCGCATGGCTGGCACGGCAATGTCGTCCTTTTCAAGGAAGGCGCCGTCAGGGATGTGCATACGCTGAAATTGCCGGGGCTGGAGCCGCGCGGTGCGCTTGTCGTTGAACTGGATCTGAAGAGCGGCAGCACGCTGCGGGTCATCGCCGCCCATTTCGGGCTTCTCAGGCATTCGCGCGCCCAGCAGGCGAAAGCGCTGATCGGCCTTCTGGAAGCGCGCAACGAATGCGCGACCATTCTCATGGGAGACCTGAATGAATGGCGTCTCGGCAATGGTTCGTCGCTCAATACGTTCCGGGATGCTTTCGGCGCCCTGCCGCCGGCGGTGCCGAGTTTTCCGTCCAACCTGCCGGTGCTGGCGCTCGACAGGATCATCGCCAATCGAAAAGGGCTGATCGAGCAGGTGGAGGCGCATGACAGCGCGCTGGCGCGTATCGCCTCGGACCATCTGCCGCTGAAGGCTGCGGTCCGGACCGATCTTCTTCCGATCTGATCTTGCCACGGCAAGCTATGCCGCAGGCAAAGTCCGGAGCCAGGCCGGCGTTAAATCCGCTGCACCGCCGTCAAGTGGCTGCGCGAGCGCGCTTCCAGCAAGGATGTGCGAATGGCTTCCATCAACCGCTCGCGATTGTTTCTGGTCTTGCCTCTGTCGAGATTTTGCGCGGAAAGCGCGAGATCAAGACCCTCATGCATCACTATCGAATAGGCAACGGTCGTTGCCCAGTTCTCGTAGTCCTGCTCCATCATGTCGCCCCTGAACTAAATCATTTAGTCCGAATCACCCTGTTCTTGGAAATTACCACAAAATTCCAAGCATAGAATAGCGTCGTTTCTTGATGGTCTGTCCGATTGAAGCCGATATATTGATTTTTGACAGGTTCAATGTGGGGCAATATAGGCGTGTTTTCCGCTTAAGCATTTGAAACTGATTCTATTTTAGTAAGGCGGCATAGACATTTCCGTCCATGAAAAACGCCGCGCATCCGGGGGATGCGCGGCGGGCTTGCGTCGAAGGTGCGGTGGATGGGAGTATGGTCTCAGCCGGCCTTTTCGAGCTTGTAGTCCGAATTGGCCGGTTCTTCCTGCTTGTGCTGGATGAGCGGGCGGTTGCCCGACAGCTTGCGCACCAGCACGTAGAAGACCGGTGTCATGAAGATGCCGAAGAACGTCACGCCGATCATGCCGGAGAAGACGGCGACACCCATGGCCGCGCGCATTTCCGCACCTGCACCGGTAGAGACAACCAGCGGCACCACGCCCATGATGAAGGCGAGCGAGGTCATCAGGATCGGGCGCAGACGAAGCCGGCTTGCCTCGATTGCCGCCTGAAGCGGCGTTCGTCCCTCGAATTCCAGCTCCCGGGCGAACTCCACGATCAGGATCGCGTTCTTCGCCGAGAGACCGACAAGGACGACAAGGCCGATCTGCGTAAAGATGTTGTTATCCCCTCCTGTCAGCCAGACGCCGGTGAGGGCCGCGAGCACACCGAGCGGTACGATCAGGATGATCGCGATCGGCAAGGTGAGGCTTTCATATTGCGCGGCAAGCACGAGATAGACGAGCAGCAGCGCCAAGGGGAAGACAACGATGCTGGAATTGCCGGCCAGGATCTGCTGGTAGGTCAGGTCAGTCCATTCGTAATCGACGCCCGCGGGAAGGGTTTCGGCAAGGATCTTCTCGATCGCCGCCTGCGCCTGTCCCGAGGAGAAGCCCGGCGCCGGACCGCCGTTGATATCGGCCGCAAGGAAGCCGTTATAACGGTTGGTGCGTTCCGGTCCTGTCGTCGCGTCCACCTTCAGCAGCGTCGAAAGCGGGATCATCTGACCCGTTGCCGAACGAACCTTCAGGCGGCCAATATCTTCCGCATGGGCGCGGAACTGCGCGTCTGCCTGCACACGCACGCTGTATGTCCGCCCGAAGGCGTTGAAGTCGTTGACATAAAGCGAACCGAGATAAATCTGCAGCGTCTGGAAGACGTCGGTCACCGAAACGCCCAGCTGCTCGGCCTTGGCGCGGTCGAGATCGGCGAAGAGCTGCGGCACGTTGATCTGGAAGCTGGAGAAGATGCCCGCCAGTTCCGGTGTCTGGTATGCCTTGGCGATGACCGCCTTGGTCGCTTCATCAAGCGTCCGGTAGCCGTAACCGGCGCGGTCCTCGATCTGCAGCTTGAAGCCGCCCGTCTGGCCGAGACCGTTGACCGGCGGCGGCGGGAACATCGCGATGAAGGCATCCTGAATGCCCGCATATTTCTGGTTCAGCTGCATGGCGATGGCGCCGCCGGACAGTTCCGGTGTCTTGCGCTTTTCGAAGTCATCGAGAACCGCAAAGACGATGCCGGAATTGGAGCCGATGGTGAAGCCGTTGATCGACAGGCCGGGGAAGGCGATGGCGTGGCTGACGCCGGGTGTTTCGAGCGCGATGTCGCTCATCCGCTTGATGACGCTTTCGGTGCGGTCGAGCGTTGCTCCATCCGGAAGCTGGGCGAAGCCGATGAGATATTGCTTGTCCTGCGCCGGCACGAAGCCGCTCGGAACTGTCGTGAACATGCCGTAGGTTGCCGCAACCAGCGCCATATAGACCAGCATCACCAGGCTCTTGCGCGTCACCAGCCCGCCCACGGTCTTGCCGTAGCCATTGGAGGCGGCGCCGAAGGCGCGGTTGAAGCCGCGGAAGAACCAGCCGAAAATCCGGTCCATGAAGCGGGTCAGCCAGTCTTTCGGTGCACCATGTTCCTTGAGCAGCAGCGCCGCAAGAGCGGGTGACAGCGTCAGCGAATTGATCGCCGAAATGACGGTGGAGATGGCGATGGTCAGTGCGAACTGCCGGTAGAACTGGCCGGAGAGGCCGGAGATGAAGGCAAGCGGCACGAAAACCGCGACCAGCACCAGCGCAATCGCAATGATCGGTCCGGACACTTCGCGCATCGCCTTATAGGTGGCGTCACGCGGCGACAGCCCGTTTTCGATGTTTCGTTCGACGTTTTCGACGACCACGATCGCGTCATCCACCACGATGCCGATGGCGAGCACGAGCCCGAACAGCGTTAGCGCGTTGATGGAAAACCCAAAAGCATACATGACGGCGAAGGTGCCGATGATCGAGACCGGAACGGCGATCAGCGGAATGATCGATGCGCGCCATGTCTGCAGGAAGAGGATGACCACAAGCACCACGAGGCCAACGGCCTCGAGGAGTGTATCGACGACCTTCTCGATGGAGGAGCGCACGAATTTCGTCGTGTCGTAGACGATCTCGTATTTTACGCCATCAGGCATCGCGAGCTGCAGATTGTCCATGGTGGCGCGGACATTATCGGCGATTTCGATAGCGTTGGAGCCGGGAGCCTGGAGAACTGCCACAGCCACGGCGGGTTCGCCGTCGAGCAGCGAGCGCAGCGTGTAATCGGCAGCACCGAGTTCGATGCGGGCGACATCGCGCAGGCGGGTGATTTCGCCGTTCGCGCCGCTCTTGACGATGATGTTGCCGAATTCCTCCGGCGTCGTCAGACGGCCCTGGGCATTGACGTTGAGCTGCAGGTCGACGCCGTTCGGGCTCGGCGAAGCGCCGATGACGCCGGCTGCCGCCTGTACGTTCTGCTGGCGAATGGCGTCGGAGACGTCACTGGCGGCAAGATCGTGTTCGGCGACCTTCTGTGGATCGAGCCAGACGCGCATGGAATAGTCACCTGCGCCGAAGACCTGAACCTGGCCCACGCCTTCGATGCGGGCGAGCCGGTCCTTGACGTTCAGCGTTGCGTAGTTGCGCAGGTAGGTGATGTCATAGGCATCGGTTTTCGACACCAGATTGACGACCATGATGAAGTCGGGGGAGCTCTTGACTGTCGTGATACCGAGCGCGCGGACTTCCGCCGGCAGGCGCGGTTCGGCCTGCGACACGCGGTTCTGCACCAGCTGCTGGGCCTTGTCGGGGTCGGTGCCGAGCTTGAAGGTGACGGTCAGTGTGAGCACGCCGTCGGACGTCGCCTGGCTGCCCATGTAGAGCATGTCCTCGACGCCGTTGATCTGTTCTTCAAGCGGCGTGGCGACGGTCTCGGCGATAACAGCCGGGTTCGCGCCGGGATAGGTGGCGCGGACGACGACGGATGGCGGAACGACTTCCGGATATTCGGAAATCGGCAGGGCGCGCATGCCGAGAAGGCCCGCCACCACGATCAGGATCGATAGAACGCCGGCGAAGACCGGCCTATCGACAAAAAATCTGGAAATATTCATATCCAGTCCCTCTCCGGGTATATTTTTGGAATGCAAAGGCCGTTCCGGCGGCTTTTCTGCCGCCGGTGGAGGCCGGTTCTGTCTGAAGGGGCGTCTCGCGAAAGCGCGGGACGCTTACTGATCAAAGAGGAGGGTTACTGCGAAGCAGCAACCTTGTCTTCCGCCTGTGGTGCGATGGTCGCACCGGGACGAATGCGCTGCAGGCCGTTGACAACAATCGTATCACCGGCGGCAAGGCCGCTATCGATGATGCGCTGGCCATCGGCCGGTGCGCCCGGCTTGATCTGGCGGTAGCTCACCTTGTTTTCGGCATCGACCACGAAGACGAAGCGCTTGTCCTGATCCGTGCCGATGGCGCGGTCGCTGATGACGATGCGGTTTTCCGGCTTCGGTTCGCCCATGCGCACCCGCACGAACTGGCCCGGAATGAGCCTGCCGTCCGGATTGTCGAAGATGGCACGGACACCGATGGTGCCGCTTGCCGAATCCACCTGGTTGTCGATCAGGTGCAGGGTGCCCTTGATCGGCGTGCCCTCATCCGAAAGCGTGCCGATTTCGACAGGGATCTGTTCGAGAGCGGGCAGGGCGCCATCGGTTTTCGGCAGTTCGGCAAGCGCCTTCGCAACCGTTCCTTCGCTGGCGTTGAAGCTGGCATAGATCGGGTTGACCGATACCAGTGTCGTCAGCGCAGGCGAGGTGGAACCGGCGGCGACGAGGTTGCCGGCGGTGATTTCGATG
Source organism: Agrobacterium sp. 719_389 (assembly GCF_900188475.1). Lineage (NCBI taxonomy): Bacteria > Pseudomonadati > Pseudomonadota > Alphaproteobacteria > Hyphomicrobiales > Rhizobiaceae > Agrobacterium > Agrobacterium sp. 719_389. The sequence goes on from NZ_FYEM01000008.1 coordinate 72,994, forward strand.
CGGCCGACCCTGCCGGAAACCGGTGCGATGATTTCGGTATAACCGAGATCAAGCTGGGCCGTGGTCAGTGCTGCGCGGGCGGCGCGAAGCTGGGCTTCGGCATCCGCAAACGAGCTCTGGCGCTGGTCGAGATCGCTCTGGGAGATGGTGCGATTGTCGGAAAGCCTGCGGCCACGGTCGAGTTCGGTCTTGGCAAGGCTGACCTTGGCTTCGGCCGAAGCGACCTGTCCTTCAGCGCCTGCAACGGCGGCCTGATAGGGTGCCGGGTCGATGGTGAAGAGGGGATCGCCTTCCTTCACCAGCGCGCCTTCGCGGAAATGCACGGCCTTGATCTGGCCGGCGACGCGGGAGCGGATCTGCACCCGGTCAACGGCTTCGAGACGGCCGGAAAATTCTTCCCAGCGCATCACGTCACGGCTTTCCACCTTGGCGACGGTAACCGGGATTGCCGGTGTTTCAGCCGGGGTGGAAGCGGCCGTGGCATTACGGCTGGTGGGGAGGTCGAAAATGAGTGCTGCAGCTGCAACGGACATAGCGAGCCCGATACCGGCGCCCGTCAGGGCCCGGCGCTTGGTGTTCAGCGTCATGGGTTTCTCCTTGGCTCGGATCAGGAGCCGGTCAGTTTCTCAATAAATGCGGTATTCAGTGTTTCAACTGGTCAACGAAGGTCTTGAATTCCGAACAGACGGATGAGACCCATCCGCCGCCCTCTCCTTGATAGAGCCCCGTCCAGCCGACGCCGGCGGGGAAAACATGCTGCCGGACGCTGACGCCTGAGGCGATGAGGCGGTCTGCGTAATTGACCGTTTCGTCGCGCAGAGGGTCGTCCTCGGCGGTAAAGATCAGCGCCGGCGCCACCCGGTTCAGCCGCGTGCACTGACACGGTGCGGCATAGGGGTGGAAGAACCCGCACGCCTTGGCAAGGTAATGGCTCCAGCCATCGGCCCAACGCTGGCGCATGCCGATCCTGTCCGCATCGCGGAAGGATTCCGTCGTCATCATCGGGTCGATCATGGGCGACAGAAGAATCTGGCCTGCGAGCTTGCCCGGCATGCGGTCACGGGCCTTCAAGGCAAGCCCCGCCGCCACATTGCCGCCTGCTTCTTCGCCGGCCACGAACAGCAGCGATTTCGCGCCGCCATAGTGCTTGCGATCCCGGCTCAGATGATCGAGCGCTTCATAGGCACAGTCGATCACCATCGGAAACTCGTTGCCGGACGGCTTGCTGTAATCGGCTTCCACGACCACTGCGCCGCTTTCCGCAAGCGCGCGGGCCACCGGAAGCTCGGGGCAATTGCCGCCCGGCTCGAGACCGGGTTCCAGAAAGGATCCGCCGCGCAGATAAAGCACGACAGGCGGATGGCTGCAGAGGCAGGAACCTTCATAACGGCGCACGGAGAGCTTCGGCGCGGACGCCTCGCTGCTGCCGATGTTTTCCCAATGCGCGTTCATGACTCCAGATCCTTTGCGCCGCCACCAATAGGCGGATCGTATTGCAAAATCTGAAATCTATATTATTGTTCGGATCGAAACGATCAAGCATGCAAATTTGAAAACACTATTCCGAAATCACGGATAATCATATCTCCGAGGCAGTGAATGGATCAGCTCTCCGCCATGCGGGTTTTTACGCGGGTTGTGGAAACCGGCAATTTCAGCCGCGCTGCCACCGCGCTGAACATGCCGAAAACCACGGTCACCAACATGGTGCAGGCGCTTGAGGCGCATTTGCACACCACACTTCTCAACCGCACCACGCGCCGGGTGATGCTGACAACGGATGGCGCTCTCTATTATGAGCGGGCCTCACAGATTTTATCGGAAATCGAAGAACTTGACGGCAGCATGTCCAGCGCACAGGTGCAGCCATCCGGCCGGTTGCGGGTGGAAATGGCCGGTGTCTTCGCGGACCTGGTGGTTATCCCACATCTTTGCGAATTTTACCAGCGTTATCCGCATATCCGTCTCGATCTCGGCGTCGGCGACCGTCTGGTCGATTATATAGCGGAGAATGTCGACTGCGCACTCCGGGTCGGCGTGCTGCGCGATCAGTCGCTGATTGCCCGAAAAGTGGGCGAACTCCGGTTCGAGACATTCGCCTCGCCATCCTACATCGAAAACTTCGGCATGCCGCAAGAACCGGAGGATCTCGAGAAGGATCATTATTCGGTGGGCTACCTCAATGCCACCACCGGCCAGATCATGCCGGCTTCTTTCGACAATGGTGTGCGCAGCGTTGAACTGACCCCGAACTATGTCGTCTCGGTCAATGACAGCCGTACCTATCTCAACGCGGCATTGGCCGGCATGGGCATCGTGCAGCTTCCTGTCTTCATGGTGAAAGATGCGCTTTCGCGGGGTGAACTGGTGCCGGTGCTTTCCGAATGGCGGCGCGAGGCAATGCCGATCTACGTGGTCTATCCACAAACCCGGCATGTGACCAACAAGGTCCGCGTTTTCGTCGACTGGCTGGCAAAGCTGGTGCACGGTCTGGTGTGAGGCGGGGGATCACCTCCCAATCCAATCAGCGCCCGACCCTTGCGGCGAGAAAATCGATGAAGGCGCGCACGCGGGCGGCCAGGTGCTCGTGGCCGGCGTAAACCGCGTGGATCACCTCCATGTCCTCGGCGCTATACTCCTCCAGCACGGGAACGAGCAGGCCGGCCCTGATATCGGGCTCGACGTGGAATTCACCAACACGTCCGAGCCCCAGCCCCGCCAGGCAAAGCCTGCGCATCGCCATGCCGCTATTGACCGATGCATTGCCGGTGATGGGGAGGCGATACACTTCCGTCGATCCGGGATCGCGGAAGGGCCATTCGTTGAGGCTGCGGCTGAAATTGAAGCTCAGGCAATTGTGATGCGTCAGATCCTGCGGTTTTTCCGGCATTCCGTGTTTTTCGATATAGGCAGGAGAAGCGACGATGACGCGGCGGACTTCCTTGAGCTTCCGCGCCTTCAGGGAGGAATCGCCCATGGCGCCGGATCGGATCGCAATATCGGTGCGTTCCTCGATCAGGCTGATGACGCCGTCGGTGAGTGAGATATCCAGTTCTATTTCCGGATAAAGCGACAGAAATTCCGGTGCAAGCGGCAGGAGGTAACGTTCGCCGAAGCCCAGGGTGGCGTTGACGCGCAGCAGGCCGCGCGGCACCACCTTGCCGCCGCTGGCCACGATCTGCTCCGTTTCAGTGATGTCGGCGAGAATGCGCCTTGCCCGGGCCAGATAGACTTCACCCTCCGGTGTGAGCGTGACAAGCCGGGTGGAGCGGGCCAGCAGCCGGGTGCCGAGGCGGTCTTCGATGCGTGTGACAAGCTTGCTCACCGCTGAGGGGGAAAGCTTCAGCCTGCGCCCGGCCGCGGAAAAGCTGCCCAGTTCCGCCGCCGCCACGAAGACTTCCATTTCTCCGGCCCTGTTGTCCATCGCCTCACCATCTGTGAAATCAATTCAAAGGCGTTTATCCGATCTTGCCGATTATCATGCAAGTCCCCTTCGCCCATATTGCCCCCATAGAGTGATCCAACCGGACAGCACCGCTGTCAAAATGCTCCAAACCGACAGCGCCGCTGTCCAGAACGCCCGCGATCCCGCTCCGGGCGGAGAGGTAGTTATCATGCCATTGGCCATATTTGCCCTGACGATCGCGGCCTATGCGATCGGAACAACGGAATTTGTCATCGTCGGCCTGTTGCCGACGGTCGCCAACGATCTTCATATCACCCTGCCGCTGGCCGGTCTCATCGTCAGCGTCTACGCGCTTGGTGTCACCTTCGGCGCGCCGATCCTGACGGCGCTGACCGGCAGGATCGAAAGAAAGCCGCTGCTGCTCGGCCTCATGGCCCTGTTCATCATCGGCAACAGCGCCGCGGCTTTGTCGCCGAACTATGAGATGCTGCTCGTCGCCCGCGTCATCGCCGCTTTCGCCCATGGCGTTTTCTTCTCGGTCGGCTCCACCATCGCCGCCGACCTCGTTCCGGAAAACCGCCGCGCCTCGGCCATCGCCATGATGTTCATGGGGCTGACGGTCGCCATCGTCACCGGCGTTCCGCTCGGCACCTATATCGGGCAGGTCTTCGGCTGGCGCGCCACTTTCTGGGCCGTCGCCGCCCTTGGCGTCATTGCTTTCCTGGGCATTGCCACGCTTCTGCCGAACACGCTCAAGAAAGCGCCTCCGGCGAGCCTCTTCGATCAGGTCCGCGTTCTCGGTTCCGGCCGCCTGCTCATCGTTTTCGCCATGACCGCGCTCGGTTACGGCGGCACTTTCGTCGCCTTTACCTTCCTTGCGCCGATCCTGCAGGATGTGACCGGCTTTTCGGAAAAGAGCGTCAGCCTGATCCTCGTGCTCTATGGCGTCGCCATTGCAGCCGGCAATATTGGCGGCGGCAGGATCGCCAACCATAACCCGGCCAAGGCGCTGATCGGACTCTTTCTCGCGCAGGCCATCGTGCTGCTCGTCTTTTCCTTCACGGCCTTCTCACCGGTGCTGACGCTCATCACGCTTGCGGCGCTCGGCTTCCTGTCCTTCGCCAATGTTCCCGGCCTGCAGCTTTATGTCGTGCAGCTTGCCAAGGAACACCGTCCCGGCGCGGTCGATGTCGCCTCTGCGCTCAACATCGCCGCCTTCAACCTCGGTATCGCCATTGGCGCATGGCTTGGCGGCCTGGTGGTGGAATCGCCGATGGGTCTTGCGGCAACGCCCTGGGTCGGCGCCATCCTCGTTGCGGTGGCCCTGCTGCTCACGCTCTGGAGCAGCGCGCTGGACCGTCGTGCCGCGCTGACGCTGAAAACCGCCTGAGCTTTTCACAAAATTCCCGGCCATGCCCCAAGCTGGCCGGGCAACCTCAAAGGAGAAAATATATGTTTGATGTCACCGCAAATGGCGCTTCGATCCCGGCGCTCGGCTTCGGCACCTTCCGCATTCCCGGCCCCGATGTCCTGCGCATCGTTCCGCATGCGTTGAAGGCCGGTTTCCGCCATATCGATACCGCCCAGATCTACGGCAACGAGGCCGAAGTCGGCGAAGCCATCGCCGGTTCCGGCGTGGCGAGGGGCGATATTTTCCTCACCACCAAGGTCTGGGTCGAGAACTACACGCACGAGGCCTTCCTCGCCTCCGTCGATGAAAGCCTGAAAAAGCTGAAGACCGATTATGTCGACCTGTTGCTGCTGCATTGGCCGAACGAAGCGGTCTCGCTCGCCGAACAGATCGGAGCGCTGAACGAGGTGAGGCAAGCCGGCAAGGTGCGCCATATCGGCGTCTCCAACTTCAATACGGCGCTGATGGCCGAGGCGGTGAAGCTTTCCAAGGCTCCGATCGTGACCAACCAGATCGAATACCACCCCTATATGGATCAGGATGTGGTTATCGCTGCCGCCAAGGCCGCCGGCATGTCGGTGACGGGCTATTACGGCATGGCCGATGGCAAGGTCTTTGCCGACCCGGTGCTGAAGGAGATCGCCGCAGGCCGTCGCAAGTCGGTGGCGCAGGTGGTGCTGCGCTGGCTCGTGCAGCAGCCGGGTGTCGTTGCCCTGTCGAAAACGGTCAGCGAAGCGCGCGTTGATGAAAATCTCGCCATCTTCGATTTTGAGCTTTCTGCCGATGAAATGGCGGCGATCCATGCGCTCGCCGGACCGGATGGCCGCATTGTTTCCCCGGACGGGCTTGCGCCTGTCTGGGACGAAGCTGCCTGACGATGAGGGCCGGGGAGGGAACGCTCTTCCCGGTTTTCTTTGTGTGAGAAATCTTCGCGCATGGCGATGCGCATCACAGCCCATAGAAACGATGCATCTCACATCGGACCTGGTGACGATTTATCCGTCTTTTTTTGGAAAACTGGAGCGGGCGAAGGGATTTGAACCCTCGACCCCAACCTTGGCAAGGTTGTGCTCTACCCCTGAGCTACACCCGCTCAAATCCACCGGTCCGGGGTAGTACGCTGAACCGTGGGCCACCGAAGCGGCGACGGGTGCTATATCGCTCAATCGTTTTTGGAATGCAACAGTTTCTTTTGCGGTTTCGGTGGAAATCCATGCGGCTGCGCGTTTTTCCGCAATGTAAGGGCGGCCGGGAATCGGAACAGGAGTGCGCCAGGAAGAAGACGTTGTTTCGATTGGGTTTTATCTTCTTTCCGCAAGATATCGCAGGAGAGGAGGCCAGAAAATAACCTATTTACATTTGGTTAAAATCTGATTCGACAAGTGATTCGTTCGGGTGTACAAATTTGATGTCCACGAAAAAAAAGAAACGATACTTGGCATATCTTCAGGAGGATGAGCCTTGTCGTATGCAGCTTTTGAACGGGTTGGCGCACAATTGTCGCCGGAGCAGATCACCGATCTGCAGAATATTTTCGATGGCGTATGTTTCGAGTGCTTTCAAGATCGCAGTAGCCACGTTGCCAATGAGTGCGCAGCGGTTCTGATCCGCAGCGCCCAGCGGGGCATTCTCGATCACGAGATGCTGCGGGACATCGGGCTTGCCGTTCTGCGGCGCCACTGACGCTTGAATACGAGAAAAAAGCGCCCGGATCGTCCGGGCGCTTTGCTGTTGGGGCGGCGGATTTTTCCGCTCAGCTCTTTTCCTGCACATGCGCTTCCAGGAACCAAAGCGACTTGTCGAGATCGCGCGAGGCGGCGGTGAAGATGTCGGCCGTCGTCGGATCACCGGCCTCGTCGGAATCGTCGATCGCCTTGCGGATCATGTTGGCCACATCGCCATAACGCTCGATCAGGGCGTCCAGATGGTCATGGATTTTGTAGATATCGGTCGGATAAGCCTTGAGCTTGGTCGTCGAGGAGACGGATTGCAGGCTGCCGAGCGCCGTGCCGCCAAGCTGGACGACGCGCTCGGCAATCGTGTCGCCGTGATTGTCGAGCTGGGTGCGGAACGTGTCGAGAAGTTCATGGACGGCGATGAATTGCGGGCCCTTGAGGTTCCAGTGCGCCTGCTTGGTGACGAGCGCAAGGTCGATGACGGAAGCGAGCGATTCATTCAGAATGCCGATCACGGTCGACTTGGCGTTGGAAGGCAGGTCGTTCTTCGTCTTGTGCGTCTTCATCGATGTCTCCTGAAGTTGCGGACGGAATGCCGCTTTGGAAAAGTCCGTCGTTTAACGTCCGGGCCTGTTGCCCTGTTCCATGCTAAGCACTGGGACAGTAAAAATCCTGCACAATCATCATGTCATTCGTAAAACAGGCAGATGCGCCGGCCGTCTATCTCATTGACGCGGATCGGCATGTCATAGATGTCCTTGAGAATCTCGGGGCGGATGATCTCTTCCGCAGGTCCCTGATGGCAGATGCGGCCTTCGCGCATGGCGATGATGGTGTCGGAATACCAGGAGGCGAAGTTGATGTCGTGCAACACCAGAACCACGGTCTTCTTCAGCTCGTCGGCGGCCTTGCGCATGATCTTCATCATGCTGGAGGCGTGTTTCATGTCGAGATTGTTGAGCGGTTCGTCGAGCAGCACATAATCCGTGTCCTGACACAGCACCATGGCCACGAAGGCGCGCTGGCGCTGGCCGCCGGAAAGCTCATCCAGAAATCGGCCGGCAAGGGATTCGAGATTGAGATATTCGAGCGCCCGGTCGATATGGGCCTTGTCCTCGATGGTGGGGCGGCCCTTGGAATAGGGATAGCGCCCGAAACTGACTAGATCGCGCACCGTCAGGCGCGAGGAGATGTGGTTGTCCTGCCGCAGGATAGAAAGCCGTTTCGCCAGCGTGTCGGAAGCGGTTTTCGTAACATCGAGCCCATCGACCGTTACGGTTCCCGCATCCATAGACATCAGCCGCGCCACGATGGAGAGCAGCGTCGATTTTCCCGCCCCGTTCGGCCCGATGATGGAGGTGACGCCGCATGCCGGAATGGAGACGGAGACGCCGTCGACCACGACCGTGTCGCCATAGGATTTGCTGATCTGACTGGCGATGATCATCGCGCACCTCGTTTCAGAATAAGACCGATAAAGACGATGCCGCCCAGAAATTCGATGATGATGGAGAGCGCCGTATCGAAGGCGAAGATCCGCTCCAGCACCACCTGACCGCCGACGAGGCAGATGATGGCGATGAGGATCGCGGCGGGCAGCACGTAGGCGTGTTTGCCATTGCCGGTGAGATAATGGGCAAGGGCGGCAACCAGCAGCCCGAAAAACATGACCGGGCCGACCAGCGCTGTGGAGACGGCGACGAGCACGGAGACCAGCACGAGGATGATCGTCACCGTGCGCTTGTATTCGACCCCGAGGCTGATGGCCGTTGCGCGGCCGAGCGAGAGGACGTCGAGCGTGTGCATCAGGCGCAATCCGATGATGGTCACCGCGCCGATGATGACGGCGGAAACCATGAGAAGCGTCGGATCGATGGAATTGAAGCTGGCGAACAGCACATCCTGCAGCACCGTATATTCATTGGGATCGAGCACGCGCTGCATGAAGCCCGAGAGGCTGCGGAAAAACACGCCAAAGACGATGCCGACCAGCACCAGAAGATGCAGGCTGCGTTCCGCGCCGACGAACAGCCAGCGATAGAGCAGGGCGGAAAAGGCGACGAGCAGCCCGGTTTCGACCAGAAACTTCAGTTGCGGATCGATCATGACCACGGTTGCCGAGCCGAATATGAAAATCAGCCCCGTCTGCATCAGCACATAAAGCGAATCGAAACCCATGACCGAAGGGGTGAGGATGCGATTGTTGGTGACCGTCTGGAACAGCACGGTGGAAACGGCGATGGCATAGGCCACCAGCAACAGCGACAGAAGCTTGATGCCGCGAAACGGCAGCACGAAGCTCCAGCTGCCCTTGGCGCCGAGCGTCATGAAGGCGGCCATGGAGAGGAGTGCGAATGCCGCAAGCACGAGCAGAACGGTTTTTGCGCGCCTTTCGGGGTTTCTCTCACGCATGGCGGCGTTTCCGCAGCAGGAGATAGAGGAACAGCGCGCTGCCAATGACACCGACCACGGTTCCGATCGGCACCTCATAAGGTGCGCGCACCGTTCTTCCGATGATGTCGCAGGCAAGAACGAAGACCGCGCCAAGCGTCGCCACCCAAGGCACGGAGCGGCGCATATTGTCGCCGATCATCAGGCTGACCACATTCGGCACGATCAGTCCGAGAAAGGGGATCATGCCGACGGTCACGACGACGACGGCGCTGACCAGCGAGACGATGGTGAGGCCGAGCGCCATCACCCGGCGATAATTGAGGCCGAGATTGGTGGTGAAGTCGCGCCCCATGCCGGCCACCGTGAAACGGTCGGCGGCGAGATAGGCGGCGATGGCGAAAACGAAACCGATCCATAGCAGTTCGTAACGGCCGCGCAGCACGCCGGAAAAATCCCCCGTCATCCATGCGCCGAGCGATTGCAAGAGATCGAAACGATAGGCGAAGAAGGTGGTGACGGCGGAAATGACGCCGCCCAGCATGATGCCGATCAGCGGCACCAGCAGCACGTCGCGCAGCGGCAACTGTCTCAGGATACGCAGGAAAAGTGCGGTTCCGGCGAGCGCGAAAGCGGCGGCTACCAGCATCTTGCCGAATATGGGTGTTTCCGGTGCAAGCAGGGTGACGACCAGCAGCCCGAGGCCGGCAGATTCGGTGGTGCCCGCCGTCGAAGGTTCCACGAAACGGTTGCGCACCAGCATCTGCATGATGAGACCGGCAATCGCCATCGAGCTTCCGGCCAGTATCAGCGCCAGCGTGCGGGGGATGCGGCTGACGAGCAGCACGCGCAGTGCATCCGCGCTGGTATCAGGCGAAAAGAGCGTGGCGAGCGAGACATTGCTGACGCCGACGAACAGGCTGGTGATGGCGAGCACCAGGGCCAGAAGAAAGGCAAGAATGAGAGACAGGGACTTCACTTCGGCGATTTTTCGAAAATGGTGAAAGCTCCCGGCGACCCGCAGGTTACGGTGAGGCTACAAACCTCTCTCCGTCATCCTTGGGCTTGTCCCGAGGATCTGCAACCTATTGATTTTACGATACCTTGGTAGATCCTCGGGACAAGCCCGAGGATGACGTCGAGTGTGGAGCAGATGGCGCGCGGTTGCTACGACTTCTTCTCGGAAACAGCCTTGTAGACCTGATCGAGCAGGGTGGTGAGCGCCGTATAACCGCTGCTGACGATATAGGCCGCCTGAGGGTCGAGATAGACGATCTGCTTTTTCTTCCAGGCATTGGTCTGGTGCACCAGCTCATTGTCCAGCACCTGCGCGGCTGCCTTGCCCGGATCGGTGGCGCGACCGATGCCGGCGTCGCGATCGATCACGAACAGCCATTCGGGGTTGACCTCGGCCAGATATTCGAAGGAGACGACGTCGCCGCGGTCGAAACGGTCGTCAATATCTGCGGCAACGGGCTTGAAGCCGATTTCGGTGTGCAGCCAGCCGGTGCGCGAGCTGGGGCCATAAACGCCGACCTTGCCGGCATTGGTGACGAGGATCATCGCCGTGCCGGAGTTGGGAGCGATCTCCTTCAGCTTTGCGACCTTCTCATCGATGACGGCGTCGAGCTTCTTTGCTTCTTCCTGCTTGCCGAAGATATCGCCGAGCTTGGTGATGTTGCCTTTAAAGCTCCCGATGAATTCCTTGGAATCGATCGACATGTCGATGGCCGGCGTGATCTTCGCAACGTCAGGATATTTCGCCCGCGAACGGCCGCCGACGATGACGAGATCGGCTTCCGCCGCATTGATCGCTTCGTAATCGGGTTCGAATAGCGTGCCGGCCTTCAGATATTTGCCATCGGCATATTTCTGCAGATAGGTCGGCAGGTTGGAGCTGACCACACCTGTTGGCTCGACGCCCAGTGCATCGAGATTGTCGAGCGAGGGAATATCGAGAACCAGAACCTTCTTCGGCGCCGCCTTCAGCACGGTCTCGCCCTGCGCGTGCTTGATCGTCATTTCCTCAGCGCCGGCGGTCATCGCGCCAAGGCTGAAGGCTGCTGCCGCCAGCAGGCGAACGGGGAAGGTGAAGTTGATGGCCACTTATATGTCCCTTGCAATATGGTTCTAACCCGGCGGAAGTGCTCCCGCCGGGTTAACTTGATGTTCGCTATCAGCTTTATTGGCAAGGTATGCGGAAATCAAAAATATGTTTTAGAACGGTTCTGAATTGCCGTGAGCGGGAAATGTCTGGGAGGAATAGCATGGCTTGCAATTTCTCCGAACGTCATCCTTGGCCTTGTGCCGAGGATCTAATCACGTTGAACAAAGCGATAGGTCGCAGATCCTCGGCACAAGGCCGAGGATGACGGAAGCACCATTTTCGAACGCGTCGCTAACCCGGTCTGTGTCCGCACGTCTCAATTCGGCGGCCAGTCGCCGACGATTTCGCGTCTTTCCAGTTTCAGCGACCGGTCGGGTTGCACGCGATAGGTCTCAATCGCAAGCCGGCCGTCGCCCATCACGAATTCGTTGCTGAGCGTGCTGCCGATGGGTGATTTGGTCAATTTGGTGCGGGGCTGCCCGCCATAGGTGATGCTGCCGGGAATGGGTTCGACATCGGGCGTGGCTGTCGTGCAGCCGGCGAGCGCCAGAACCATCATGATCGCGATCTTGCGCATGTTTTTCTCCTGCGTTTGCAGCGGAATCATATCATGGCCGCGTCTATGCCACACATCCCGTTGGCGTGAATAAAAAAAGCCCCGCATCCGAAGATACGGGGCCAGTTGCCTTGGGAGGCTCTTGGTTTCTCAGTCCTCGTTGGCGGCAAGCTGCGTTAGCACCTCGCCACGGCCGCGGATGCGCATGATAAGCGGGATGATGAAGGCGGCTGCCGCGACGGCGAAGAGGCCGACGGCGATCAGTGAGGTGAGCAGTACGGTCGGATCACCCTGGCCGATGGCCAGTGCGCGGCGAAGCTGCTGTTCAGCGAGCGGGCCGAGGATCAGGCCGACCACGGCTGGCGCAATCGGATAACCGAAGATGCGCATGACGTAGCCGAGGATGCCGAAGGCGAGCAGCATGCCGAGTTCGAATACCGACGGGTTGGCGCCGATGGTGCCGAGCGTCGCGAACAGCAGAATACCCGCATAAAGCCAGGGCTTCGGAATGGTCAGAAGCTTCACCCACAGACCGACGAGCGGCAGGTTCAGAACCAGCAGCATCAGGTTTGCGATGAACAGGCTGGCGATCAGACCCCAGACGAGCTGCGGATTGGTGGCGAACAGCAGCGGGCCGGGCTGCAGGCCGAACTGCTGGAAACCGGCGAGCATGATGGCGGCGGTCGCCGTCGTCGGCAGGCCGAGCGTCAGGAGCGGCACCAGCGTACCAGCGGCGGAAGCATTGTTGGCGGCCTCAGGTCCGGCAACGCCTTCAATAGCGCCATGGCCGAATTCTTCGGGATATTTGGTCAGCTTCTTTTCAGTGGCGTAGGACAGGAAAGTGCCGATTTCAGCGCCGCCCGCCGGCATGGCGCCGATCGGGAAGCCGATCAGGGTGCCGCGCAGCCAGGCTTTCCAGGAACGCGCCCAGTCCTGAGCACTCATCCAGACCGAACCCTTGACGGCCTCGACCTTGTCGTCGCCAGTCTGGCCCTGCGCGACAATGAACAGCGTTTCGCCGATGGCGAACATGGCGACCGCAAGCGTCGTCACTTCCACACCGTCGAGCAGGTCGGGAATGCCGAAGCTCATGCGCGTCTGGCCGGTCAGCTGGTCGATGCCGACGATGGCGAGCGCAAAGCCGATGAACAGCGAGGTGAGGCCGCGCAATGCCGAATCCCCGAAGGCGGAGGAAACGGTGACGAAGGCGAGCACCATCAGCGCGAAATATTCGCGCGGGCCGAAAACCAGCGCCAGCTTGACGATAAAGGGTGCGACAAAGGCCAGCGCGATGGTGGCGATGAGGCCGGCGACGAAGGAGCCGATGGCGGCGGTGGCAAGGGCCGGGCCGCCTCTGCCCTTGCGGGCCATCTTGTTGCCCTCAAGCGCGGTGACGATCGAGGCGCTTTCGCCCGGCGTATTGAGCAGGATCGAGGTGGTCGACCCGCCATACATGCCGCCATAATAGATGCCGGCGAACATGATGAGCGAACCGGCGGGATCGAGCCGGTAGGTAACGGGCAGAAGCAGCGCCACGGTCAGCGCCGGCCCGATGCCGGGCAGAACGCCGACGGCGGTGCCGAGTGTGACGCCGATCAGCGCATAGAGCAGGTTCATGGGTTGGGCGGCAACCTCAAGACCGTGCAGCAGGAATTCAAAGGTACTCATGGACAGATGTCCCCCAAGTGGACCCGATGGGCGGGCGGAACGGCTGGCGTATGCGTCATCGCGCGCCTGCGGTTTCCTGTGATCTCGAATTTTGGTCGGAATGGCTGTTAGAACAACAGCCGTTCCAGAGGCCCGGCGGGCAGCGAAAGCTGCAGCAGCCGCGCGAAGATGAACCAGATGAAGAAGCTCAGGGCGATGCCGATGGGGATCGAATACCAGAGCTTGCGTTTGCCGAAGGCGCGCGCCGTGAAGGCGAAGAGCAGGCCGGTGGCGATGGAGAAACCGGCAATGTTCAGCAGCAGCATCTGTGCGGCAAGGCCGGCGACGACCCAGATAACCGGGGCGATTTCCTGTTTGTCGCGTTCGGGAAAATCACCGCGCCAGGCCTCGATGGCCGTCCAGAGCGCCAGGCCGACAAGACAGAAGCCGATAGCATAAGGCACCGTCGCTGGGCCGACCGGCGAATAACCGGTGACGCTGGCGAGACGCGCGCTGTCCCAGAAGATCACGCAGGCGATGATGACGAGGAAGATGGCGATCGCCAGCGCCGCCCAGTCAGGGCGGCGCTTTTGATGCTGCGAAGGGTTGGAACCCTGGCTCATTTTACCAGTCCGATGTCTTTGAGGATGGCGGCGGTGGCGTCGGTATCCTTGGCGAGCTGCGCCTTGAATTCGTCACCGGCGAGATAGGTGTCCATCCAGCTCTTGGTCTTCAGGGTTTCCTGCCACTTGGCGGACTTCACCAGCTTTTCGATGTCGGCATTGACGGCCTTTTCCTGTTCCGGCGTCAGGCCGGGAGGAGCGGCGACCATGCGCCAGTTCTGGACGACGACATCAAGGCCGCTTTCCTTCAGCGTCGGCGCATCAACGCCTTCCAGCTTCTCTTCGCTGGAAACCGCGAGCAGGCGCAGCGTGCCGGCCTTCACCTGGCTTTCGAATTCGCCGTAGCTCGAAATACCGGCTGTGACCTGCGAGCCGAGGATCGAGGCAAGCGCTTCGCCGCCGCCGGAATAGGCGATGTAGTTGATCTTGGTCGGGTCGACGCCGGCCGCCTTGGCGATCAGGCCAACGGCGATATGGTCGGTGCCGCCGGCGGAGCCGCCGCCCCAGGAAACGCTGCCCGGGTCCTTCTTGAGCTGATCGACGAGGTCGCCGATGGTCTTCAGCGGCGAGGATGCCGGAACGACGATGGCTTCATATTCACCGGTCAGGCGGGCGATCGGCGTCACTTCCTTGAGGGTGACGGGCGCATTGTTGGTGAGGATGGCGCCGACCATGACGTAACCGCCGACGATGAGGGCGTTCGGGTTGCCCTTCTGCTGGCTGGCGAACTGCGCAAGACCGATGGTGCCGCCGGCGCCCGGTACGTTCTGCACCTGAACGCTCTTGGAAATGCCTTCTTCCTGCAGCACGCTCTGCAGGGAGCGCGCGGTCTGATCCCAGCCGCCGCCGGGATTGGCCGGGGCAATGATGGTGTAATCCGCTGCAGCGGCCGGAAGAGCGATCATGCCCGCCAGAAATGTGCCGATAAGAAAATGTTTCACGTAGAAAACCCTCCTCAGGATGCCCTTTTTGGGCGTCGTTTTTCGTTTATGCGGGGGGCTTTCAGGACGCGTCTGTGCCGGCGCTGAATAGTCAGCGTGGTGCTTGGCAATCGTCCTGGATTTCCTCCCGCATCTTCTTCCGCCTCCACGGAATGAAGAAGGATTGCAGAGCATCACAAAAAGCTGTCATCTAACTGACGCTACGCAAGTCCTTGCGCATTTACTCTCTATTAATTTGTGTCGGGCGTCTACTGTGGCGTGTGGGATGGCCTTGTTTTGCGCCTTTGAAGCTTGGTCCACACCCTCATTCCTGTGCTTGTCACAGGAATCCAGCCGGTGCGTGTCTACGCGGCGAGAAGAGTCCTTTCAGCCCAAGGATTTGGGCTGGCTAGATTCCTGTGACGAGCACAGGAATGAGGGGGAACCTACTGCGACCGCAACGCCTCGTTCCAGCGCTCGATCAGGCGGCTGCGTTTCACCTGGTCCAGATAGACCATCAGGCCGGGGCTGACGGGAACCGGGCGCAATTGCGCGCCGTGGATGGCCTGCATGGTGTTGGCGGTGTTTTCGCCTGCGACTTCCGGGCTGACGGCGGGGATTTGCAATTGCCGGGCCATGATCGTCTGGCCCTCCTTGGACATGAAGAATTCGAGATAACGGCGGCCGAGCGCCGGGTTGGCGGCGGCTTCCGGCACCAGCCCGATGCGCGACATGACCACGGTATAGTCTTTCGGCAGCACGATGCCGACATCGGGGTGGCGCGAGGCCCAGTCTGCGGCGTAGGAGCCTAAAATATTGTAGCCCAGCACGAATCGGCCGTCGGAGACCCGCTCCAGAATGGCCGAAGAGGTGGAATAGACCTTCACGCCCGCCGCACCCATGGCCTTGATGACGCTCCATATATCGCCGAACTGCTCCTGGTCGCGCGACATGAACAGGAAGCCGACGCCCGAGCGCTCGATGTCGTAGGTGGCGATACGGCCATGCACCTCTTTGGCGTGGCGCTCCAGATAATCGACGAATTCCGCGCGGGTGGCGGGCGGTTTTTCGGTGGTGAAGCTCGGCTTGTGATAGACGAAAACCGCAGGCTCGAAAGTCAGCGCGTAGGCGGTGTTGCGCCAATTGGCCCAGGCGGGCCAGCGGGCGCTCATGGCAAGGTCCGAGCGCTGGGCGTAACCGTCATTGCTCAGCTTCACCTGCAGATCCATGGCGGAAGAGAAGGCGAAATCGGCGGTCTTTTTCCCCGCATCGGTTTCTTTCACGATGCGGTCGTAGATTTCGCCGGTCAGCATATCCTCGTAGTGGACGGCGATATCGGGATTGGCCTTCTGGAAACCCTCGATCATCGGCGTCGCCAGCGGCTCATCCAGCGAGGAATAGACCACCAGCGTTTCCGCATCCGCCTTGCCTGATGGGGCGGGAAAAATGGCGACCTGCGCAAGCGCGGGCGAGGCCATGCAAAGACAGAGGCAGAGAAAAAGGCAGATACGCATGGAAAAGATCATGCCGCACGCGCTTGCCATTCACAAGCGGCAAGGGCTTGGTTAAATTCGGCGGATTGCGGGAGGGAAGATTTGCGTATTTTGCTGGTCGAGGACAATCAGGTGCTGTCGGAAGGGCTTTCCGCACTTCTGCGCGGCAGCGGTTATGCGGTGGACGTGGTTTCCGATGGCGCTTCCGCCGATGCGGCGATTGCGGCGGAAAGTTTCGACCTCGTCATTCTCGATCTCAACCTGCCGGAAATGGATGGCATCGAGGTGCTGCGCTCCATGCGTTCGCGCCAGGACAAGGCGGCGGTGCTGATCCTGACGGCGCGCGGCACGCCGGAAGAAAAGGTCAAGGGGCTCGATCTCGGCGCTGACGACTACATGATCAAGCCCTTTGATATTACCGAATTCGAGGCACGGGTGCGGGTGCTGTTGCGCCGTAATGCCGGCCTGCGCTCCTCCGCCCTCAGTTTCGGCAAGGTGCTGTTCGACCTCACGTCGCGCACCTTTTCCGCAGATGGACGTCCGCTCGATATTCCTGCCCGCGAGGTGGCGCTGCTCGAAGTGCTGTTCATGCGGGCGGGCAAGGTTGTCGCCAAGGAAGCGATCGTGCAGTCGCTGACCGGCTTCGACGACGATATTTCCGCCAATGCCATCGAGCAATATGTCAGCCGTCTGCGCAAACGGCTCGCTCCCCACGGGCTGACGGTCAAGACCGCGCGCGGCATCGGCTATTATCTGGAAAAGCTGCCGGAGATGGCTGAATGAGACAGGCCGCCTATTCGCTCAGGCGGCGACTTCTAGGCTGGCTTCTCATCTCCACCGCCATCATCGGCTGCGTTGCGCTCACCGACACATGGCGCGAGGCGGTCAATACCGCCAATGTCGTCTCTGACCGGGTGCTCTCAGGTTCGGCACTTGCCATTGCCGAACGGGTGGTGGTGGCAGAGGACGGCTCGCTGGAAGTGGACATTCCCTATGTTGCGCTGGAAATGCTGACATCGGCCGCGCAGGACCGGGTATTTTACCGCGTCGACGGGCCGAACGGGCAATTCCTCACGGGTTACCAGAACCTGCCGACGGTTGCGAACCCGGCGGGTGATACGCCCGCCTATCGCGATGCCGTTTTCCGCGATGAACCTATCCGCATCGCTGCTATCAGGCGTTTCGCTTCCACCGGCATCAATTCCGTGCCCTTTTCCGTCACGGTTGCCGAAACCACCATTGCCCGCAGCCAGCTGGCGCAGGCGATCATCCTGCGGTCCGCGATACGCCTGCTCCTGATGATCGTGGGGGCGGCGATCATCGTCTGGATCGCGGTGACGATTTCGCTTCGGCCGCTTTACCGGCTCAGCGAAGCCATTGCCGAGCGCAGCCCGAACGACCTGCACCCCATCCGCCAATCCGTGCCGGTTGAGGTGGAAAACCTGGTGGAAACGGTCAATTCCTTCATGGTACGGCTGCAGTCGGCGCTCGATGCGCTCCGGCATTTCACCGGCAATGCCAGCCACCAGCTGCGCACGCCGCTCGCCATCATCAGCACCCAGCTTGCGCTTTCCGCCCGCGCCGCAAGCCTTGAAGAGGCGCAGGCGGCGGCGCTGAAGGGCGGCGCTTCGGTGGCCCATGCCGAACATATCCTCGCCCAGTTGCTGCGCATGGCCAATATCGATGCCGCCGGTTCGAGCGAAAAACATGATTTTTCCGCGATAGACCTGGTGGCCGTCGCGCAGAACGTAACCGCCGATTTCGTGCCGCGCGCGGCCGACGCCGGCATCGATCTCGGTTTCGAAGGCGAGGGCGAAGCGACAATTCTCGCCGAGCCGCTCCTCATCGGCGAACTGATAGGCAATCTCGTTTCCAATGCCATCAATTATGCCGGGCGCGGTGCGGAAGTCACCGTGCGCGTCGGCAGGCAAGCGGGCGCCGTGTGGCTGGAAGTGGAAGATAACGGCCCCGGCATACCCCCGGAAAAACGCGCCATGGTGCGCCAGCGCTTCGCCCGCGGCGAAGCCAGCGCCGCCCCCGGCGCCGGCCTCGGCCTTGCCATCATCGAAGAGATCGCCGGGCTGTTCGGCGGGCGGCTGACGCTGGAGGATGGCGCGGAGGGGCGTGGGCTGAGGGCGCGGGTAGTGTTCGGTGGCGTGGAAAAGGCGCCGTAGCCCGCCGGGTTTATCAGGCGGCCGTGTCCGCAGGCGATTTCGCCACCAGCGAGAGCCTGTAGCCCAGCGCGTCGGCGACCTTGGCAATCGTCGCCAGTTCCGGATTTCCCTCGCCGCTCAGCGCCTTGTACAAGGTCTGGCGGGGAAGGCCGGTTTGTCTCGAAAGGTCAGTCATACCCTTGGCCCGCGCCACGACGCCCAGCGCATGGGCGAGCTCCTGTGCATCGCCGCTCTCTGTGGCGTCGGCGATGTAAGCGGCAAGCGCTTCGTCACTATCAAGGTAGCGGGCGGCATCGTAATCGCGTGTCACAAGTGGCATGGTCTCACTCCTTGAGCGCTCTGGCCAGTTTCTTGGCTCTGGCGATGTCGCGGGGTTGCGATGCCTTGTCGCCGCCACACAGCAATATGATGACGACATCGCCGTGCCGGACAAAATAGACCCGATATCCGGGTCCAAGGTCGATCCTGAGTTCGCTGACGCCTTCGCCAACCGGTTTCACGTCTCCGGGATTGCCGTCCGCCAGCCGGTAAATGCGGCGTGCGATGCGGGCGCGCGCCTGCACATCGCGCAGACCCGCCAGCCAGTCGGCAAACTCGCTTGTTTCCCGGATCGTGAGCATGGCGCAATGTAAACTGTGGTTGTCATTTCGTCAATGACGAAGGTTTCACCCCATCCGCTCCGAAGCGTAGCTGCCGGGGCTTGGCGGGAAGACCACGGTGCGGTTGCCGTTGATGAAGGTGCGGTGATGGATATGGGCGTGGATGGCGCGGGCCAGCACCTGGCTTTCCACGTCGCGGCCAAGCGAGACGTAGTCGTCGGCCGATTGCGCGTGGGTGACGCGCACCGTGTCCTGCTCGATGATCGGGCCTTCGTCGAGATCGGCGGTGACATAATGCGCCGTTGCGCCGATAAGCTTCACGCCGCGCTCATAGGCCTGCTTGTAGGGGTTCGCGCCCTTGAAGCTTGGCAGGAAGGAGTGATGGATGTTGATGATCTTGCCCGACATCTTGCGGCACAGGTCATCGGACAGAACCTGCATGTAACGCGCCAGCACGACGAGTTCCGTGCCGCTCGTTTCGATCAGGTCCATCAGCTGCGCTTCGGCCTTCGGCTTGTTCTCCTTCGTCACCTTGATGTGGTGGAAGGGAATGTCGTGGTTGACCACCACTTTCTGGTAATCGAAATGGTTGGAGACGACGCCGACGATATCGATCGGCAGCGCGCCGATCTTCCAGCGATAGAGGAGGTCATTGAGGCAATGGCCGAAACGCGACACCATCAGCATTGCCTTCATGCGCTGGCCGTCCGGGTAGATCTCCGCCTCCATGCCGAATTTTTTCGCCACTGGCTGAAAGCCTTCGGTGATGGCCTCAAGGGAGGCGCCCTCTTCCGAAATGAAGGAAACGCGCATGAAGAACTTGCCGGTCTCGAGGTCGTCGAACTGCGAACTGTCGACGATGTTGCAGCCCTTTTCCGCCAGATAACCGGAAATCGCGGCGACGATGCCACGGGTCGATTTGCAGGCTACGGTCAGAACATAGGATGTCATTCGTTTTCCCTCAAAGACTTCACGCCGGCATCGGCCGGCACAGTTCGGCGCGTTCCATAGCGCAGCTTGGCGGCGGAGCAAAGCGCCAAGGCGACGTAGCCAAAGTCATAGGGCGGGAAACGGGCGCGCGCCGTGCCGGAAGCGACATGGAATGTTCCATGGCCAGCACGGCGGCGCCGGCATTCTGAGGGGGAGGGCTGCGCCGGTCAGGCGCGGCGCAGACGCATGGCCGGGCGGCCGCGGCCGTCGATCAGTTCCAGCGTGCCGCGACGCGGTTCCAGCCGGAAGGAGCGCGCGCCTTCCAGCGCTTCGATGAACTGCCGCTCCTGGCGCATGATGTCAGGCGCGCAGGCCATCTGGGTGGAGATCATCCGGCCGAAATCGACGCGGTTGCGGCTGATCTTCACCTCGCCGCCGATGCCGTTGCAGCCGGCATTGCCGGAAACGCGGCCCTCGCGGGTAATTTCCAGCGTCGCCTGGCGGCGGCCGCGAACCCGTTCGCCGCGGATCTCCTGCACCAGCCAGCGTCCGTCGAGACCGGCTTCCGGCTCCGGCCTGCCCGGACCCGCGCCGACACGCTCCAGCACGAGATCGGTATCGTCGCGACCGCCGGTCAGGACGGAGTAACGGCGGGTGGTGGTGAAGAGCAGCCGGTCGCGGTCGCGGATTTCGGCGCTCAGCGCATAGGAACGGCGGCCCCTGATGTCGCGGTCGTCATAACGCAGCACGAAAGGCACCGGCACCTGGCCACGCGGGCGGATGGTGGTTTCGGCAATCGTCTGCGACGGCGCATCCGCCAGCGAAACATCGATCAGGCGCACGGTGACGGTCGCGCCCGGCGGCAGGGCGATGCGCTCGCGATAGGAGACGCTGCCACGCAGGCTTGCCGGCGCGGCGACCGCACCACTTGCCGCAAACAGCGGCGCGAGCGCGACAAGCCCGGCGAAACTGCGGCGCGAAAGAAGAGGTTGGCGGTCGGTCATGGTGCTTGCTCCGTGCTGGTTCCGTTCGAATTCAACCGGATGATAAAAAACGGCACTGAACGGGCGATGAACCAACGGGACTGCCCGTCGCTTTCAGGTTTCGTCCGTCACCTCATCGGTGACGACAGAGGGGCCATGCCTGTATTCGAGAAGGTCTCCGGGCTGGCAGTCCAGCGCCTCGCAGATCTTTTCGAGGGTTTCGAAGCGCACGCCTTTCGCCCTGCCGGATTTCAGGATTGAAAGATTCTGTTCGGTAATGCCGATACGGGCCGCGAGCTCCTTTGATCGCATCTTCCGTTTTGCAAGCATGACATCCAGATTGACGATGATCGGCACGGTCGTTTCCTAGATGAATTCGCGGTTTTCATCGGCGATGCGCGTCGCTTCCCCCAGCACCCAGCCAACGACAATCATCAACCCGCCGGCAAAGCCCACAAGCATCTGCGTGCTCTCAAAAGAAAAGGAGATGCTCGGAACGGGATTGCCCATCGTCAGCAGAAAGGAAGCAGAGCCGGTCATGACGATCTGCGCCGGCAGCAATGCGGCAAGCGCGACACCGACCTGGATCAGCCTTTTGCCTGACGTCTGCGTAAAGACCTCGCCCCTTTCGAAAAGCCGGAAAAGAAGGACGGCAAACCAGAGCCCGCCAAGCACGGCCAGGAGCGGCAGAAGCCCGACGATAAAACCGGTGACAAGCACGGCGTCGGTGAGCATGTAAGGCGTGGCAGGCGGCAGGATCTGCCCTTCAATCACCGTCCGCAGGGTTTCCGTATCGGCCCATATGGCGACATAAGCGGCGATGAGGGTGCCTGCAAAAACGAAGGAAAGCCATATCAGGATACGGCTGACCCGGGCGATGCGGCGGCTGATGGATGGGTCGGTCATCAGGTGATCCGGTGGTTTTGTCCTTCAATTCCTGTAAGACGATAAATTTATAACGTCAATCGAGACCGCAGGCCATCTTGCTGGGCTGATGACGCCGTTCATGCCTGCCGGCGGGCGCGCTTTGCATCCCACCGGCACACGAAAAAGGGGGTCAGGGGGCTTCCATGTCGATATTGGCGATCTGGCCGCGCGTGTTGAGAATGAGCGACCAGAGCATCTGGCCCTTTTCGAAGGTGACTTTGAATCTGTGAAGATCACCCGCCTCGGTCGCCTGTCTTCCGAGATATTGCATGGCCGTCACCTTGCCACGGCGTCTGATTTCACCCGAAACCGCGCCCGCATTGGCCCGGACATCGGCGACGATGTCATCTTCGAAGCGCGAGAGGTTGAGGCTGCCGCTGCGTGCTTCCTCAAGAACGATTCTGAGCGTGCGTTCCGCGGAGGCCGGGTCCTGACCGCCCGCTGCCTGCGCCGGGAGTGAGACAAGGCAGGCCTGCAGCACCACGCTCACCACGGCGGCGGTGAATAATTTCTTCATCATCGAGGTTCCTTTTTCAAATGACGGCTGGATCGGCCGACGGCGGCCAATCTCAATCAGGAACATCGATTTTTCAACATTTTTTATCGTAAAACGACAATTATTTATTTTAAGGCAGTTTCATTCCGTCGGTGGATAATCGACCTCGGAAGAGGCTGCCACTTTGCCGTGGCAGCCCTGCGCCTTTTCAACCGCGGAAACCGTCCCGCAGCGCTTCGAACTTCGCAAGCTGTCCGGCCAGCAGTTCCTTGTTCTCGTCACGGCGGACGAAAATCTTGAACATGGCGCCGCCGGCGGCGTTCATGAACCAGACGGAACAGGAGCGGCGACCGTGAAAACCGCGATCGACGAAGGTGATCCCGGCGCAATTGTCCTTCTTGATGTGACCGCCTATGGGGCTGTCCCCATGGATGTTGAACCAGCCATGGCTTTCCGTGCCTTCCGGCAGGTGGCCGGGCACTTCCAGCACGATATCGCCGGTCTGCACGATCATCAGGACTTCTCCCCAGCCGCGCATCTCGTTCCAGATGGCGTCGAATTGGTCGGCGGCAGCGGAAACGGCCGCACCCTCAGGCAGAATCGCCAGAATTTCAGCAGGCGTCACTTCGGCCTTGGCGGCAATGGCCTCCACGATGCCATCGGGCTTTTCGGCAAGGGCTGATGCGGCGCGGGCCCGCCTGTCGTCATCGGTCTTCTGGGCTGCAATGCTCATCGGACGGCCTCAGGCGGCAATCGAACGGCGCTCGCCATTCTTGTCTTCATGGATGATGACGTCGAAGCCTTCGAAATGCGGGCCGGAAAGATATTCCACCTTGCCGCGGTTTTCGCCGGCCTTGGCGTGGGCGGCGCGGAACTGTTCGGATTTCGTCCAGGCAAGGAAGTCGTCCTTGGTGGCCCAGACGGTGTGCGAGGCATAAAGCGTATGGTCGTCCGCCTTCGGGCCTTTCAGCATGTGAAATTCGATATAGCCCGGCAATTCGCTGAGATGCGATTTGCGCTCGCGCCAGATGGATTCGAAGGTGTCTTCATAACCCGGCACGACACGAAAGCGGTTCATTGCGATAAACATGAAAGTCTCCCTTTAAGTTTCCTGTTTCAGTCAGGATATCCGGCCCGGATGGGGTTGGGAAGGGGTTCACGACAAAGCGAACAAATTTACTCCACTTATCGATTGCGCGGTGTATAAACATGTGTAAATAACTCAAGATTAGTGGCGCGGGCAAACCGGCGCCGGGTCGTGTTTCAGGATAACGCCATGTTGAATTCCCGCCTTCGTTCCTTCGTTCTCGCCGCCCTCGTGCCCGCCGCAATCACTTTTGCCGCGCCGGCTGCCATGGCTTCGGACAAGGGTAATCCGGAGGCGAAACGCATCGTCGCGGTGGGCGGTACGGTGACGGAAATCCTTTATGCGTTGGGTGCAGGAGACCGTATCGTGGCCCGCGACAGCACCAGCAGCTATCCGGCCGATGCGCTCGCCAAGCCTGACATCGGTTACATGCGGGCGCTGTCGTCGGAAGGCATCCTGTCGCAGAAGCCGGATCTCATTCTTTCGGAAGACGGTTCCGGCCCGGCCGATGTCATCGCCATCCTGAAGGCAAGTGCTGTGCCTTTCGTCACCGTCGACACGCCGCCGAGCGGCGACGCAATCCCCAAAAAGATCGAGGATGTCGGCGCGGCCGTGGGTCTCTCGGACAAGGCGAAGGCGCTGGCGGCAGAAACCAGAGCCGGGCTCGATGCACTCGCCAAGGATGTCTCCGCCATCCCGGAAAAGGGCAGAAAGCGCGTTCTCTTCGTGCTTTCCGCCGCCGGCGGCCGCATCATGGCGGCGGGCAAGGATACCGAAGCGGCGGCGATCATCGAAATGGCGGGCGGCATAAATGCGGCGCAGGAGATTACGGGTTACAAGCCGCTGACGGACGAGGCGGTCATTGCCGCAGCACCCGACGTGGTCCTGACCATGGCGCGCGGCGACCACGCCGCCAAGGCGGACGAGACTTTCGCGCTTCCCGCCTTCCAGTCCACGCCTGCCGCCGCAAGCAAGGCTCTCATCAGCATGGATGGGCTTTATCTCATCGGTTTCGGCCCGCGCACGCCGGCCGCCGGTCGTGAGCTGGCAAACAAGCTCTATCCTGACGTGGTGAAGCCGTGAGCCTTGCCGTCTTGAGTTCGACCGAGGGCGGCGTTGCCGGCGACAGATCCCGTCAGGGGGTTGTCACCCTTGCCGTCCTCGTCGGCATCCTGCTGTTTGCCTGCGGCGTGTCGCTGGTCAGCGGACCCACGGGCGTCGGCATTTCAGAACTCTTCGCCTATCTTACCGGCGGCGCGGATCAGCTTGATGCGCGCGACAGGATCATTCTCGAGGCCGTGCGCCTGCCGCGCACCGCGCTCGGCATGTTGATCGGTGCGGGACTTGCCGTTTCAGGGGCGATGATGCAGGGCCTGTTCCGCAATCCGCTGGCCGATCCCGGCATTGTCGGAGTCACCTCGGGTGCGGCGCTGTTTGCGGTTGCGGCCATATCTCTTGGGGAAGGCGCGCTTGCTACGGTGGCCGTGTTTTTCGGCCCGAATTTCCTGCCGATCATGGCATTCTTCGGCGGACTGCTGAACACCTGGGTGCTTTACCTGATCGCCACCAAGGACGGCGCGACCTCCACCACCACGCTCATTCTGGCGGGCATTGCGGTCGCGGCAATCAGCGGCGCGCTGACCGGGCTGATGATTTTCGTGGCGGATGACCGGGCGCTGCGCGACATCACCTTCTGGTCGCTCGGCTCGCTCGGCGGGGCCACGCCCGCCAAGGTGCTCGCGACCCTGCCTTTCATCATCGTCGTTCTCGCCATCATTCCCTTCGTTGCCCGCGGGCTCGATGCGCTGATCCTCGGGGATGCGGCCGCCTTTCACATGGGCATTCCGGTGCAGCGGCTGAAACGGATCGTCATTCTGGCCGTTGCCGCCGCCTGCGGGGCAAGCGTGGCGGCCGCCGGTTCCATCGGTTTCGTCGGCATCGTCGTGCCGCATCTGCTTCGCCTCGCCATTGGCCCGTCGCATCGTTTCCTGCTGCCGGCGTCGGCACTTGGCGGGGCCGCGCTTTTGCTGCTGGCCGACAGTTTCGCCCGCACGGTGGCTGCGCCTGCGGAGCTGCCGATCGGCGTCGTCACGGCGCTTATCGGTGCGCCGGTCTTCCTGTTCCTGCTCTTGGGACGCGGCGGCTTTTCCATGCGGAACATGTCATGATCCGGGCCGAAAACCTCACCCTCATCCGCTCCGGCCGCCGGCTGCTCGATACGGTCAGCGTTGATCTGAAGCCCGGCAAGGTCAATGTCATCATCGGCCCCAACGGCGCCGGCAAATCCACGCTGATGAAGGTTCTCTCGGGCGAGATGCGCGCCGAGAGCGGTTCGGTAACCTATAACGAGGTCGACCTGCCGGCCTTCACGCCGGTCCAGCTTGCCCGTATCAGGGCCGTGCTGCCGCAGAGCACCCAGCTGGCGTTTCCTTTCACGGCGCTCGAAATCGTGCGCATGGGAGCGGTGGCGCAGGGGTCTCCTACGCCGGAAGAACAGGCACGCCGGGCGCTTGCCAAGGCCGGGCTGCGCGGTTTTGAGCAGCGCTCCTACAACATGCTCTCAGGCGGCGAGCAGCAGCGGGTGCAGTTTGCCCGGGCGCTGGCGCAGGTGCCTTTTCCGCTGGAAAATGGTGAGGCGCGGGCGCTCTTTCTCGACGAGCCGACGGCCAGCCTCGATATCGGGCACCAGATCGCCGTGCTGGAAACGGCGCGCGACTTTGCAAGCGGCGGCGGGTTGGTGCTCGCCATCCTGCACGATCTCAATCTTGCGGCGGAATTTGCCGATCAACTTATCGTCATGCATGGCGGCCGGGTGACGGCGAGCGGTCCTTCGCTGGAAACGATCAGCGACGAGACCATCGCCAGGGTCTATGGCATTGGCGGCGTCGTCGGCCGGCTGCCGGCGCGGCATATTCCTTACGTGCTGCCGCAGTCGCGGCACCGTTAAGGACCTGTCCTTCGCCTCAGCTTTCCGGGCGGGTGGCGATGAAGAGCGCAGAGCCAAGCATGACGGCGGCGACGATGGCTGCCCGCAGCGGCGGCGGCTCGCTCAGGAACCAGAAAGCGGCATAGCTGACGGACATGGCCGAAAGCGCCGCGATCTTGGCGTTGCGGGCGATTGCGCCGCGTTCGCGCCACCGGCGCAGGGAAGGGCCGAATCTGGGGTGGGCCAGCAGCCACGCCTCGAGTTTTGGCGAAGAACGCGAAAAACACCAGAGCGCCAGAAGCAGGAACGGCGTGGTGGGCAAAACGGGAAGAAACGCGCCGACAATGCCGGTCGCGACCATCAGCCAGCCAAGACAGAGGTATAAGAGGCGCATGCCTAGCCGGTATCATGAGTTCATCACTCAGGATAGAGCGGCGGGCCCAAAACCATGCGGCCCCGTTGCCGCAGGTCCCGGCCGCACCTGAAAAACCAGGGGTTTTTGCCATCACATTTGCCGTGATCTGGCCGCTACGTCCTGTCGCAGAGCGCCTTTAGGGTTGAAAGCGCGGCGCTCAGTCTTTATCCCCTTGGGCCGCGATGCCCGGAGCATAACCGGGCCGTCAACAGGAAGAAGAAGGAAAACACCATGGCCAAGCTGATCCACTCGATGGTCCGGGTGCTGGACGAAAAGCGTTCGGTGGAATTTTACAAACAGGCTTTCGGCCTTGAAATTGCGGAACGCGCCGAGTTCGAGAATTTCACGCTGATCTATCTCAGCAATGCCGAGGGCGATTTCGAGCTGGAACTGACCGTCAACCGTGGCCGCGAAGTGCCCTATGCGCTGGGCGACGGCTACGGCCACCTTGCCGTCAGCGTTGCCGATGTGGACGCTGAACACCAGCGCTTCATCGAGGTGGGCCTTTCTCCCGGCAAGATCATCGAGGCCGATTATAAGGGCCAGCCTTTCGCAAAATACTTTTTCATCTGCGATCCCGATGGTTACAAGATCGAAGTGCTGCAGCGCGGCAACCGGTTCAAATAAGCTCTGATGGAGGCGGGCATGGCAGAGGCAGGCGTCAAACTCGAAGACAGCTGGAAGCGCGTTCTCTCCGGCGAATTCGCCAGCCCCTACATGCTCAGGCTGAAAGAGTTCCTGCTTGCCGAAAAGACCGCCGGCAAGCGCATCTTCCCGAAGGGCGCGGAATATTTCCGCGCTCTCGATCTCACGCCTCTCGATGAGGTGAAGGTCGTCATTTTAGGTCAGGATCCCTATCACGGGCTTGGCCAGGCGCATGGGCTGTGCTTTTCCGTCCAGCCCGGCGTGCGCATTCCGCCTTCGCTCGTCAATATCTACAAGGAATTGCAGGCCGATCTCGGTATCCGCCCGGTCGGTCACGGCTTTCTGGAAAGCTGGGCGAAACAGGGCGTGCTTCTGCTCAACAGCGTGCTGACGGTGGAAGAGTCCCGCGCCGCCTCGCATCAGGGGCAGGGCTGGGAAAAATTCACCGACGCCGTCATCCGCGCCGTCAACGATGAATGCGACCATGTCGTCTTTCTGCTCTGGGGCTCCTATGCCCAGAAGAAGGCCGCCTTCGTGGACCAGCGCAAGCACCTCGTGCTGCGCTCGCCGCACCCGTCCCCGCTTTCGGCCCATAACGGCTTTTTCGGCAATGGCCATTTTTCCAAGGCAAACGCCTTTCTCGTCTCCCATGGCCGCCAGCCGATCGACTGGCAATTGCCGGAAACGGCGGGCGGCGACAAAAACCTTCTCTAGACACTCATAAAATGTCTTTACGCTTTGCGGTTGTCGGGATTAAAGATAACCGGACTACAAAGTGAAGGATTATGCCCGTGTCTCTCCTGTCTGCCGAAACCTCCGTCTCGCTGTCCGATCCGCTGTCGATCGTTGATGCTTTCGAGGATCATTTTTCCGAGCATATGGAGATGGAACGCGAAGGTGCGACGGTGCGGTTCAAGACCGAATATGGCCATGGCAGCTTCAGCGCCGAAGGCGGCCGTTTTGCCGCTAGGGTCAGCTGCATTTCCGAACATATATTGATGTCTGTAAAGGCGATGGTGGCCGAGCATATCGTCGAATTCACCGGTGAAACGGGGCTGGATTTCCGCTGGAGCGGCCATGGCGCAGAGCAGCGTGAACTGCCCAATCTTTTCGTCGGCAAGGTCGCCCGCGCCTATAATCTGACACCGCATATGCGCCGGCTGGTGGTATCGGTCGAAAGCGGCATCGAAAGGCTGCTGACCGGGGGCATGCATGTGCGCCTGCTTCTGGTGCCGGATCAGGCCCGTGCGCCGGTCTGGCCCTATCTTGCGCCCACCGGGGCGATTGTCTGGCCGGCGGGCGATGATCTTCTGACACGGCGCGTCTACACCATCCGTTCCGGCGATATTGCGCGCGGTGAAGTCGATATCGACTTCGTCATGCATGAGGGCGACCACATGCCGGGCGCAACCTTCGGCGCAACGGCGAAACCCGGTAATGTTCTTGGCATCATCGGCCCGAGCGGTGTTTGCCCGGACGCTGAGCGTTATGTCTTTGCGGGTGACGAGACGGCGCTGCCGGTGATGCTGCGCATGGCGGCCGAAATGCCGGCCGGGAAAAAGCTGAGCGTCTATGCCGAAATCGATGACGAAGCCGAGCGGCAGGAAATCGTCTGCGCGGCAAATGTCGAGTGGACATGGCTTTATCGCCGCGGCAAGCCCTCTGGCACCGCCGGCCTCATTGAAAAAGCGCTGCGCGACCATGCCTGGAGCGCGGATCATGACGGCCTGCACGTCTTTGTCGCCTGCGAAAAATCCGAGGCGAGGGCGGCAAAATCCTTCCTCACCGACGAGATTTCTTTCCCGAAAGCGTCGCTGCGCGCCGTCGGCTACTGGAGCCTGGGCGTTGCCGACGATCATTGAGTTGCCCTATCGGGCTCGTTGAACAGTCGGTTCTATCGTTCACCATTCGGGAACAATCCGTTCCCGTTGTCCACTCTATGCCTGAGAGGGCTGTTGCCCCATCTTTACGCCATGAACAGGGCAGGCCCAACCATGAGGCCCGCCAGGCAAGAAGGGGTTTATCATGCTCAACCAGATCAAGGGCCTGCACCACGTCACGTCGATGGCGGCGAGCGCGCGCCAGAACAACAGTTTTTTCACCGATACGCTCGGCCTGCGCCGGGTGAAAAAGACGGTCAATTTCGACGCGCCTGACGTTTATCACCTCTATTATGGTGATGAAGTCGGCACGCCCGGCTCCGTCATGACCTATTTCCCGTTCCCGCATATCGCCCGCGGCCGTCCCGGCACCGGCGAGGTCGGCACGACGCTGTTTTCCGTTCCGGAAGGGTCGCTCGGCCACTGGCAGGACCGTCTTTCCAAGGCCGGCGTGGATGGCCTGAAGGCGGATGAAGCCTTTGGCAACAAGCGCCTGCATTTCGCAGGGCCCGATGGAGACGGTTTTGCGCTGGTCGAGGTCAGGGACGACAATCGTGCGCAGTGGATCGGCAACGGCGTCGGCGCGGATCAGGCGATCCATGGTTTTCAGGGCGCCTCCTTGCGACTTCGCGATGAAGGTGCGACGGCCGAGCTTTTGAAATTCATGGGTTATCAGGAAGTGGATCGCCAGGACGGCGTTCTGCGCCTCGGTATTCCCGGCGGTAACGGTGCCGACTTTATCGACATCGAAACCATGCCGAATATTTCTGGCGCGCGGCTGGGTGCGGGGTCCGTGCACCACATCGCCTTTGCGGTCGAAAACCGCGAAAAGCAGCTGGAGGTGCGCAAGGCGCTGATGGATACCGGCTATCAGGTGACGCCTGTCATTGACCGCGATTATTTCTGGGCGATCTATTTCCGCACCCCGGGCGGCGTGCTGTTCGAAGTGGCCACCAACGAGCCCGGTTTCGACCGCGACGAGGACACCGCCCATCTCGGCGAAGCGCTGAAGCTGCCCACCCAGCATGCGCACCTGCGCTCCGTGCTGGAAGAGCATCTGGAACCGCTGGGTGATGAGAAGGCGGTTTAACCTCTCGATAGTGTTGCCACGTATTTCTTCTCCCCGTTTGGGGAGAAGGTGGCCCGAAGGGTCGGATGAGGGGGCAACGCTCACGATAGACCGTACCCTTGCCCCCTCATCCCGCTACCGCGGACTTCTCCCCCTCGGGGAGAAGAAACAAGCCGTGTCCGTTCGCTCCACATGGCTGCTCTGCTTGGCCGAAGAGACCTTGCGGAAGCCGTTGAACCTCCTCCTTTCAGAAAGGATTCTCCCATGACCAAGGACAGCTATTTCCACAAATCCCGCGCCGGCGTTGCGGGCGCACCGCTTTTCGTTTTACTGCATGGCACCGGCGGTGATGAAAACCAGTTCTTCGATTTCGGCTCGCGCCTGTTGCCTGAGGCCACCATTCTCTCGCCGGTCGGCGATGTTTCCGAACACGGTGCGGCGCGGTTTTTCCGGCGCACGGGCGAGGGCGTCTACGACATGGCCGACCTTCAGCGCGCAACCGAAAAGCTCGCCGATTTCGTCAAGGCGAACCGGGAGCATTATCAGGCCGGGCCGGTCATCGGTCTCGGTTTTTCCAATGGCGCGAATATTCTTGCCAATGTGCTGATCGAACAGCCCGAGCTTTTCGACGCTGCGGTGCTGATGCATCCGCTCATCCCGTTCGAGCCGAAGATTTCTCCCGCCAAAGCCACGCGCCGGGTGCTGATCACCGCCGGTGAACGCGATCCGATCTGCCCCGTACCGCTGACGAAGGCGCTGGAACAGAGCCTCAAGGCGCAGGGTGGTGCGGTGGAAACCGTGTGGCATCCGGGCGGGCATGAAATCCGCTCGGGCGAGATCGATGCGGTCAGGGGTTTTCTGGCGGCTTATGGGGCGTAAAGTGCGGCGCTACTATCGGCTTTCTCTCTCAGGCGGGGAACTCAGGCGCATGCGGGCTTGACCCGAGGATGACGGCGGAGAGGTTTGGGCACTATCAACCGCAGACCAGGCTATTCCCGCCCCAGCCTCAGCGATATCCGCATTGCTGCAACTGCGCCTCGTAACGCAGCGCCATGTTGGCGGAGCGGCGGGCGGCCTTCTGGACCGCGGAATTGTTGCGCCAGCTGCCCTTCGCATAACCGCCATGGCCGGAATAATAAGCGAGGTAGAGATTATAGGGGTCGTTCAGCGAAATGCCGTTTTCGCGCCGGCTCTTTGCGTGATACCAGCCGACGAAGTGGATGGCGTCGGTGAAATCGGTGCGGCTTGCCGACCAGCGGCCGGTTTCACGCTGGTAAACACTCCATGTGCCGTCAAGCGCCTGCGCGTAACCATAAGCCGTCGACTGGCGTTTCCACGGAATGAAGCCGAGAAGCTTGGTGCGGGGCGGCCGTGCATAGGGGCGGAAGGCGGATTCGGTGTAGATCGTCGCCATCATGACAGGCACGGGCACGCCGAACTCCCGCTCGGCCGCTTTCGCGTCGCGCCGCCAATTGTTGAAGATGCCGTTCCGCTGCTCGAAAATCGCACAGGCATTGGTCACCTGCGACGGTGCGGTGGCGCAACCGGCGAGAACGAGCATCAGGAAAACAACGGCAGATACGCCACGCATAACGGAACCCTTTCGTTCCGCTATTCTTAAATTGCTAACCATTAACGTCGGGTTTTAAGACAAGGTTAATTCAAATGCCGCCGATCGGGCGGCCGTTAACCCGCTGAAAATTCCTGTGTCCGGGATGGGGCGAAACCGCCTCCGGAGCGCCTTTTTTCAAGATGCGTTTATCCCCGCGCGTCCCCGGTCCCGCCGGCCCGGCTATACTTGGCCCATCCCGGTCATCAGGCGTGCGCGCGGCGCAGGATGGGTGGGGCAGGCGGCCGAAACCGGGGAATTTCCCGATGTCACGGTTGAGGCGGCCGGCATATGCCCATCCTCCAAACAGGAACCGGTTTGGCGGGCGGGTCATATGTTTGAAGCCGGGGCCGCATCGTCTGCAAAACCCTGCAATACCCTTTGATACCCCCGCAGCGATGCGGCCCCTTTCTTGCTTCCCGACGTTGCCCCGGAATTCGCGGCGACGATACCGGCGCATATTCGAAAAAAAGCGTTCTCTGTACAAAAATGAAAACCGATAAAATTGTAGCAATCGGCTTAAAGCGGCTGAAAACAGTGCTGTGCCATTGTGGGATCACAGACGGGGAGCGGCCTTTGAAAGAGACGCTTCCACAAAACAGAAATCGAGACCGGCACAAGCCGGCGGATCGCAAAACGGGGTATGAAATGCTGAAGAAGATTATTGCTGCCGCTATCTGCGGAATTGCCGTTGCTTCCATGTCCACCCATGCCGATGCGGCTGGTGCTGCCGGTTTTGCCCGTGGTTTTGCCGCCGTCGAGAAAAGCGCCGTCACCCAGATCGGTATTTCCGCGCCGGGTGGTTTCAATGGCTGCGTTCTTGCCGCCGGCCAATGCGTTTCCACCATAGCCGCGCCGCTGACCGGCGAGCGTCGCGAGGAACTGCTGCGCGTCAACCGCGATGTGAACGCCACCATGGGCGCTCTCGATGATTATTTTTCCGGTTTTGCAGCCGATGTTCCGGCAACGCCGTCGTTGAGCCTTGGCGATTGTGGTGATTGCGCCGCGATCAAGCGCGCGGCTCTGGCCGGCGCCGGCTGGTCTTCCAGCGCCCTGCGCCTTGCCTTTTCGCTGAACAATGACGGATCGCTCGAAAAAGTGCTGATCGTTACCACCGACAAGGGCGATATCATCCTTGGCAACGCCGTCCTTTCTCCGGTGGAGCGCGAAACCGCGCTCTGACCTTTCGTTTGAGCATCGGAAACAGTTTTCGATCCGATGCTCCATTCTTTCATGCCTGCCAGACTACGCCGGTTTTCCTGATCCTTATGGGTTCAGGAAGCCGGCGATTTTTTTCGTTCCGCCACGGCAATGCCCGCCAGCGCCATGATGAGCGCCATGATCTGATAGGTGTGCAGGGTTTCGCTGAGCACGAAGACGGACAGCAGCGTGCCGAAGACGGGCACGAGGTTGATGAACAGGCCGGCGCGGTTGGCGCCGATCTGCTCCACGCCCTTGATGTAGAGAATCTGCGCGATGAGCGACGCAAAAATGGCGGCATAGACCACCAGCACCCAGCCCTTTTGATCCGGCCAGATGACGCTGTCGCGGGAGATTTCCCAGAAGATCAGCGGCAGGGAGGTGAGGAGCGCAAAAAAGGCGGGAATGGCCATCAGCGTGCGCCAGTCGACCGACGGTTTCCAGCGCAGGATGACGGTGTAGATGGCATAGACCAGCACGGCGAGCAGCATGATGGCGTCGCCGACATTCATTTCCAGCTGCAGCAGCGACATCGGATCGCCATGGGAGGCGAGAAGCGCCACGCCTGATACGGTAAGGCAGAAGCCGGCGATCTGGCCGAAGAGTACGCGGGTGCGGAACAGGATGAAGTTCAAGACGAAGATGACCATGGGAATGCCGGCCTGGATGACGGCGGCGTTGATGGCCGAGGTGTGCTGCAGGGCCGTGTAGAGAAACACGTTGAAGGCGGTATAACCGACGCTGCCGAGCACGAGGAAATAGGGCAGGCGTTTTTTCACCACCGGCCAGTCCTTGATGAGCTGCGGCACGGAAATGGCGAAGATGATGGCGACGGCGAAGACCCAGCGCAGGAAGGTGAAGGCCATGGGGCTGATGTGGCCGACGGCCAGCTTGCCGGCAACGGTGTTGCCGCCCCAGCAGAGCGTGGCGATGATGAGGGCGATATAGGCTTTGGAGGGCACGCTGATGTTTCGCTTCTTCACGGGGCGGG
Organism: Agrobacterium sp. 719_389; assembly: GCF_900188475.1. Taxonomy (NCBI): domain Bacteria; kingdom Pseudomonadati; phylum Pseudomonadota; class Alphaproteobacteria; order Hyphomicrobiales; family Rhizobiaceae; genus Agrobacterium; species Agrobacterium sp. 719_389. The sequence goes on from NZ_FYEM01000008.1 coordinate 107,155, forward strand.
AAAACGGCTAAGGGGTGAATGGCGGTCTTGCGCCCGCGCTTGGCCCCCACGGGGCGAGATAATGCGGGAAATCCGCGCCTTGTCACGGAAAAAGCAAAATTCTCCATAAGAAACAGGGTCGCTTTCCGTAAAACAACACAGTATACATTCGCGGGTTTGGGTTTCCCATCGGGTTATCGGGCGCGCAAGCGCCATGAGCAGGAAAGCAAGAAATGACGAATGTTGTGGTGGTCGGCTCGCAATGGGGCGACGAAGGCAAAGGCAAGATTGTCGACTGGCTGTCCGAGCGGGCAGATGTCGTCGTGCGGTATCAGGGCGGCCATAATGCCGGCCATACACTTGTCATCGACGGTGTCAGCTACAAGCTTTCGCTTCTGCCGTCCGGCGTCGTGCGTCCCGGAAAGCTCGCCGTCATCGGCAATGGCGTCGTGGTCGATCCGCATGCGCTGATCGCCGAAATCGGCCGTCTGGAAGCGCAGGGCGTGAAGGTCACGCCGGAAAACCTGCGCATCGCCGACAATGCCACCCTCATTCTTTCGCTGCACCGCGAGCTGGACGGCATGCGCGAAGACGCCGCCTCCAACAGCGGCACCAAGATCGGCACCACCCGTCGCGGCATCGGCCCGGCTTACGAAGACAAGGTCGGTCGCCGCGCCATTCGCGTCATGGACCTCGCCGACATGGAAGCGCTTTCGGCCAAGGTCGACCGCATCCTGACGCATCACAATGCGCTGCGTCGCGGCTTCGGTGCCGCTGAAGTGTCGCATGAAACCATCATGGAGGAGCTGGGCTCGATTGCCGATCGCATCCTGCCGTTCAGCGAAACCGTCTGGCTGCTGCTCGACAAGAAGCGCCGCGCCGGTGCGCGCATCCTGTTTGAAGGTGCGCAGGGCTCGCTGCTCGATATCGATCACGGCACCTATCCTTATGTAACCTCGTCCAACACCGTTGCCGGCCAGGCAGCCGCCGGTTCAGGCATGGGTCCGGGTTCGCTGGGTTATATTCTCGGCATCACCAAGGCCTACACCACCCGTGTTGGCGAAGGCCCGTTCCCGACCGAACTGAATGACGAGATCGGCCAGTTCCTGGGCGAAAAGGGTCATGAATTCGGCACCGTCACCGGCCGCAAGCGCCGCTGCGGCTGGTTCGATGCCGCGCTGGTGCGCCAGTCGGTCGCCACCAATGGTATTACCGGCATCGCGCTCACCAAGCTTGACGTTCTCGACGGTCTCGACGAGCTGAAAATCTGCGTCGGCTACAAGCTTGACGGGCAGGAAATCGACCATCTTCCGGCCAGCCAGGGCGCGCAGGCGCGCGTCGAGCCGATTTACGTCACGCTGGAAGGCTGGAAGGAATCTACCGTCGGTGCCCGAAAATGGGCGGATTTGCCTGCTCAGGCAATCAAATATGTCCGTCAGGTCGAGGAATTGATCGGGGCGCCTGTCGCGCTTCTGTCGACAAGTCCGGAGCGTGACGACACCATACTTGTGACTGATCCGTTTGAGGATTAATGTCCTCGGCGATCTAGATTCATAAACCATATCGGGCCGGTACGTCGCCGGTCACGACGAGAAAGTGCTTATGGCGGATTTTGTAGCAGTCATTCGCAAGGCCGTGGATGGCTTGGCGAACAATACTCCCGAAAACCGGGCGAAGGTTTACGACAAGGCGCGCAGTGCGGTTGTGCGCCAACTCGAGAATATGAAGCCACGTCCGCCGGAAGAATTGTTGCGCCGGCAGATCGCCAAGCTGGACGCCGCCATCGCCGAGGTGGACAGCGAATATGCCGAGGCGCTTCCCGCGCTTGAGGATGATGACGCTGTCTCCCCGGCAGCCGAAGAGACGGCGGCATCCTATTACCAGCAGGATGCTGCCGACGCAGACGAGGCCCGCGCCGCTGAACCTGCGGAGCAGGCCGAGCGGGAAGAGGAACGGCACGAGCCGGTCCATGAAGAGCCCGCACCCGCCGAGCCTGCACGACCGGAGACGGTTTACGAAGAACCGGCCGAAGAGGAAGAGCCCCGGCACGCTGACGCCGTTGCCGCCGAGGAGCAGCGCCACGGCGAACACGAGCCGGAAGAGCTTTATGATGCGCCGGAAACGGTTCATGCCGCTCCGGCACCGGCACATGTTTCCGACGAGGCCGTTGGCACCTATTTCACGCGGGCGGATGAAGAGCCGGCTCAACAGCCCGAGCCTGAAACGGCGCTCGGCCCCGCCGATGATTCCGTTCCTTCCCATTGGGCGCAGCCGGTGGATGAGGACGACTGGCGCAAGCTTGATGAAGCGCGGGATGACGATCTGCGTCCGGCCGCCGAGGAATATGAAGAGGTTCGCAACGAGACCGACGAACGCCCGCTCGTTGCCGGTTACGCCGCGCAGCATTATCAGGAACCGGAAGTAAGCTTCGAGCCGGCCCCTTACGAAGAAGATGAGCGTCGCGAGGCGGACGACCATTTGGGCCCTGCCGCCGTGGAGCACGCGCCCGCCTTTGGCGGCCGGCACGATTTCGACGAACATCGCCAGACGGAAGAGCAGGCCCCGAAAAAGGCAGCCGTGGTCGAGGATTTCTCGTCCTATTTCCAGGATGCGGATATCGCCATTCCCGCCAAGGACGCGCCGGCGCTGCCGCGCGCGGATAACGATCCCTTCGGTGATCAGGCCGCGGCAAAGGACAATAAGGAACGCACACCCTGGGACGATCTGGACGAGCTGATCGGTTATGACGGCGCGTCGCCGTCCACCCGTCAGGCCTCGGACGAAACGAATGGCGTGGGCGCTGCCGCCGCGACGCCAGCCTATATGGTCAAGAAGAAGCCGCGTCGCAATTATGCCTCGCTGGTGCTGGCCCTTGTCGGCGTGGCGCTGCTTGCCGGCGGCGGTTATGCCGTGTGGATGAACCGCGATGCGCTGAACGATATGGTCGGCGGGCTGGTCAGCTCCGCACAGAACGGCGGCGCCAGCCAGACGTCTTCGAACGGCACGGGCGAGGCGCAGACCTCGACACCGCCGGCGACCCAGCAGTCGCCCGCCGCCGGGCAGCAGCCGACAACCCCGACCAACCATCAGACGCCGACCCATGGCGATGACGGCTCTGTCACCGGCACCAAGTTCACCCAGCGGCTTATGGCCGATGGCACCGAGCGTGACGAGGGACCTGCCGCCGGTGCGAACGGCCAGCCGGTGACGGCCGAAGGCCAGTCGGTCTATGAACAGAATGTCGCGCCGCCTCCTGCGGGCGAGGCTCCGGCCAATAATGCCGGTGCGCCGGCCGGCACGCCGCCGGCACAGCAGCCTGCCACTGCCGCGACCGGCGACCGCATGTTCCTTTACGAGGAAGTGCTGGGCCAGACGGTGCCGACCGCCATTCAGGGCAGCGTTTCCTGGTCGCTGCAGCAGGAAAGTGACGGCGAAGGCAAACCTTCGCCGACCGTGCAGGGCCAGATCACCGTTCCCGGCCGTGGCCTCAGCGCGCTCATCACCTTCAAGCGCAATACCGATCCGTCGCTGCCGGCGAGCCATCTGATCGAGATCGTCTTCTCGGTTTCGCCCGGCTTTGAAGGCGGGGCTATCGACAGCGTCCAGCGCATTGCGATGAAGAGCACCGAGCAGGATCGCGGCAACGCGCTGATCGCGGTTCCGGCCAAGATCACCGACGATTTCCACATGATCGCGCTCAACGACTTCCCGGATGCGATGAAGACCAATCTGGAGCTGCTGAAGAGCCGCAACTGGATCGACATTCCGGTGTCGTATCGTAATGGCCGGCGTGCGCTGCTGACCCTGCAAAAGGGCAATGACGGCGTCGCCGCCTTCGACAAGGCGCTCAGCGAATGGGCGGCGGCAGCGCCGGCGACCGGACAGTGATGATTTAAGGGCGGCTTAGGCCGCCCTTTTGTTATAAGGCAACGGGCGACGTGCTTATGGAATGGCTGCGGCGGTGTCTTTGCTTTGTCGGGTGATGGGTTTTGGGGATGTTGGTGGGTGCGGCTACCCCCCTCTGCCCTGCCGGGCATCTCCCCCACAGGTGGGGAGATCGACTCACGGCAAGGTTTCGCCTTCCTTGACAGTCGAGATAGCGCAACGCAGGCGCGTCTTGCCAAGCTCCCTCCTTGTGGGGGAGATGCCCGGCAGGGCAAAGGGGAGGGGTAAGCGGCATACTCCGAGCGCGGATACTTTCCCTACCGCTTTTCCTCCAGCACAATCGCGGGTCTCAGAGGCAGACCATTTCCCATCGTCCGCCTTTTACAAACAAAAAATCCCCGGCCGAAGGCCGAGGATGATTCATGATCAGCGCATTGGCGTCAAGAGCGCGCTGTCTTACGCGTCAACCACGCGCAACGCACGCGCGGCTTCCAGCGCTTCCTTCTGCACCGCTTCCTGCACCTTCTCAAAGGCGCGAACCTCGATCTGGCGCACGCGTTCGCGGCTGATGTCGAACTCGGAGGAGAGTTCTTCCAGCGTCACCGGATCTTCGGCAAGGCGACGGGCCTCGAAGATGCGGCGTTCGCGGTCGTTCAGCACGCCCATGGCCTTGGCCAGCATGCGTCGGCGGGTTTCCAGTTCGTCCTGCTCGATCAGCACGGCTTCCTGGCTTTCATGGTCATCCACCAGCCAGTCCTGCCATTGGCCGGATTCGCCCTCGGACGCCTTGATCGGCGCATTCAGCGACGCGTCGCCATGCAGGCGGCGGTTCATCGAGATGACTTCTTCCTCGGAAACCTGCAGCTTGGTGGCGATTTCCTTGACGTGCTCCGGCTTCAGATCGCCGTCGTCGATCGCCTGGATGCGGCCCTTCAGACGGCGCAGGTTGAAGAACAGACGCTTTTGGTTGGCCGTCGTGCCCATCTTCACCAGCGACCATGAGCGCAGGATATATTCCTGGATCGAGGCCTTGATCCACCACATGGCATAGGTGGCAAGACGGAAACCGCGTTCAGGATCGAACTTCTTGACCGCCTGCATCAGGCCGACATTGCCTTCGGACACGACTTCGCCGATCGGCAGGCCGTAACCGCGGTAACCCATGGCGATCTTGGCGACGAGACGCAGATGGCTGGTGACGAGCTTATGGGCGGCGTCGCGGTCACCATGCTCGGCGTAGCGCTTGCCAAGCATGTATTCTTCCTGCGGCTCCAGCATCGGAAATTTACGGATTTCGTCGAGATATCTATTGAGACCGGCTTCGCCGGCTGTAATCGTAGGCAAACTATTGCGGGCCATAAAGCACCCCCTTATCTATGGTCTGGAACGGCACCCTCTTTGGTCGGCGATTAACCCGCCGGAGGCGCACCGTAAGCTGCGGGTCGTTACCGACCCCGCACGAACCCATGTGACAGATATGTACGCGCCCGCTGCGTTTCAAGCGAACGCTGCGTTCACACATGCGTTATGTTGAGGCGACACCCTCTTTGACCCGTTTAACTTTCGAACGGTAGATTCGTTCCGAAAAACCGCCAAGGCCGGAGCGCACCATCAGCTCATACATGACCCGCCGGCGCATGGGATTATGAAGGCGAACCACCTTCGAGCCGAGGAATTGCGTCTCGACATGGGCAAGCGCCTGCAGATCGGGATCGGCGGCAATCGCGCCGGCATAGGTCGCGTGAAATTCCCGCCTGCAGACATAGGTCTTGTATTTGGTCATGCTGAAGCAGACGAGGCTATGGCCATGGGTGCGCAGGAAATCGGCGACGCCCACCGTCACCTCCGGCCAGGCGGGGTTGAAGGTATCGTCAAATACGATGACGCCGTGCGGCGCGGTCACCTCCATCGCCAGTTTCGCATCCGCCAGCACATGGTGCAGATGGTGGCCGCCATCGATGCTGAAGAACCGGGCCGGGCCGATCTTCGCGGTGATGTCGGCGGGGGCGAGCCGGGTGCTGTCGCCCCTGATGATCAGTTCCTCATCCATCGCAAAACCCAGCCGGCGACCGTTTTCCATCAGGCGCTCATATTGGTCGAGGCTGCCGTCTTCGGGCGGGTCGAGATCGAACAGGTCAACGCCCAGCACCTTTTCCTGCGGCTGAGCGAACTTGCGCAGCAGGAAATAGGAGCGGCCATAATAAACGCCGATTTCCGCCATGCCGCCATGGAGTTCGTTTTTCGTCTGGGCCTGCAGCAGCGCCTTGAAGACAAGCGCATCGGGCGGGTCGATATAGCCTTCGACGCTGCGCAATTCCTGAAATATAAACCGGCGGTCTTCGGTATTCATTCACGAGAGATCCCGTCATCATGCCGGTTCCGTTCGAGGGAGGCGAATTGAACGTTCGGCGTTTCCTGCGGCGTCAGTGGTCGCCAAGCTCTTGTGCGGCCACGGTTTTCACGGCGGCGGTTTCAAGTTTTGCGGGGCCGAGGAGGTGCGACGATTGAAGCGAAATTGGGGCGGTCTATAAAAAGGACCGACTGCGGAATATCGCTATCCGCTAATCTTTTTTTATTATCCGGGGCTTCTGGCGAAATACAGGGCGCAGTTTTTTGACCGCGCCAGACAGGTTTTCAGCTGCGCTGTGACGGGGTCACGGCGGCCTATGACGTTTTCAGCTATTAGGACGAATGTCCTATTGATTGTTTAGGTCGATCGTCCTAGTGTTGCAGATATGGAAATCGAAGCACGAGGACGAGATGCCGGCCGCCGATACACGTCAGCAGATTGTAGATGCCGCAGACCAGCTGTTTTATGAAACAGGCTTCGAGGCGACGTCGTTCGCCGATATCGCCGCCGCGGTAAACCTCTCGCGCGGGAATTTTTACTATCACTTCAAGACCAAGGACGAAATTCTGGCCGCAGTGATAAAGCAGCGACTGGCGAATACCCGCGCCATGCTGGATCGATGGCAGGCCGAGGGCCGGTCCCCTAGAGAGGCGATCCGCGATTTTATCCGCATGCTCGCCGTCAATGGCGATAAGATCATGGCGTATGGTTGCCCTGTCGGCACCCTCTGCAATGAGCTGTCGAAGCTGGATCACGCCGCCAAACCGCAGGCGGTGGCGATTTTTCTGATGTTCCGGGAATGGCTGGCGCAGCAGTTTCAGAAACTCGGTTACAACGGCGATTGCGATGTGCCGGCCACGCATCTGTTGATGCGAAGTCAGGGTGTGGCAACCTTGGCGACCGCCTTTGCCGACGAGGACTTCATCCGTCGCGAGATGGACGACATGTTTTGCTGGCTCGACGCACAGGTGCCGTCCGCTGCCCCAATTTCAAAACCAGAATGACAACCCGGTCGTCAGGAGCTTTTCATGTATGCCATTACCCTTCGTTTCGCCGACAGGAGCAAGGCGTCGCAATTTATGGACGCCCATAATGACTGGATCAGACGTGGTTTCGACGAGGGCGTTTTCCTTCTCGTCGGCAGTCTGCAACCGAATGCGGGCGGCGCGATCCTTGCGCATAATGCCTCGCGTGCGGAGATCGAGGCACGCATCAAGGATGACCCGTTCGTGGCGGAAGGGGTGGTGAGCGCCGATATTCTCGAGTTCACACCGGGCCGCACGGACGAACGTCTGGATTTTCTGAAGGCTTGAGCCGGCCGTCCATCGACGCCGGCTCCAGAGCATTTCCAGTATGCCCGGAAAAAGCGGAAATGCTCCAGCGTTCAGCCGCGCAATGCGGCGAGCAGCGCTTCCATGTCATCCGGCAGGTCGGTTTCGAACTCCATGACCTCGCCGGTGCGGGGATGTTCGAAGGCGAGCAGATAGGCATGCAGAGCCTGGCGCGGAAAGCGGCCAACGGTGCTTTTTGCCGGTTCTTCCAGCAGGTTCGCCTTGGTGCGGAAGGCCGCGCCATATTCGGGGTCACCGATCAGCGGATTGCCGATATGGGCCATGTGCACGCGGATCTGGTGGGTGCGGCCGGTTTCCAGGCGGCATTCCACCATCGAGGCGAGGCAGGTGGCGTCCGGCCGTTCATGGTAACGCTCCATCACCTCATAATGGGTGATCGCCTCGCGGGCATCGTCCGAATCCTCGTGCTTGACGGCGCGTTTGGTGCGGTCGGCACTGCGGCCGAGTGCTGCGTCGATGGTGCCGCGCAGGGTGCGCGGGCGGCCCCAGACGACGGCCTTGTAGGCCCGCTCCAAAGGTCCGGTGCGGCCATGATCGGCAAATTGGGCGGCGAGATGCCGGTGGGCATTGTCGTTCTTCGCCACAACCATGACGCCTGAGGTTTCCTTGTCCAGCCGGTGCACGATACCCGGCCGCTTGACGCCGCCAATGCCGGAGAGGCTGTCGCCGCAATGGTGGATAAGGGCGTTGACCAGCGTTCCCGTCCAGTTGCCGGCGCCCGGATGCACGACGAGACCGGCGGGCTTGACGAGCACGATCAGGTCTTCATCCTCATATTCCACGTCGAGCGGAATGTCCTCGCCCTTGGGTTCCGGGTCTTCCGGTTCCGGCATCACGATTTCGATGCGATCGCCGGGATGCACCTTCTTTTTCGGCTCCGTCACCGGCTGGCCGTTGAGGGAAACCGCGCCCTGTTCGATCAGCGCCTTCAGGCGGCTGCGGGAGAAGTCGCCGCTCACCTCACCCGCCAGCCAGGAATCGAGGCGGCCTTCGGCGTCTTCCCCGGCAATCAGGACTTTCCTTGCGTCTCCGCCTTGTTTAAAGGGGTCGTTCATTCTTATTTTTCCGATCCATCAGCATTTCAGGGAACCCGATGACGCAGATCGAGCAAGACGAACAGGAAGACAAGCCGCTTGATCCGGCCATGGAAAAAGTTCGCCGCAAGATGATCCGTTTGCAGATCGTGTCGGGCTCCGTGATGTTTATCAGCCTTATGGCCGTCTTCGGTGCGGTTGTCTACAAGGCGATGGGGCCGTCGAAAGCGGTTCAGACCCAGAACGAAGCGCCAAACCTTGCCGTCCCGACCGGTAATGGCCCGCTTGCCGTCACCGCGAGCCTGCCGCAAGGCTTTGTGATCGACAATGTCAGCTATTCCGGCGGCGACATGCTGTTTTACGGCCGGCTGGCCAATGGCACCCGCAAGGCGCTGGTCTTCAATGTCGCGGCCGGCCGGTTCCTTGCCGATGTGACTGTTGATGGCCAGTGAGGGCGATGACCGGCTGGATGGGCGGGCGCTGATCCCGGTCGAAGATCCCGCCGATCCGCGCATCGCCGCCTTTCGCGATATTCGCGAGCGCGACCTCACCGGCCGGCAGGGCCGTTTCATTGCCGAAGGCACGGTGGTGCTGCGCATGCTGGCCGCCGCCCACAAGTCGGGCGGTGCCTTTGCGGCGGAAAGCATCCTCATCCTCAGAAACCGGCTGTCCGGTGTTGCGGATATTCTTGCCGATTTCCCTGATGATGTGCCTGTTTACGTGGCTGAAGCGCCGGTGCTTGACGGCATTGTCGGTTTTCACCTGCATCGCGGCATTCTGGCGCTCGGCCGCCGGGTTCAGGATCGCGGGCTCACCGAAATGACGGCGGCGCTTCCTCCGTCTTCGCTGGTGCTCGTGGGCTGCGGCATTTCCAATCACGATAATCTCGGGGCGATGTTCCGCAATGCGGCGGCCTTTTATGCCGATGCGGTGTTTCTCGACGAGACCTGCTGCGATCCGCTCTATCGCAAGGCGCTGCGTGTTTCCGTCGGATCGGTTCTTTCGGTTCCCTATCATCGCGGCGGCGGAGCGGTGGAGATGCTGGAACAGCTCTCCGAGGCCGGTTTTGCGATCTGGAGCCTTTCGCCTGGCGGCGAGACCGAGATCCGCGATATTCCCCGCTCCGAGCGCATGGCGCTTGTCATCGGCACGGAAGGCGAGGGGTTGCCGCAATCGGTGCTCTCGCGGTTTCATACGGCACGGATCGCGCAGTCGCCGCAGCTGGATAGCTTGAATGCGGGGACGGCTTCGGGGCTGGCGCTTTATCAGATGGCGGGGGTGATCGGGCGGGTTTAGGCCATCGGTGGGTGTGGTTTACCCCCCTCTGCCCTGCCGGGCATCTCCCCCTCAAGGGGGGAGATCGGCAAGCGGCGCTACCACCGCTTCATTCGCAAACATTGAGATGGACGAGAGCCAACCGCGAGTCGATCTCCCCCCTTGAGGGGGAGATGCCCGGCAGGGCAGAGGGGGGTAAGCCGCACACTCAACGCGGGGTAAACCACACCCGCCGAAGGCCTAATGTTTCCGCTTCTCCATCACCACTTTCGCCCGCTTCGCAAGGCTGTCCCGCCCCGATGAGCCGGAGGCCTTGGCAAGCAGCCCCGGAATGGGCGATGTCTCGCCCTCCTGCGCCGCCGTGAGCGCGATCATCTCGGCGGCGATCCTTGCGATTTCGCGGCGGATCGGTTCGTCATTGCCGGTGCCGCGCACATTCAGCAGGCGCTCGGTGAGAGCGGTGCCCTGATTGCGGATATCCTCGATTTCCTGTTCCAGACCTTCTGACGCCGGCGCCGTTGTCTTCTCAACCGGTGAGATGGCTGCCTCCTCGGCGGCGACCACGGGTGTCGCCTCTGCTTCGGCGACGGGTGCGACTTCAAGCGCGGCGGCGGGGACCGGCTGTGGCGGCGGGTTTACCGCCTTCTCAACCGGCACTGCAGGGTTCGGCAGACGAATGATCATGTCGTTGGCGCGGCCGCCGGTTGCGGCAAGCTGTTCCTTGAGGCGGGTGGCTTCCTGGTTGCGCAGCGTCAGCATCGTGTCGAGATCGGCGTTTTTCGCCATTAGCGTGGCGACCTGTTCCTCCAGCCGGGTGACCTTGCGGCTTTCGCGGGCAACCGCCGTCATGGCTTCCTTGTTGCGGGCCGCCACGTCCTGCAGTTCACGGGTCGCCGTCTCGCCTTCCTTGCGGAAGCGCGTGGCGCTCTGCTTTGCCTGTTCTGCTTCGAGGTCGCGGGTGGCGGCGAGGATTTTCGAATCATCCAGCTCGCGCGTCAGATTGGTCAGGCGGGCGGTGAGATCGGACATCTGGCTGGCGCGCTCGTTGGCGGCCTGCTCCTGCTGTGCGAGGTTTGCCTGCACGGCGCCGGCGCGTGCTTCGCTGGCATCAAGCGCTGCGCGCAATTCGCCGATCTCCAGCGTCAGCTCCTCGATTCTCAGGGAGAAGCTGCGGTTCTGCTCGCCAAGGCGATAGGCATCGCTGGAAGCGGCTTCATTGGCGAGGCGCAGCGAGGTGTTCTTTTCCCGTTCCGTATCCAGTTCCTGGCGGACCTTGGCGTTTTCGGCGGCGTAGAGCGCACGCGCCATGTCTTTTTGCGCGCGAACTTCCTGCGGGCTGATGGGCATTGTCGCGCGTATACGATTTTCCGTATAGGCGACGATGCGGCGATGGATCGCGGGTGCGATCAGCAGGGCCAGCAGGGTTGCGGTGAGAAAACCCAATCCGAAGAGAATGGCATATTCGATCACGCGGGACAGTCTCCGAAACTCAGATACGCGCGCATTCGGAAAGAGGGGCGCGAAAACACGTTACGCTATTATTGCAACCGTGGGGAGGGGTCTCCGGGCAATTGCAAAACGGCGAGGGCGCCGCGTAATTCTTCTCCCCGGGGAGAGAAGCCGCGGCAGCGGGATGAGGGGCGAGGGTGGTGAGATACGGCAACGTTGCCCCCTCATCCGACCCTTCGGGCCACCTTCTCCCCGGCGGGGAGAAGAAAGGATGCCGCACCGTCCCGTCTTATCAGAAGGGGTTCCAGGTCGGCTGCTGGGTGAGCTTCAGGTAGCCGACATTGATGCCGAGGCGCGCGCCGATGCCGGTGCGGATGGGCGCCAGCGTGACATCGCTGCTTTTCAGATAGGTCATGCCGACGCCAGCGACGATGAAGGCGGAGCCGCTGACGCCGCCGTAACGGCGGTAAAGCGCATCGACGGAAGGCAGGTTGTAGACCAGCATCATGGCGCGGGTGCCCTGGCCGCCGTAGTCGAGGCCGAGCGACGGGCCCTGCCAGAAGACCGGGTGCTGGCCGGCATTCTTGGTGTAGAGCGTGCCTTCGCCATAGGTGAGGCCCGCGACGAAAGCGCCGGAGCCTTCCTGGCCGAGAATGTAACCGTTCGGAAGACCGTATTGCTGGAAGGCGCGCTCCACCACCTTGGCAAGGCCGCCGGTGGTTTCACCGAAGAATCCGTGGCCTGCATCCACGACTTCCTGGAACGAATATTGATCGCTGTTCTGGGCCGAGGCCGGTGCGACCCACATCAAGAGGCTCGCAAGGAGCGCGACAATCTTTCCCAGTCCGAGGCGTGCAATGGTGCGGGTTTTCGTAAGGCGCATCGTCATGTCCGTCCGTCTGTTTCGTTAGCGCACAAGCCCGAAAATCCGAATCGGTTTTCGAAAGGGCCGGTCGCGCAGAGTCAAAGTTCTACAGCATGTTTCGTGCATCCTTGCGGATACACGGGGCTCCAGTGTGGCCTGTTAAGGCATTTGGCATTTTGAAACCATCCTATTAACAATCGGTTTACCAAATATGGTGTCATTATGGCTTAACAATTTCCACACCGTCCGCGCCTCCCTTGCGCAGGAGAGAATTTTATGACCAGCAAACTCAATATCACGCTGTCCGGTCCCGATCTGGCGGCTCTTCTGTGCAGCCGTGTGTGCCATGACGTTATTTCTCCTGTCGGCGCCATCAATAACGGCCTCGAACTTCTGGACGAGGGCGGCACGGACGACGACGCGCTTGATCTCATCCGCACGTCAGCCCTTAACGCATCCGTGCGGCTGAAGTTCGCCCGCCTCGCATTTGGTGCTTCCGGCTCCGCTGGAGCGTCCATCGACACCGGTGAGGCCGAAAAGGCTGCCCAGGATTTCGCTGCCGCCGAAAAGAAGGCGGAAGTGAGCTGGAACGGCCCGCGCGCCATCGTTGCGAAGAATCGTGTCAAACTTCTGCTCAACCTTTTCCTGGTGGCTTACGGCGCCATTCCGCGTGGCGGCAATGTGGATGTGCTGCTGGAAAGCCCCGATGGCGACGCCAGGTTCGAAATCACTGTCAAGGGCCGGATGATGCGCGTGCCGGCCAAGTTCGTGGAAATTTACGAAGGCCGGCTGGAAGAGGCGGTCGACGCCCATTCCGTTCAGCCCTATTACACGCTGCTTCTGGCCGAAGAGGCCAATATGGCGGTGGAATACAAGGTGCATGACGATCGCATCGTGTTTACGGCGAAGACGATTACGGAGTGATCGTTTCGATGCGACAGTGACGCCATCAGGGTCGGGCCGGCTTTTGCCAGCGCCCGGCCCTTTTCTGTTCAGAGGAGGAGGTCTCATGATCCGTGTCGAAACCGCGCGTCTTTTGCTGCGGCCGCATGCCATCGAGGACGAAGCACGTTATTGCGCCTTCTGGAGCGCGGATGTTCATCCGATCCCCGGCGTGAGCTCGATTGCGCCGCTCGATCCCGAACTCGCTTTTGCGCGGCTCCTGCGTTTCATCGGCCACTGGTCCGTCTTCGGTTTCGGCCCCTTCGTGGTGGAGGAAACCGCCACGGGACGAATCGTCGGCGAGGTGGGCCTGGCTCATATGCGCCGTGGACATGGCGCGGATTTCGACACCGCGCCGGAGGCCATGTGGAAGATCGACAGGGATCTGACGGGCAAGGGCGTGGCCAGCGAAGCGGTGCAGGCGGCCCTTGGCTGGTTCGATGCGAAAGGCGTATCGAACCGGGTCGTCTGCATGATCGATCCGCTGAATACGCCGTCGCTCGCGATCGCCGCCCGTTTCGGCTTCTGTCCTTTCCGGGAGACGACCTTCCGCGACAGTCCCGTGCGGCTTTTCGAGCGAATAACGGATATTGAGCGCACTCCATTGCAGGCAGGTGTCTGAGGGAGGAGCTGCTGTCTCGATTGCGTTTCAGGACGACCTGAAACCTGTTTGAGGTCTCGGCAGGCGGTGGTTTGAACCAAGGTTGGTCCATATCAACTCCTGGAGCATCCCATGCGCTATTTCATTCTGGCGATACTCGTCATCTTTTCCACTGCTCAGGCCGCACGGGCGGAAAGCGGCATCGGCTTTAAACAGATAGAATTGCCGGATGAGGGGGGCGCGAGAACGCTTGCCGTTTCATTATGGTACCCGGCCGCGCCCTCGGGAAAAAGTGAGATTGTCGGCGAAAATGCCGCCTTTTATGGTCTTGAGGTTCAACCGGGCGCCTCTCTTCTTAACGGTTCCCGTCCGCTCGTGTTGCTGTCACACGGTTTTGGCGGCAGCTGGCGCAATCTGAACTGGATCGCCGGAGAGCTTGTTCGCGAAGGTTATGTCGTGGCCGCGCCGGATCACGGCGGCGAATCATTTACCGAAGAAAATGCGACCGAGATCGTTCCTTTGTGGGAACGGCCCCACGACATCAGCAGAACGCTGACGGCCTTGCTTGGCGATGAGCGATTCGCCGGCAGGATCGATGCGACGCGCATCGCCGTAATCGGCCATTCTTTGGGCGGCTGGACCGCGATGGAATTGGCTGGCGCACGATACAGCGCCGATCTTGCCCTGAAGGATTGCGGCGGGGAGAAACGCCCGCCGCAATGCAAGGCTCCCCGGCTGCTCGCAAAAGTCGGGGTTGTCGGTGACGGCAAGGCCGATCCGCGGCTTTCGATGGATTTGAGGGATACCCGCATCCGCGCCGCCATCGCGCTGGATCTCGGGCCGGCCGCCGGTTTTCTGCCGGAAACGCTGCAAGCCGTCAGCGTACCGGTTCTGGTTCTGGCGGCAGGTGTGGAGACGCCGGAGATCGCCGCCATCAAGGCCGATTCCGAATATATCGCGCAGCATCTGCCAAAGGCGACGACTGTTTATCGGGACATACCGGATGCCAGCCATTTCAGCTTCATGCAGATTTGTAAGCCGAACGGCGAAAAGATCGTGGAGGAACTTTCACCGGGAGAAGGTTTCGTCTGCCGGGATGGCGGCGGCAGGGACCGCGTGGCCATCCATGCGCAGATCGCGGAGGCAATCCTCGGCTTTCTGAAAGTGGAAATGCGTTAGGTTGGATTTTCGGGACGCCTCGCGACCGTAATGGCCGCAAGGCGTCCCTCTTTCAAACGGGATTTAGCTTATAGTGCCGATAAACGAGGTCTTCGGGATCGGAACGAGGTGCTGCCGGATCGAGCCTTCCGCCGATTCGTTCGGCGACGGCCGCTGATTTGCGGTTTTGCGGCGAGACGTAGCTGACAAGCGTGGGCAGGCTCAGGGTCCTGAAGGCCCAGTCGCGCAGCGCCGAGGCGGCTTCAGCGGCATAACCGCGCCCCTCATGGCCCTCGTAAAGCAGCCAGCCAAGTTCCTTTTCCGGAAACAGCGGACCGTGATTGATGCCGACCTGGCCGATACATTCCCCCGTTTTGCCAAGCTCGATCATTAGCGCGCCATGGCCGAAAAAGTACCAGTTGGCCAGATCGTGGCAGAACACGCCCCATGTTGAGGGCAGGTCGTATGGTCCGCCGACACCGATGGAGCGCGGCGACGTCATGAAGTTCCGATAGGCGGGGAAATGCGCCATGGTCAGCGGGCGCAGCGTCAGGCGATCCGTCTTGAGGGTTGGGATGGCGTGGTTCATATGCCGGCGTCCTTTGGCGATGCGTGGCCAGGTCTTTCTCTCCTCATTGCTGTGCTTGTCACAGGAATCCGGTCGACGCGTCTGCGCGGCGGAAAGTCCTTTCAACCCAAGGACTTGGGATGGCTGGATTCCTGTGACAGGCACAGCAATGAGGAGAGAAAATCGCAACAAAAAACCCGCCGTTTCCAGCGGGTCTTTTAAAAACTGTCCTGTTCCAGATTGGATCAGGCGGTTTCGAGGAATTCCGTGGCGCCGTCAGGCTCGCGCAGAACATAGCCGCGGCCCCAGACGGTTTCAATGTAGTTTGCGCCGCCGGCGGCGTTTGCGAGCTTCTTGCGCAGCTTGCAGATGAAGACGTCGATGATCTTCAGTTCCGGTTCGTCCATGCCGCCATAGAGGTGGTTCAGGAACATTTCCTTGGTCAGCGTCGTGCCCTTGCGCAGCGAAAGCAGCTCAAGCATCTGATATTCCTTGCCGGTCAGGTGAACGCGCTGGCCGCCCACTTCAACCGTCTTGGCATCGAGATTGACGATAAGCTCGCCGGTGGCGATGACCGACTGCGCATGGCCCTTGGAACGGCGGACGATGGCATGAATGCGGGCAACAAGCTCGTCCTTGTGGAACGGCTTCGTCATGTAATCGTCTGCGCCGAAGCCGAGGCCGCGAACCTTATCCTCGATGCCGGCCATGCCGGACAGGATGAGGATCGGCGTCTTGACCTTGGAGAGGCGAAGCGTTCTCAGAACCTCGTAACCCGACATGTCGGGCAGGTTGAGGTCGAGAAGAATAATGTCGTAATCGTAGAGCTTGCCGAGGTCCACGCCTTCCTCGCCGAGGTCGGTCGTGTAGACGTTAAAGCTTTCCGACTTGAGCATCAGTTCAATGCTCTGCGCTGTCGCGCTGTCGTCTTCAATAAGTAGAACCCGCATAATTATCCCCTTTGCCGCCCGCGAACCGGTAAATCATTGCCTCGCGCGATGCGGATCCAGACGTTGCCTGATTTGCAGGCTGCCACCAAATGGTTAACAAATTCTAATTGCCTTTGGCAAGGTGTATCGAATTTATTAAGCAAAGAAGGCATTTCGCTGTTTTTGCACGTGAATCCACCATCGCCAAAATTGAAGCTCAACGTGAGGATTTCCCGCTAAGTGATTCAATCGACTCTTACATCGTCTGGCCCGTTTTTTTGGACCTGGCATTTACCGACCCTTAAATGATCGTGTTTATCATTAACGATGCCCGTAAACGAAAGGTTAACGACGGCGGTTTTTTATTAACGTCGGGTAACTTTTGGGAATCATTCCGGGACAGGGGTCAACCCTTACGGAAAAACGGGCGGGTTAAACGGGCCGGTCAGGGGGGCATAGTGCCTTTTTTGATCCGGGTCTCGCTATCCATGGAGTATTGCGTATGAAGTCGCGTGACAGCCTGGTTCGCCTGAAGGAATTTCAGGTCAATGAAAAACGCCGGCAGCTTAACCAGCTACAGCAGATGATGTCCGAGTTTGAGCGGATGGCAAAGGAACTGGTGCATCAGATCTCTCTGGAAGAGAGCAAGTCGGGCATTACCGATCCGACACATTTCGCTTATCCGACCTTCGCCAAGGCCGCGCGCCAGCGGGCGGATAATCTTCAGGTCTCGATCCGGGAACTGAAGGCCCAGCAGGAGGCCGCCGAGGCTTCACTGGAAGAAGTGCAGGCCGAATATGAAAAGGCCGCCGCACTGGAAAATCGCGACGGAGCCATCCGCGCCCGCGCCTGACCATTGGCGCAAACCTGACGAATGATCGTCCTCATTGACGGCTGCCGGTGGATCAGGAGGCGGCTTTCAATGACGGGACGCCATGCATTTTTTTAAAAGGCCGCTCCTTAAGGGCGGCCTTTTGTCTTGCGGTGTCGCCGGTGTTTCCCGCCGGGACGGTCAGGCCCGATTTCGATTGTCCGGAAGTGGGGAAAGGCGTATTTTACGGGGGTTCCGACCGTGAGCCGGAGGCTTTTACGCGCACGCGCCCCGTGCAGGCGCGGGCGGCTATTGCAGGGAGGAAAAAATGGCCCGCCAATATATCGACTGCCGTGAATTCCCCAGTGACAGCAGATGCACCGTCGCCATTTCCGCCGATTCTCAGGAGGAGCTTATGGAAGCGGCCGTGCAGCATGCCGTGGCGGTGCATGGTGCAAAGGATACCCCCGAATTTCGCGAGGAAGTCCGCCACAGCATGCATGCAGGAACGCCTCCGCTGAAGGTGGCGTGAGGGGAGAGAGCATTATTTTTGTACGGTTGTGGGAGACCGGGTGTAAGCCGCTTGTTTCTTCTCCCCGCCGGGGAGAAGTCCGCGTCAGCGGGATGAGGGGCAAGCTCTCCGCATATCGCGGGCGTCGCCCCCTCATCCGCCCCTTCGGGCCACCTTCTCCCCGGTGGGGAGAAGAAATATGCCGTGACGATTGTGACTATGCTGTCGTGTTACCCCTGGATCACATCCGCCCATTCGGCATGGCGCAATGTCTGGGCCTTGAAGAAGGGGCAGAGCGGAATGATCTTCCAGCCGCCCTTGCGGGCTTCATCGATCGCATGGGCGGCAAGCGCCTGGCCCACGCCTTTACCGCGCAGCGCATCGGGCACGCCGGTATGGTCGATGATGATGAGGGAAGGGGAGGTGCGCGAATAGGTCATCTCCGTCTTGTGGCCGTCGATGGTCGCCGAATATTCGCCGCGCGATCCGGTTTCGGTGGTCTTGATGTCCATGGTCTCTGCCTCCGCATTGCTGTTCGTTTTCGCCACTCTAACGGCTTGCGCCTGAATTGAAACAGCATGATAGCGAACGCAGCGGACACAAACCGGCGACAATCACCGGCTCTGTCGGGCAGTTTTCAGGAGAAATCCGAAATCAAACCGAAAGCCCCGTCGATGATGCAGCGGGGCGTTCTGGAATTCGGTTTGGGGCGCGTTACCGCGCCGGCGCACTGTTTAGTGACGATATTGCTGAATGCGCGTGGTGCGCAGGCCGGCGAGGCCATGATCGGAGATCGAGGACTGCCAGGACAGGAATTCTTCAACGGTGAGCGTATAACGCTCGCAGGCTTCCTCGAGGCTCAGCAGTCCTCCGCGTACCGCGGCAACCACCTCCGCCTTTCTGCGAATGACCCAGCGACGGGTATTGGCAGGCGGAAGATCCGCAATCGTCAGAGGGCTGCCATCGGGGCCGATGACATATTTAACTCGTGGGCGTATCATTTCGGTCATTGGACACTCTATACAAACTCAAGACCATATGACGGGAACTCTATCCCGGTACCTTTAAAAATTGCCTAAGCAGCTCGTGACAATTTATTAAGAATTTGAACGGTTTCGCCTGATTTGTTCGAGTCGCCTTATTTTGCCGGGAAAAAATTTTTCCAAAAATCGCATTTTTTCTCTCTCATCGGTTGTTTCCGTCAGAGTGCCGCAAGTGAAAGGCACGTTTTCCCGCTGCCCTGGGTAAATTCCGCCGTTCCCTCATGCTGCAGCCGCAGGCGGTCGCCGGCATCGAGCGGAAGGATCGATGTTGCCGACTGCTGTGTGCCTGAAGTCGATGCGTTGCCGGTGATACCGAAGCTGGCCGCCGCGCCGTTGATGAAAAGCGTCACCCGGTGGCCGGAGGAGGAGACCACGGCGAGCGACAATGCCGCCAGATAAAGGCCCTTTGCCGGAACGATGAGTTCACGCCCGCCGGTTCCAAGGGTGTCACCGAGCGTAAATCCGCCCTCGGCGATAAAGAGCACGGAAAAACCCGCCGCCGAGCCATTGGCGGGTTTTGTCGTGCCCGAGGGCAGGCCGGCGACGGCGAGCGGCCGGTTGGGCATCGAGACCCGGCCATCGCCGCTGCACAAAAGCGCCGTGTGCCAGGAGGCGCCATCCTTGCTGGTCTTGATCGAAAACCCGTCATGGCCGGCAAGGCCCATTTCCGCCCGGCCGCTCCAGCCGGACTGGAACAGCAGCGAGGCGGTATCGGCCCTTGCCGCCTTGTTGATCGTCATGCGGTGGCTGCCGTCTTCTTCGGCATGGGTGAAGAGGCTGGCGGGGGAGGCAAGCGCAAGCCGGTTGGCGGCATTGGCCTCCGTGCCGATGCCCAGCCGTTCCAGCCGGCCGGTGGCGGGCAGCGGCATGTCGCGCCAGCTCCCGTCCTGCAGTAGACGGTATTTGCTCTCGGCCGCAAACCATGCCGTCCAGCCCGGCTGCGGCGTGATCGAGAGCCAGGCGCCGTCCTGCCGGAAGGCGAGCCTGCCGCCCTTGCCGGCCCAGTCGCCCGTGGCATCGGCGGAGAGGAGGAAACAATCCCCTTCCGCTGCGCTATCGGGCGGTGTGGTGATGATGGCCTTGATGACCAGTTGCACGATAGCATCCAGCCTTTGCAGGGCTTCGTTATGGGTGACGTGTTTCTGTGCCTGCGAGGGGAGGATATAGGGAAGCCGAAGTCTCGCCGTCTGTTCCGTCATGATGTGCCTTCCGCGCTGTGGTGTTTCGTTGCGGGGCATTGTGGGGTGGCGGCGTGGGGTGGGGATGAGTGGGGATGGGATTATTTTTTGGGGGGCCTTGATGGGTGTGGCTTCACCCCCCTCTGTCCTGCCGGACATCTCCCCCTCAAGGGGGGAGATCGGCAGGAAGCGCTACCGCCACTTCATTCGCAAACGTTGAGATGGGCGAAACCCGCCCGCGAGTCGATCTCCCCCCTTGAGGGGGAGATGCCCGGCAGGGCAGAGGGGGGTGAAGCCGCACACACCGAAGCTCACCAATGCCGGTCACAAGAGCCGCAGGAAACCCCGAGCGCCTGTTACCCCGCGTGCTCCACCGCCATCGCCCCTTCGGCAATGAAATCCGGATTGGCCAGCGCGTCCTCGCCATCGCCCCTCACCGCATAGACAAGGGGGGTGCCATCGCAATCGAGCGTCCTGCCGCCTGCGGCGCGCAGCACCGCGTCGCCGGCGGCCGTGTCCCACATCATGGTGCGGCTGAAGCGGGGATAGATATCGGCGGCGCCTTCCGCCAGCATGCAGAATTTCAGCGAGGAGCCGACGGAAATGCAGTCTTTCAGCCCGTGTTCGGCCACGAAGGCTTCCGTTTTCGCCGTGCAATGCGAGCGGCTGATCAACGCCACGGGCGAAGCGCCGCGCTGGCGCGCCCGGATGGGGTGGCGCGAAAGGATTGCGCCTTCGCCCGAGATGGCGAGCTTTTCGGCGGCGTTTTCTTCACCCGTCCACGCCTGTCCACGGCAGGGGGCGTAAACGACGCCGGCCACCGGAATGCCATTGCGGATGAGCGCGATATTGACGGTGAAATCGTCCTTGCCGGCAATGAATTCCTTGGTGCCGTCAAGCGGATCGACAAGAAAGAATTCCGCACCGGTTTCCGGCAGGATGCCGTTTGAGACGGCCTCTTCGGCGACCACGGGAATGTCAGGAAAATGGAGGGCCAGCGCCGCAAGGATGATCGTTTCGGCACGCTGGTCGGCCTCGGTCACGGGCGAACAGTCGTCCTTGTATGACACATGTGGGCCGGCGCGATGGACCGCCATGATGGCCTGCCCGGCGTCCAGCGCCGCTTTCGTCAATATGTCGATCATCTCTTTGCCAATTGTATCCCGTCTGCGGGATAACGCCGTTCCGATCTTCGCTACTCCTTTGCCCGCTGCCCGTCAAATAATGGCATCGGACAATGCTAAAATAAGTATCCAACCGTCATTTTTTCAGCACTTCCTGCCAAAATCATGGCTCTTTTGACCGGGAAAGCGGCAGTCCATGTGGAAATTCCAAATTTTGTGCAGCATCGCCCGTTTTTGACTTCACATTTTTAACGAACACGATATGCATTTTGAGGGTGGGGGTCTGCCTGAAAGGCTTCCCCTATAATTAACATAACGAGGCGTGACCCATTTGAGGTCGTGCCCGGGGGAAAGACATGGAGTATTTTATCCAGCAGCTCATCAACGGGCTGACTCTTGGATCGA
This sequence comes from Agrobacterium sp. 719_389, assembly GCF_900188475.1. Classification (NCBI taxonomy): domain Bacteria; kingdom Pseudomonadati; phylum Pseudomonadota; class Alphaproteobacteria; order Hyphomicrobiales; family Rhizobiaceae; genus Agrobacterium; species Agrobacterium sp. 719_389. The sequence goes on from NZ_FYEM01000008.1 coordinate 128,614, forward strand.
TCTACGGCCTCATCGCTATCGGCTATACGATGGTTTACGGCATCATCGGCATGATCAACTTCGCCCATGGCGATATTTTCATGCTTGGCGGCTTTGCCGCGCTGATCGTTTTCCTGATCGTGACATCTTTTGTCGCCGGCATTCCGGTGGCGCTTCTTCTGCTTCTGATGATGGTCGTCGCCATGCTGATGACCGGCCTGTGGAACTGGGTGATCGAGCGCGTCGCCTACCGCCCGCTCAGAGGTTCTTTCCGTCTTGCGCCGCTGATCACTGCCATCGGCATGTCGATCGCGCTGTCCAACTTCATCCAGGTCACCCAGGGTCCGCGCAACAAGCCGATCCCGTCGATGGTGACGGAAAGCCATCATTTCGGCGCCATTACCGTCTCGCTGAAGCAGCTGATCATCATGGTCGTCACCTCGGTGCTGCTCTTCGCCTTCTGGTATATCGTCAACAAGACCCCGCTCGGCCGGGCGCAGCGCGCCACCGAACAGGATCGCAAGATGGCCGCACTGCTCGGCGTTGATGTCGACAAGACCATCTCCATCACCTTCATCATGGGTGCGGCGCTGGCTGCGGTCGCGGGCACCATGTATCTGATGTATTATGGTGTCGCCTCTTTCAGCGACGGCTTCATTCCCGGCGTCAAGGCGTTTACCGCGGCCGTTCTCGGCGGCATCGGCTCGCTTCCGGGCGCCGTTCTCGGCGGCCTGCTGATCGGTCTCATCGAATCGCTGTGGTCGGCCTATTTCTCCATCGCCTATAAGGATGTCGCGGCATTCGGCATTCTGGCTTTCGTGCTGATCTTCAAGCCGACCGGTATTCTCGGTCGTCCGGAAGTCGAGAAGGTGTGATCCCATGACCAATATCGCTTCCGAAAACGCCGCTTCCAGCCCGAGCCTGATGGCGACGGCTGTGAAGGAGGGCCTGATTGCGGGCCTCATCTCGTTCGGCATGTTCATTCTTTATGTCGGCATCGTCACCTATCAGGATATCAACAACCAGCTTATCTGGGGCACCCGCTGGGGGCTTCTGGCGATCTTCGTCGGCATCGCCGCCGTCGGCCGCTTTCTCGTGGTCGGCTTCATCAAGCCGTCTCTGGACCGCCGGCGGCTTGCCAAGGCGAAAAGTGGCATACTGGAAATCTCCGAGGAAAAAGGATTTTTCCACAAGCACTTCCTGAAGCTGGCGCTCGTCCTGCTGCTGCTTTATCCTGTTATCGCCGTGCAATTGTTCGGCTTTCAGGGCTCGCTGAAATTCGTCGACAATTTCGGCATCCAGATCCTGATCTATGTGATGCTGGCCTGGGGTCTCAACATCGTTGTCGGCCTCGCCGGCCTGCTCGATCTCGGTTACGTGGCCTTTTATGCGGTCGGCGCTTATTCCTATGCGCTGCTGTCAAGCCATTTCGGCCTGTCCTTCTGGGTGCTGTTGCCCGTCGCCGGCATTCTCGCGGGCTTCTGGGGCATCATTCTCGGTTTCCCGGTTCTGCGCCTTCGCGGCGACTATCTGGCGATCGTGACGCTGGCCTTCGGTGAAATCATCCGTCTCGTGCTTTTGAACTGGACGGCCGTCACCAAGGGCACCTTCGGCATTTCCGGCATCGCCAAGGCTTCGGTCTTCGGCATCTGGTCCTTCGATGTCGGCGCGCCGAACAATTTCGCCAAGGCCTTCGGCCTGTCGATGTCGTCGGCTTATTACAAGATCTTCCTGTTCTACGTCATCCTGCTTCTGTGCATGCTGACGGCTTACGTCACGATCAAGCTGCGCCGCATGCCGATTGGCCGCGCCTGGGAAGCGCTACGTGAGGACGAGATCGCCTGCCGTTCGCTCGGCATCGATACCGTCATCACCAAGCTCACCGCCTTTGCCACGGGCGCGATGTTCGGCGGTTTCGCCGGTTCCTTCTTCGCCGCCCGTCAGGGTTTCGTGTCGCCGGAAAGCTTCGTGTTCCTGGAATCCGCCGTCATCCTCGCCATCGTCGTTCTTGGCGGCATGGGCTCGCTGACCGGTATCGCCATTGCGGCGCTCGTCATGGTCGGCGGCACCGAGCTTCTGCGTGAAATGGAGTTCCTGAAGCATGTCTTCGGGCCGGATTTCACGCCGGAACTCTACCGCATGCTGCTCTTCGGTCTCGCCATGGTCATCGTCATGCTGTTCAAGCCGCGCGGTTTCGTCGGCTCGCGTGAACCCACGGCCTTCCTTAAAGAACGCAAGGCCGTCTCCGGCAGCTTTACCAAGGAAGGTCACGGTTGATGGCTTCCGGAATGACGAACATGACACCAAACACCACTGGCGACACGATCCTCAAGGTCGAACATCTCTCGATGCGCTTCGGCGGCCTGATGGCCATCAACGACTTCTCCTTCGAGGCGAAGCGCGGTGAGATCACGGCGCTGATCGGCCCCAACGGTGCGGGCAAGACCACGGTCTTCAACTGCATCACCGGCTTCTACAAGCCGACAATGGGCATGATCACCATGCGCCAGCAGAGTGGCGAGGCGCATCTTCTTGAGCGCCTGCCGGATTTCGAGATCACCAAGAAGGCGAAGGTGGCGCGCACCTTCCAGAACATCCGCCTGTTTTCGGGTCTGACGGTTCTGGAAAACCTGCTGGTGGCGCAGCACAATGCGCTGATGAAGGCCTCGGGTTACACCATTCTCGGCCTGCTCGGCCTGCCCGCTTACCGACGGGCGGTGGATGATTCGATCGAAAAGGCCAAATACTGGCTGGACAAGGCCGATTTGACCGATCGCGCCGACGATCCGGCCGGCGATCTGCCCTATGGCGCGCAGCGCCGTCTGGAAATCGCCCGCGCCATGTGCACGGGGCCGGAACTTCTGTGCCTCGATGAGCCGGCCGCCGGCCTCAACCCGAAGGAATCGCTGGCGCTCAACGCGCTGCTGCGCGGCATCCGTGACGAAGGCACGTCGCTGCTTCTGATCGAGCACGACATGTCGGTGGTCATGCAGATTTCCGACCATGTCGTGGTTCTGGAATATGGCCAGAAGATTTCCGACGGCACGCCGGACCATGTGAAGAACGACCCGAAGGTCATCGCCGCCTATCTGGGTGTCGAGGATGATGAAGTGGAAGACGTGATTGCGGAAGAACTCGACGGAGGAGCGGCCTGATGCCCGGTGAATCGCTTCTCAAAGTCCAGGGTGTCGAAACCTATTATGGCAATATCCGGGCTCTGGCCGGTGTCGATGTCGAGGTCAACAAGGGTGAGATAGTCAGCCTGATCGGTGCCAACGGCGCCGGCAAGTCCACGCTGATGATGACCATCTGCGGCAGCCCGCAGGCGCGCGCCGGTCAGGTGATCTTCGACGGCGAGGACATTACCCATCTGCCGACGCATCTGATTGCGCGTAAACGCATCGCCCAGTCGCCGGAAGGCCGCCGGATCTTCCCGCGCATGACGGTGCTGGAAAACCTGCAGATGGGCGCCAATCTCGATAACCTGAAATATTTCAAGGAAGACGTCGAGAAGATCTTCGTGATGTTCCCGCGTCTGAAAGAGCGTCAGAGCCAGCGTGGCGGCACGCTTTCCGGCGGTGAGCAGCAGATGCTGTCCATCGGCCGTGCGCTGATGGCGCGGCCGAAGCTGCTGCTTCTCGACGAGCCGTCGCTTGGCTTGGCGCCGCTGATCGTCAAGGGCATTTTCGAGGCGATCAAGAAACTCAACCAGGAAGAGGGGCTGACCGTCTTCCTCGTGGAGCAGAACGCCTTTGCCGCGCTGAAGCTTTCCGACCGCGCTTATGTGATGGTCAACGGCAAGGTGACGATGAGCGGTTCGGGCAGGGAACTGCTCGCCGATCCGCAGGTACGCGCCGCCTATCTCGAAGGCGGACGGCACTGAAAGATTTTACTTGCGCCGGAAATCTTGCGGCGCAAGACTGCAAACGACGGCCTGCCTTCCTTTCGGCCAAACCTTAAGGATCCATGGCGGGGCGTAAACAATAAAATGCCCGGCGGGAAACGACGGGACGACAGACAAGGCAGGGCCAGGGCGTTTCAGCCCGGCGCTGATGGGGAAAGAGATGCAGGGCCTTTTTTTCGAAACCGATAACGGCGTGCGTTATGTTCTGCGCGCGCTGGTTGTTCTCTTGGGCTTCTGGACGGCATGGCGCACGGGCAAATCCGTGGCCGATGGCTGGGGCGGTTATACGCGGGTGGTGATCTATACGCTCGCACTGGGGCTCGTCATGCGGTTTCTGCATCACGCGCTCTTCAACGGGCCGTTCATCAACGGCTTCTATTACGTGTTTGACGTCGTTCTTCTTCTGGTCTTTTCCAGCATCGGTTTCCGCATGCGCCGGACGAGCCAGATGGTCAATAACTACTATTGGCTCTACGACCGGACGTCGGCATTTTCCTATAAGAAGAAAGATTGACAGGCGGATTTTTCCGGCTGCACAATGCTCGTCAGAGTGGAACGGTTTCCTGTTCAGTGAAGGTGGGTACTGAACAGGTCCTTGCAATCAACCCATCCAAAGGAACTGGGAGTAAAGTAATGAAGAAGTCTCTTCTTTCCGCTGTTGCGCTGACCGCCATGGTCGCGTTTGGCGGTTCGGCCTGGGCCGATGTCGTGATCGCTGTCGGCGCACCGCTGACCGGCCCGAACGCTGCTTTCGGTGCTCAGATCCAGAAGGGTGCCGAACAGGCTGCGAAAGACATCAATGCCGCCGGCGGCATCAATGGCGAGCAGATCAAGATCGTGCTGGGCGACGACGTATCCGACCCCAAACAGGGTATTTCGGTTGCCAACAAATTCGTTGCTGACGGCGTGAAATTCGTTGTCGGCCACTTCAACTCCGGCGTTTCCATTCCGGCGTCCGAAGTTTACGCCGAAAACGGCATTCTCGAAATCACGCCTGCCGCAACCAACCCGGTTTTCACCGAGCGCGGCCTGTGGAACACTTTCCGCACCTGCGGCCGTGACGACCAGCAGGGCGGCATTGCCGGCAAGTACCTGGCCGACCATTTCAAGGACGCCAAGGTCGCCATCATTCACGACAAGACACCTTATGGTCAGGGCCTTGCCGATGAAACCAAGAAGGCTGCCAATGCCGCCGGCGTGACTGAGGTCATGTATGAAGGCGTCAACGTCGGCGACAAGGACTTCTCCGCGCTGATCTCCAAGATGAAGGAAGCCGGCGTTTCCATCATCTACTGGGGCGGCCTGCACACCGAAGCCGGTCTCATCATCCGCCAGGCGGCTGACCAGGGCCTGAAGGCGAAGCTCGTTTCAGGCGACGGTATCGTCTCGAACGAACTTGCCTCCATCGCCGGCGACGCCGTCGAAGGCACGCTCAACACCTTCGGCCCCGATCCGACGCTGCGCCCGGAAAACAAGGAACTGGTAGAGAAGTTCAAGGCCGCCGGCTTCAACCCGGAAGCCTACACGCTCTACTCCTATGCCGCGATGCAGGCGATCGCCGGTGCTGCCAAGGCTGCCGGTTCCGTCGAGCCGGAAAAGGTTGCCGAAGCTCTGAAGAAGGGCACCTTCCCGACCGCGCTTGGCGACATCTCCTTCGACGAGAAGGGCGACCCGAAGCTTCCCGGCTACGTCATGTACGAGTGGAAGAAGGGTCCGGACGGCAAGTTCACCTACATCCAGCAGGGCACCTAAGCTCTTCTGTGACTTTCTATCGAAGCCCGGCAGCAATGCCGGGCTTTTTCTTTTGTGATCCCTGCCTGCCATACTGGAGACAACAAGGCGGGAAACAAAGCCTCTCGGGAAAACTGCAATGAGGGGTGGCAATGACGACAAAGCGAACCGTGTGCCTGTTCCTTGTTCTTGCTGGGCTGGCGGCGGTGTTCATCAGCGCGCATTTCTTCAGCAAATCCCGAACGACGCAATTATTCGGCGGCATCATCGCAAGGGTCGAAACGGAAAGGCCGGTGGTGGCGCTGACCTTTGATGATGGGCCGTCGGTACGCTTTACGCCTGATGTCCTGACGGTCCTGAGGCAGCGCGGGGTAAAAGCGACTTTCTTTTTGACCGGCAAGGAGACCGAAGAAAACCTGCCGCAGGCGCGCATGATCGTCAGCGAGGGGCATCAGCTCGGCAATCATAGCTATACGCATTCCAACATGATGTTCATGGGGCCGGCGCGGATCAGGGAGGAGATCGAGCGCACCGATGCGGCTATTCGCGCTGCGGGCTACGAAGGGGAGATCATGTTCCGGCCGCCCTATGGCAAGAAGCTGCTCACCTTGCCCTGGTATCTTTCACGGCATGACCGGAAAACCATCATGTGGGATGTCGAGCCGGAATCGTTTCCCGATGTCGCCGAAGATGCGTCCGCCCTCGCCAGTCACGTCATCGAGCAAACGAGAAACGGCTCGATCATCATCATGCATGTCATGTATCGAAGCCGCGAGGTGTCCCGGCAGGCGCTGCCCCTGATCATAGATGGCCTTCGTCAACGCGGGTTCGAGTTTGTTACCGTCGCGCAATTGCTCTGATATCGCTGCCGAACCTGTGGCTGTTCAGCCGATCCGCGCCAGAATAAAGTCGGCACGTTCCTCGATGCCTGATTTTGGAAGCACGATGCTATCGTAGCCAAGCGCTTCGTAGTCCCGGACGAGACGATCATACTCCTCGACCGCTGCGTCGAAACCATGCCGGCGCTCATCGTCGCCGCGATAGATTTCAGGCCATGGCGGGGTCAGGAAAACCAGACGGTTATAGCGGTGCGTGTTTTTCAGCGTATCGATGAAGCCATCGCCGCTGACATGGCGTAGCGCTGAGGCGGCGTCGATCAGGCTGCGATCGAAAAAGACGAGGCCATCCGGCGGGGCTTTTTGCCGGTCTTCCAGCGCCATGGCGATCGCCCGGCGGGCGAAGGCCTCGATGTCGATCCAGGGCAGGGCGGTGCCGCCCTTGCGGGTTTCTTCGATGACAATGCGGCGGCCCGGTTCCTCGACGGTTACGAAACCGCGCCGGGCAAGTTCTGCGAGGAGGGTGGATTTTCCGCCGCCGGAGCAGCCGGAAAGGATGATGAAACGGTTCATGGGCGTTTCTCCTGTGTTGGGGTTCAGGTGGATCGGGAGGCGATTTTTCGGCAGGCAGGGGTGAGGCAGGTTTCTTCTCCCCGTCGGGGAGAAGGTGGCCCGAAGGGTCGGATGAGGGGGCAAGCTCTCCAAATATCTCGACCCTCGCCCCCTCATCCCGCTGCCGCGACCTTCTCCCCGGCGGGGAGAAGAAACAAGTGGCGACCGCTCGGCTGGAAGCGGATACTCTGCGTTCAAGCAGAAAATATATGTTTGCTGAACCTTACCGCACTAATTGTGCTCGTCAGCCCTGATGCAAAATATGCGCGGCCTTGACGGCTGCCGAAGCGCGGTTTTCGACGCCGAGCTTCACATAGATCTGCTCAAGATGTTTGTTCACGGTTCTGGCGGAAAGGCCGAGAATATCGCCGATATCGCGGTTGGATTTGCCCTTGGCGATCCACAGCAGCACTTCCGATTCCCGCGTCGTCAGCGCGAAATGTTCTTTCAGCAGATGGTCGTCCGATTTCTCGTTGGCGGCTGTCAGGCGGAAGAGATGTTCGTCCGGACCCATAGCGCCGAGAAAGGAGAGCTGCAGGGCGGGCCGTCCGGCCTGTGTGATCGTCAGCGGCGTGTCGCGGCCGGTTTCCGACGCTGCCCTTTCGCCGAGCCAGCGGCCGATATGGCTGACGACGATCTCCATACCGTCGTCGCGGCCGGTGGCGGCGTTGACCAGTCGGGTCGCCTGTGGTGTGGACCAGTGGATCGCGCCATTGGCGCGCACGGCAAGCAGGTGGCGTCCGGCGGCATCAAGCGCCACGCGGGCGCTCTGGGCCGAGCGGGCATTGGAGAGGTGCACGCGGATGCGGGCGCGCAGCTCATCGATATTGATCGGCTTGGTGAGATAGTCGACCCCACCGGATTCCAGCGCCCGCACCACATGTTCGGTCTCCGTCAGCCCGGTCATGAAGATGACAGGCACCTGCGCCACCGCCGCATTGGCCTTCAGGCGGCGGCAGGTTTCGAAACCGTCCATTGTGGGCATGACGGCGTCGAGCAGGATGATATCGGGCGTGATGCGTTCGGCAATGTTGAGCGCGGCCTGCCCGGATGTGGCGATCAGCGCCGAAAAGCCTGACTGTTCCAGCGCATCGGTAAGGAACCCCAATGCCTCCGGGCTGTCATCCACCAGCAATACGATGTCTCTCGGCAGTGCCGTCCCTGGCCCGCTCATGCCTTGCCGTCTCCCCTGTTGTTGTTGTCGGAAAATCGCTTGAGAAAATCGGCGTAACCGGCCAGATCGAAGGCCTGCACATAGGCGCCGAGCTCTTGCGTGAAGGGCAGGTTGTCCGTGTTGCGGGCGAGATCGGCGAGTTTCGCCTCTATGCCGCGTATGTAGCCTATTTCCCCGAGCCGCTGCAAATCATTGATGTGAATAACGCCGGGATGGATGATCTGCGCCGGCGGCTGCGGTTCCGGCGTTGGGGGCAGGTCCGTATCGTAAATCCATTTGAGGCCGAGATGCACGGCGAGCCTGTCGCAGAGATGGCGGATATCGACCGGCTTGGCAATGGCGTCGTTATGATTGTCCTCACCCGCACCCGCGACAGCGCCATCACCGATATTGGCCGAGAGCATGATGAGCGGTGCCGTCTGGCCGGCCTCGCGCAGTTTCGTCACGAGCTGCCAGCCGGTCATGCCGGGCATGGAAATATCGATGAGGAAAAGATCGGGCTTCACGCCTTCGATCAGCGTCAGGCAGTCCGGCCCGCTCTGGGCGGTCAGCACCACGAAATCCAGCGGCGAGAGCACCTGCCGCATCAGTTCGCGATGATCCTCATTGTCATCAACCACCACGATGGTGCGGCGTGGGCCGGAATAGGAGCGGATGGTCTTTTCTGCCGCAGGCGCCGTGCTTGGCCGGTGCACGGCAGAGAGCATGAGGCGGACGCGGAAAGTGGAGCCCTGATCCTTTTCGCTGGAGACGGAAATCTCGCCGCCCAGCGTGTTGGTCAGAAGCCTTGTGATGGTCAGGCCGAGGCCAAGGCCCGGCATGGGGCGCACGCTTTCGGCCTCGCCGCGCTGGAAAGGCTCGTAGATGCGGGCGAGGTCTTTTTCGGCGATGCCGCGCCCGGTATCCGACACCGTGAAGCTTGCCACCTGGCTGCGATAGGCGACATCGAAGGTGACGCTGCCCTCATCGGTGAATTTGATGGCATTTGAAAGCAGGTTGACGAGAATCTGGCGCAGCCGCTTTTCATCCGTGCGCACATATTGCGGCAGGGAATGGGCGCGCTCATGCCGGAATTCCAGCCCCTTGGCCTGCGCCTGCGGGCGGAACATGTCGACGATCTGGTCGAGGAAATCCTGAATGTTGATCTCGTTGGAATAGACCTGCAGGCGGCCCGCCTCGATCTTGGAAATATCCAGAAGCCCGTCGATCAGGCCGGAAAGGTGGTCGGCGGAACGGCGGATAACCTTGATGGCTGATTGCCGGGGAGGGGGAATGGTCTCATCGCGTTCGAGAATCTGGGCGTAACCCAACACGGCGTTGAGCGGCGTGCGCAATTCGTGGCTGAGGCCGACCACATAACGGCTCTTGGCGCGGTTGGCGGCCTCAGCCGTTTCCTTGGCGTCCTGAAGGGCGGCGTCGGTCTTCTTGTGGGCGGCGATTTCCTTGAGGAGCAATGTGTTCTGGCGCGAGGATTCCTCCTCCGCGACCACCCGGCTGTCATGGGCAAGAACGAGGAACCAGCAGACGATGCCGGCGATGACGGCGAAGACGAAGAACACGATGAGGATGGTGCGGTTGACCACATCTGCCGTCGCCGGCGAGGCGGTGCCGACCTGATGGGCGATCAGCGCCAATATGCCGCCGATGGCGGTGACGGCGATGGCCGCCGCCATGCCGTAACGCCCCAGCCGCGTGGCGAGCTTTGCCACCAGTTGCCTCGGCAGGAAGGTCTTTGCGACCGTCGCGACTTGATAATTGAGCTTGGCCTTCGGCTTGCACATGTCGTGGCAGCGGCTGTCCAGCGAGCAGCAGAGCGAACAGATCGGTGCCGCATAGGCCGGACACCACGCCATGTCCTCCGGCTCGAACGGGTGTTCGCAGATGGAGCAGGTGATGGCGCTCAGTTCGCGCCATTGCTGGCGCGGTTTGCGGGCCAGATAGAACTTGCCCTTCGTAACCCAGGCGATCAGCGGCGAGGCGATGAAGGCGACGATGAGGGTCAGATAGGGTGCAAGCGAGGCGGCAAGTGTACCGAAGGTGCCGAAATGCGCCATCAGCGCAATGGTGGCCGAAAGCGCCATGGAGCCGACGCCGACGGGATTGATATCGTAGAGATGGGCGCGTTTGAACTCGATGCCCGGTGGAGCGAGGCCCAGCGGCTTGTTGATGAACAGATCGGCCGAGATGGTGCAGAGCCAGGCCATGGCGACGATGGAAAAAATGCCGAGCGTTTCTTCCAGCAGGCGATAGATGCCGAGTTCCATCAATAGCAGCGCGATCACCACGTTGAAGACCAGCCAGACGACGCGGCCGGGATGGCTGTGGGTGAGGCGGGAAAAGAAGTTGGACCAGGCGAGCGAACCCGCATAGGCGTTCATGACGTTGATCTTCAGCTGCGAGACCACCACAAAGGCGACCATCAGCAGCATGGCCGCCGTATGGTTGGGGATCATGTAGCCGAAGGCGGTCAGGTACATCTGGGCCGGATCGGCGGCGCGGTCTACCGAGACGCCGGAGCTGAAGGTCAAGACCACGAGGAAGGAACCGGCCAGAAGCTTCGGCACGCCGACAACGACCCAGCCGGCACCCGCCAGAAAGACCGCGATGCGATGGCGCAGGCGGCTCTGGCCTTCCGCGGGCAGGAAGCGGAGGAAGTCCACCTGTTCGCCGATCTGCGACATCAGCGCGAGGATGACGGCGGAGGCCGCGCCGAACTCCACCAGATTGAAATGGGCCACGGTGCCCGGCGGGCCGGAAGCATGATGAATGCCGGAAAAGGCCCGCCACAGATCGTATTTTTCCCAGTCCATCAAAGCGATGAAGATGAAGGGCAATACGTTCAGCACGATCCAGAAGGGCTGGGTGATGATCTGGAAACGGCTGATGAGGCGCACGCCATGGGTGACGAGCGGAATGACCATGACGGCGGAGATGATGTAGCCGATCCAGAGCGGAATGCCGAGCGCCAGCTCCAGCGCCCCGGACATAATCGACGCCTCGATGGCGAAGAGCATGAAGGTGAAGGCGGCGTAGATCAGCGAGGTGATGGTGGAGCCGATGTAACCGAAGCTCGCGCCGCGCGTCAGGAGATCGATATCGACGCCGTGGCGGATGGCGTAACGGCTGATCGGCAGGCCGACGGCAAGCATGGCGATGGCCGCGACGATGATGGCGTAAAAGGCGTTGGTGGTGCCGTAGGAGAGCGTGATCGCGCCGCCGATGGCTTCCAGCGCCAGAAACGAAATCGCGCCGATGGCGGTGTGGGAGATGCGGTTGGACGAAAATTGCCGGGCGCTCTTGGCGGTGAAGCGCAGCGCATAATCTTCCAGCGTCTGGTTGGCGACCCAGCGGTTATATTCGCGCCTGACGGGGATGATGCGTTGCCGTGCGGCCATACCTATCTAGCGCCTTTCCGAAAGGGGCCTCTCACAGCCGCACCGACATGCCGCCATCCACCGTCAGCACATGGCCGTTGACGAAGGAGGCCGCGTCGCTCGCCAGAAACAGCGCCGCACCGGCGATTTCATCCGGCCGGCCCCAGCGCTCCAGCGGCACGCGCATCTTGGCGAAGGCCACCATCTCAGGGTTTTCGGCAAGAGCGGCATTGGTTTCGGTGGCGAACATGCCGGGCGCAATGGCATTGCTGGTGATGCCGCGTGCGCCATATTCGACGGCGATGGCGCGCATCAGCCCGGTGAGGCCCTGCTTGGCGACGGGATAGATCGCATCACCCGGCCGGACGATATGGCCGAGAATGGAGGTGATGGTGATGATGCGGCCGTAACCATTGGTATTCATGGCCTCCGCCGCATCGCGCGATAGCGAGACGGAGGAGGTGAGGTCGGTGCGGATCAGTTCCAGCACGTCCTCGTCGTTAAATTCGGCAAGCGGGCGGCGGTCGCGCGCGCCGACATTGTTGACGAGGATATCGAGGCGGCCGAATTCATCCATGATACGGCGAACGAGGGCGCTTCCGGCTGCGGTATCGGCAATATCGAAGGCGGCGTAATCAGCTTTTCCGCCAGCCTTGCGCAGCACATCTGTCGCCTGTTCCAGCGTTTCGGCATTGCGGCCGGTCAGCCACACATGCGCGCCCGCTTCGGCAAAGGCGCTGGCAATTTCAAAACCAAGGCCGCGGCCGCTGCCGGTGATGATGGCCGTGCGGTTTTCGAGAGAGAATTTCTGGAGAATGCCCATCGCTCACCTTCTTGCTTTTAGAGCATCGGACCGAAAACGATGTTGCGGTTTTCGGAAAATCCGAGGCTGTTGGTCAAAGCCACGCCGCTTCTTTGAGCTTGCGTATGGGAAGACTATGCCGTGTGCGGCGCTCGGCGAAAGGTCGCCTGACCGGTCCGGCCGTTCGGTGGACAGAAAAATGGCGTCGCCCGGTTGCGGGCGACGCCATGTCTTGGGTTATCAGGCAGCAGCCGACTTTGCGAGCGGCACTTCTGCGATCGTCTTCAGAACGACGGAAGCGATCTGGTAAGGGCAGCCCTGCGAGTTCGGACGACGGTCTTCGAGGTAACCACGGTAACCGTTGTTGACGAAGGAGTGCGGAACGCGGATCGAGGCGCCACGGTCGGCAACGCCGTAGGAGAACTTGTTCCACGGAGCGGTTTCGTGCTTGCCGGTCAGGCGCAGGTGGTTGTCCGGACCGTAAACGTCGATGTGCTCTTTCCAGTTCTTGGCAAAGGCAGCCATGAGGGCTTCGAAATATTCCTTGCCGCCAACTTCGCGCATGAACTTGGTGGAGAAGTTGCAATGCATGCCCGAACCGTTCCAGTCGGTATCGCCGAGCGGCTTGCAATGGAATTCGACGTCGATGCCGTACTGTTCGCAAAGACGCAGCAGCAGGTAACGGGCGATCCAGATCTGGTCGGCGGCGCGCTTGGAGCCCTTGCCGAATACCTGGAATTCCCACTGGCCCTTGGCCACTTCGGCGTTGATGCCTTCGTGGTTGATGCCGGCTTCGAGGCAGAGGTCGAGGTGCTCTTCAACGATTTCGCGGGCGACCGAACCGACATTCTTGAAGCCGACGCCGGTGTAATAAGGACCCTGCGGAGCCGGGTAGCCCTGCTCGGGGAAGCCGAGCGGGCGGCCGTCTTGGTAGAAGAAATATTCCTGTTCGAAGCCGAACCATGCGTCTTCGTCGTCGAGGATGGTCGCGCGGCTGTTCGAAGCATGCGGGGTGACGCCATCGGGCATCATGACTTCGCACATGACGAGCGCGCCGTTGGAGCGGGCCGGATCGGGATAGATCGCAACGGGCTTCAGCACGCAATCCGACGAGTGGCCTTCGGCCTGCTGGGTGGACGAACCGTCAAAACCCCAAAGCGGCAGCTGCTCGAGCGTCGGGAATTCGTCGAATTCCTTGATCTGCGTCTTGCCGCGCAGGTTAGGGACCGGCTTGTATCCGTCCAGCCAGATGTACTCGAGTTTGAACTTAGTCATTACGAACCTCTCATAGGTAACAATGCGAAGCCTTGAGGCCTCCGTGGCTTTCGCCGCCGGAAGCGCATTCGCGTTCAAGGGCTGCCCCCTTAGATGCATGCCGCGTGCCAGATTGGCGATATCGCGCGATTTTTTCGAAAAATCTTTCAGGGGCCCTGTCACGCAGGGGCTGCGATATTGCCCCGGCCGGCTTCTGCTGCACTGCGGCGGGCAAATTCACCCCTCATGTTTCATCATTGAATCCTGATAGATAGCCGACGTCTTGCGGGGAAATGCCCTGCTGCGGTGCAATGATTTTGATTGCGCGCGAGGGATCGGCATTTGCCCCAAAAACCGGCGCTTTCGGAATGGTTTTTCTTGTAGATGAGACGATTAATGCCTATATTTTTCGCAACGTGATTTCTTTTTAATCAGACGGAGCGAAATCGGCGCTTGCGGGTTTGCTCCATACAAAAAGTGCTTCGATGCAAACAAAGTGAGATGATCGAAATGGCAACTGGCATTCATCGCGAGACGGCAACGATCTATCAATTCCCGGTCGGCGGGCGCGCGGGTCTTTCCAAGTTCCGCAACAGCAGCCTGAACGACCTCGAGCGCCAGGCGCGGGAGCCGCATATCGACTTCGGTTCCTGGTATCACGACGACGCGATCCGCGACGAAGAGCGGAACGACAAGCCGCATTCCTGATGTGAGACCGTGCTGCGCATTTCTTCTCCCCGCCGGGGAGAAGGTGGCCCGAAGGGTCGGATGAGGGGGCAACCCCTCCGTATATCGCGGCGCTCGCCCCCTCATCCCGCTGCCGCGGACTTCTCCCCGGCGGGGAGAAGAAACAAGCTGAGGCCTCCTGCTTCACAGACAAGCACCTTCAGGTTCAGCTTATTCCCCCCATGCATCTTTCGCCACCCCGCCTACGTCAATTGACGTATACGGTTTCGCTCTCACGAGATTGATAGTCCCTCCCAGCAGCGGCCGCAGATGCCGCTGAGCCTCCACGAGAGGCCAAACAAGGAGAGGGGTTCTTCCGATGATATTCCGCAAGACGCTTAGTGCCGCGCTGCTTGGCGCAATCCTGTCCACGACCGCCTTTCACGGCGCTTTCGCCGCCGATGACACGATCAAGGTGGGCGTGCTGCATTCTCTTTCCGGTACCATGGCGATTTCAGAGACGACGCTGAAGGACGCCATGCTGATGCTCATCGACGAGCAGAACAAGAAGGGCGGCGTGCTCGGCAAGAAACTCGAAGCCGTGGTGGTCGATCCGGCCTCCGACTGGCCGCTGTTTGCCGAAAAGGCCCGCCAGCTGATTTCGCAGGACAAGGTCGCCGCCGTTTTTGGCTGCTGGACCTCCTCCTCGCGCAAGTCGGTTCTGCCGGTCTTCGAGGAACTGAACTCGATCCTGTTCTACCCTGTTCAGTATGAGGGTGAAGAATCCTCTCGCAACATCTTCTATACGGGTGCGGCGCCGAACCAGCAGGCCATTCCGGCCGTCGATTATCTCGCCAGCACCGAAGGTGTGGAGCGCTGGGTTCTGGCGGGCACGGACTATGTCTATCCGCAGACCACCAACAAGATCCTGAAGGCCTACCTGATGTCGAAGGGCGTCAAGGAAGAGGACATCATGATCAACTACACGCCGTTCGGTCATTCCGACTGGCAGACGATCGTCTCCGACATCAAGAAGTTCGGCTCGGCCGGCAAGAAGACCGCCGTGGTCTCCACCATCAACGGCGACGCAAACGTGCCGTTCTACAAAGAACTGGCGAACCAGGGCATCAAGGCGGAAGACATTCCCGTCGTCGCCTTCTCGGTCGGCGAAGAAGAACTTGCCGGTCTCGATACCGCACCGCTGGTCGGCCACCTTGCCGCCTGGAACTACTTCCAGTCCGTCGATGCGCCGGTCAATGCCGAATTCATCAAGACCTGGCATGCCTTTACCAAGAACGACAAGCGCGTGACCAACGACCCGATGGAAGCCGCCTATATCGGTTTCAACTCCTGGGTAAAGGCCGTCGAATCCGCCGGCACGACGGATACGGACAAGGTTCTGGACAGCATCATCGGCGTTTCGGTGCCGAACCTTTCGGGCGGTTACTCCACCGTCATGCCGAACCACCACATCACCAAGCCGGTGCTGATCGGTGAAATTCAGGCCGACGGGCAGTTTGAGATCGTGCAGCAGACGCCGCAGGTGGTGGGTGACGAATGGTCGGATTATCTGCCGGACTCGAAGGATTTGATCTCGGATTGGCGGAAGCCGATGTCCTGCGGCAACTTCAATGTGGCCAGTGGGAAGTGCGGCGGCAAGGGTAGCTGATTAGCGACGGTTCGGGGGCCGCCCCTCTCGAGAGGGGCGGGCCAATTTGCGCTTCTATCATTAGAAACTGAGCCAGCATGCCCCCCTCTGTCCTGCCGGACATCTCCCCCTCAAGGGGGGAGATCAGCAGGACGCACTACCGCCATTTCATTCTCGGGCTTCGAGATGGGTGGGACCTCGCCGCAGGTCGATCTCCCCCCTTGAGGGGGAGATGCCCGGCAGGGCAGAGGGGGGTGGCGGCATATTCTGGTCTCGCCAATTTCAAGCACCTCGTCGTAAAAACGCTCTAAGGAACCGACATGACTATCCGATCTTTTCTCGGAGCTGTTTTTTTCTGGCTCACCCTTGGGATCGCGGCCCAATCCATGGCGCAAAGCGACCCAAAGGCGCTGATCGATGCGCTCGGCACGGCGGATTTCAAGCAGGCTGAAACGTTGATCGGGCAGATTGCCGCCACCGGTGACGCACGGGTGGTGCCGGCGCTTGAGGCTTTCGCATCGGGCGAGCTTTATGTCCGCAAGGCCGACAATCTGGTGTTCATGACGCGGGCCGCCGGGTCCAACTTCACGCTGATCGATCCGCTTTCAGGCGAAACCGTGGGCGAAGCCCCCAAGGCGGCCGTTTCGAAGATCAGGGTCAACAACAATCTCCGCCGCGTCATCCGCGCCGCGATGGGCGGGCTGACGCTGCTCAGCCCGGAAAAATCCGTGCGGCTTTCGGCGGCTGACGCCGTCCTGAAAGCCCCGAGCGCCGAAAATCTCGAATTGCTGGAAGCGGCCATCGCCAAGGAAACCGACAGTGAGGTGCGGACCCGGATGGAGGAGGCGCGGGCTGTCTCGCTGCTCTCCTCCGACCGGTCGCTCGCTGAGAAGAAGGATGCGATCGCAACCATCAAGAAGCTGGGCGGGCGTGACGCCATCGGCATTCTGATGGCGGCCTCCGCTTCCGTCGATCAAAGCCTGAAACCCGATATAGACGAGGCCATTTCCAGCATTGAAAGCGCGCTTGCCTTCTGGGATTACGCGCAGAATGTCTGGTACGGCCTGTCGCTCGGCTCTGTGCTGCTGCTTGCGGCCATCGGCCTTGCCATCACCTTCGGCGTCATGGGCATCATCAACATGGCCCATGGCGAGATGGTGATGATCGGCGCTTACTCCACCTTCATGGTGCAGGAGGTAATCCGTTCGAACTTCCCCGGCCTGTTCGACTGGTCGCTCGCCATTGCGCTGCCAGCCGCTTTTCTGGTGACGGCCTGCGTCGGGCTCATCATGGAGCGCGGCGTCATCCGCTTCCTTTACGGGCGGCCGCTGGAAACGCTGCTCGCCACCTGGGGCATTTCGCTCATCCTGCAACAGGGCGTGCGCTCCATCTTCGGCCCCACGAATCGCGAGGTCGGCAGCCCCGGCTGGATGTCCGGCTCCTTCAGCGTTGGTTATCTCAATTTCACCTGGAACCGGGTGTGGATCGTCTGCTTCTCGCTGTCGGTATTCTTCGCGCTGCTGGTGCTTTTGAAGCGCTCGGCCTTCGGCCTGCAGATGCGCGCCGTGACCCAGAACCGCCGCATGGCCTCTTCCATGGGCATCCGCACGCCCTGGGTGGATGCCTTCACCTTCGCGCTCGGTTCGGGCGTTGCCGGCCTTGCGGGCGTGGCGCTGTCGCAGATCGACAATGTCTCGCCCAATCTCGGCCAGAGCTACATCATCGACAGTTTCATGGTGGTGGTGTTCGGCGGCGTCGGCAATCTCTGGGGAACGCTGGTCGGCGCGCTGTCGCTCGGCGTGCTCAACAAGTTTCTCGAGCCGACGGTCGGCGCCGTGCTCGGCAAGATTCTCGTGCTCGTTCTCATCATCCTGTTCATCCAGAAGCGGCCGCGCGGTCTCTTCGCACTCAAGGGAAGGGCGATCGAAGCATGATTACCGGCTTCCTCCTGCGCGCGCTCGATCGCCGTATTTCCATCGCCATCGGCATCATTCTGGCCATTGCCGTGCTGGTGCCCGCCTCCAACCTGCTGTTGCCGGCTGACAGCGCGTTTCGCATCCCGACCTACATCATGTCGATGCTCGGCAAATATCTGGCCTATGCGCTCCTGGCGCTGGCGCTTGATCTCGTCTGGGGTTACTGCGGCATTCTCTCGCTCGGCCACGCCGCCTTCTTTGCGCTCGGCGGTTATGCCATGGGCATGTATCTGATGCGGCAGATCGGCACGCGCGGGGTTTATGGCCATCCGGTGCTGCCCGATTTCATGGTGTTCCTCAACTGGAAGGAATTGCCGTGGTTCTGGCACGGCTTCGACATGTTCTGGTTTGCAGCGCTGATGGTGCTGGTGGTGCCCGGCCTGCTCGCCTTCGTGTTCGGCTGGTTCGCCTTCCGCTCGCGGGTCAACGGCGTATACCTCTCCATCATCACGCAGGCCATGACCTACGCCCTGCTGCTTGCCTTCTTCCGCAACGACATGGGTTTCGGCGGCAATAATGGCCTCACCGATTTCAAGGACATCCTCGGCTTTTCCGTGCAGGCGGATGGCACGCGCGCCGTATTGTTCGCCATGACGGCGGTGATGCTGGCGCTTTCGCTGCTGATTGCCTCCGGCATCGTCAATTCCAAATTCGGCAAGGTGCTGGTGGGCGTGCGTGATGCCGAAAGCCGGGTGCGTTTCCTCGGTTTCCGGGTGGAAAACATCAAACTCTTCACCTTCGTTGTGTCAGCCATGATGGCGGGCATTGCCGGGGCGCTGTTCGTGCCGCAGGTGGGCATCATCAACCCCGGCGAATTCTCCCCCGCCAACTCCATCGAAGTGGTGGTGTGGACGGCGGTAGGCGGGCGCGGCACGCTGATCGGGCCGATCATCGGCGCCGTTCTGGTCAATGGCGGCAAGAGCTATTTCACCGGTGCTTTCCCCGAATTCTGGCTGTTTGCTCTGGGCGGTCTCTTCATCGCGGTGACGCTGTTCTTCCCGAAGGGCATTGTCGGCACCGTGCAGCATTATCTCGTCGGGCGTCGCGAAAAGCGGGTCGCGCGGGCGGCAGGGGCTGCCCAGCAGCCCGGCAACGACAGCGCGGTTGCGCAACAGGCGGCGGAGTAAGCCCATGAACACGGTTTCCGAAAACAGAACCAAGAGCCTGCTTTATCTCGATGGCGTCTCCGTCTCCTTCGATGGTTTCAAGGCCCTCAACTCGCTCTCCTTCGTGGTGGAGCCCGGTGAACTCCGCGCAATCATCGGCCCGAATGGCGCGGGCAAAACGACGATGATGGATATCATCACCGGCAAGACGCGGCCGGATACGGGTACGGTGTTGTTCGAAGACAGCATCGATCTCACGAAAAAGGACGAGGCTGATATCGCCCAGCTCGGCATCGGGCGGAAGTTCCAGAAGCCGACGGTGTTCGAAAGCCACACCGTCTGGGACAATCTGGAACTGGCGCTCAACCGCAAGCGCGGCGTCTTCGCGACGCTGTTTTACCGGCTGACCGAGGAAGACAAGGCGCGCATCGAGGAAATCCTCGCCACCGTGCGTCTCGGCCACCGCCGCGGCGATCTTGCCGCCAACCTATCGCACGGCCAGAAACAGTGGCTGGAAATCGGCATGCTGCTGGCGCAGGAACCGAAGCTGCTTTTGGTGGACGAGCCTGTCGCCGGCATGACGGATGCAGAGACGGCGGAAACCGCCGTGCTTTTGAAGGAGATCGCGAAGACCCGTTCGGTTGTCGTGGTGGAGCACGATATGGGCTTCATCCGCGAACTGGGCGTGAAGGTGACGTGTCTTGCCGAAGGCTCGGTGCTGGCCGAAGGGTCGATCGATTTTGTGTCCAGCGATCCGAAGGTGATCGAGAATTATCTGGGGCGTTAGAAAGAGTGTTCTTCTACTTGTGCCTGTAATAATAACCGGATTTAAGTTGAAAAATTTAAGATCTGGAGTTGATTTGATGGCGTTGATCGGAATTCTGGTTATGGCAATCGGCGGTGCGGCTGTCTGGTATTGGCGGCTGAAAATGGCGCGTGAGGCGGGTAGCGAGATCATCGATACCGTCGAAAAAATGCGCGGCGCTTATAAGCGCAGATCGTTTCGGAAGAAGGCCGAAGTCGCTCCGATAGCCTCCATTCGCGATCCGGCTATCGCTGCGGTGGCATTCTTCATGTGCCTTGCGAACGAAAAGCCGATGTATCTCGACGTGGCCAAAAATGTCGTTCGCGACAGGATGAAAGGCATCGTCCCGCCAGCGGATATGGAGGAAGTTATCGTCTTTGGAGAGTGGGCGTCCAGAAATGTCGTTAATCCCGAAGACCCAATTCGCAGGTTTCGCGATTTATGGGCAAATACGCTCGATTTCGATGAAAGACGCCAACTGATCGATATCGCCGAAGAGGTTAGCCGAGTGGGGGGTGACAAGACCTCCGAGCAGGATCTCGCTCTGCAGGCCTTGCGACGAACATTATTGAATTAGAACAGGTGGGTGAAATGCTGACAGTCGAAAACATCAACCTCCACTATGGCGCGGCGCAAGCCCTGCGCGGTGTTTCCCTCAAGGCCGAGATGGGCAAGATCACCTGTGTTCTCGGCCGCAACGGCGTCGGCAAAAGTTCGCTCTTGCGTGCTGTCACCGGCCAGCAGCCCACCAGCGCCGGCGCCATCCGTTTCGGCGATGCGGCGCTTGACGGGCTCGCACCTTACCAAAGGGCGAAGCGGGGGGTGGGTTACGTGCCGCAGGGACGGGAAATCTTTCCGCTGCTCAGCGTGCAGGAAAATCTGGAGAGCGGTTATGCGCCGCTGCCGCGCAGGGAGCGTTTTATCCCGGACGATATTTTCAGCCTGTTTCCGGTGCTGCAAACCATGCTGTCGCGGCGCGGCGGCGATCTCTCGGGCGGCCAGCAGCAGCAGCTTGCGATTGGCCGGGCGCTGGTGACACGGCCGAAAATCCTCGTCCTCGACGAGCCGACGGAGGGCATCCAGCCGTCGATCATCAAGGATATCGGCCGGGCGATCAAATATCTGCGCGACTCCACAGGCATGGCGATCCTGCTGGTCGAGCAATATCTGGATTTCTGCCGCGAGCTTGCCGATTACGTCTACATCATGGATCGCGGTGAAATCGTTCATGAGGGGCTGGCCGAAACGCTGGATACGCCGGAAGCGCGGCGGCATCTGACGGTGTAATGTTGCGTGCGCCGATCACGGCATAAAAACGGCCGATTAATATTTTGAAAGTCTATGCGCCTGTGCATGGCTTTCATGCGTGATTTTAGCGTTTCATTAAGTAAAAGCCTATGGTATTGGGCGCATGAAATGCTGCATGCGAGACACAGAAGAAGTCTATTCGCACGCCGCGACTGTTGATCCCTTACATTTCCCGCACGCTCGACGTATCGTCGGGAAACTGTGCCAATAAAGGCGTGTCAATGATTCAAGACTTTGCAGTGGGCCGGGCTTCCCGGTTGGTGCGTTCCGCACGCAGACTGTTCCTCGGGCTGGTGATCAGCGCAGGCGCAGGGGCCGCAGCGTCGGCATCGACCTGCGGTCAGGGTATTGGCCCCGGCATGGAACCGGGTCGGCACGACTTTTCCATTCTTTCCAACGGTGAAAAACGCGACGGCGTCTATTTTGTTCCATCGGCCTATGATGGAAATAAGCCGCTGCCGGTCGTGTTCGATTTCCATGGTTCCAACAGCAATCCGCATGGTCAGCTGAACCGCAGCGGCTGGGACAAGCTTGCCGAGCGTGACGGTCTCATGGTCGTGGCGCTGGCCGGCAGCCTGAACGGCGAATTGCCGGGCACCCATGCCTGGAATGTTCCCGGTGTCACCAAGCGGCCGGGCGGGCTGGATGAAGTCGGTTTCATCCGCGACGCCATTACCATGGTGAAGGGCAAGTTCTGCGTGGATGAGGAGCGTTTTTATGGCTCCGGTTATTCCGGCGGCGGGCGCATGCTGTCGCAATTCATCTGCAGCGGCAACGCGGATTTTAACGCTGCCGGCTTCGTTGCTTCGCTGCGCGCCGGTTATCCGCTGGAGACGGAAGGCAAATGGGGACCGGATGCGGCAAGCTGCCAGCCTGTGCGGCCAATGTCGATCATCGCCTTTGCCGGGCTGAAAGACCCCGCCAATCCCTATCAGGGCGGCGGCAAGTCCTATTGGCAATATGGCGGCGAAACGGCGTTGAAGCGCTGGGCCGAAATGGATGGGTGCAAGGGCGCTGCCAAAAGCAAGGTGGGAGAGAGCTTCACCGTTAATTCCTATGATGTCTGCAAGGCTGGCGCACGCATCCAGTCCTATGTCATCAACGACTGGGACCACGCCTGGCCGCGCGCCACCATGAAGGCCGAGGTTCTGGCGGCTAACGCCGTTGTCACCCGCAAGCCGGGCGGCGAGCAGACACCGAAGGCGGAACCGGCCGTGGAGCGCAAGATGCCCACAGGCGAAGTGACGCGCACGGTTGATGCGGCCGAAAGAATGTGGGATTTCTTCCGCAATACGGAAGGGCAGCTTGTCGTGGATGCCGTCGTCAAGAAGGATTGCGGCGTCAAGACCTCGTCCGCTTCCGCAACTGTTTCGGAGACCGCGTGCAGCAGCAACAGCAAGCCATCGGCCCTTCCGGTCGCCAAGACGCTCAACCTGTCCGGCAGCAACGCGCCCGTGGCAGAGGACGCATTGTAACAAAGGCTGTTGAAGGCCGCAGCCGGCTGGACGAACTGTTCCAGGAAGGCTGCGCGAAAATCCGCCTGCCGGAAACCTTCTCAAACGAAGCGGAAGCCATCCTCATCAATTCCTCCGGCGGCCTGACCGGCGGAGACGAAATCGAATGGCAGGCCACGGCCGGCGCCGGCACCTCGCTTGTTGTGACCACGCAGGCCTGCGAAAAGGTCTATAAGGCATCATCAGGCACCGCCACCGTAACCGCCCGCGTTTCCGCCGGGCCGGGTGCGAAGCTGCATTGGCTACCGCAGGAAACCATCCTCTTCGACCGTGCTTCCTTGACCCGCCGGCTGGAAGCCGATCTCGATCAATCCTGCGAATTCATCGCCGTCGAAGCCGTGCTGCTCGGCCGTAAGGCCATGGGCGAGGCGATGACGCATGGTCTTTTTCGTGACCGCTGGCGTATTCGCCATGGGGGCAGGCTGGTGCATGCGGAAGAACTTCTGCTTCATGGCGAGGTGGCGGCGCTGACGGCGAAACCGGCGGTTCTGGCCGGTCAGGTGGCGTTTGCCACGCTTCTTTATATCGGGCCGCTGGCCGAGGCGCTTCTGCCTAAAATCCGGGCTATTGCCGGTGAAAGCGGCGGCGCCAGCGAATGGCAGGGCAAGCTTGTCGTTCGCGTCTCTGCCGAAGATGGTTTCTCCTTGAGAAAATTGCTTTTTCCGATCATTTCGCTCTTGCGAAACGGCGCGCCAGTGCCGAAAGTCTGGAATCTGTAAACCCTTAAGGTTGCCCCGCGACAGGCGTCCTTCGGGGTCTGTCAACACGTCGGATCTGCCTGCCGCAATCACGCTGTTTGCGGGGGCAGGCGCCAAGCTGCGGGACCACGATGAACCTTAGCCCAAGAGAAAAAGACAAGCTGCTGATTTCCATGGCCGCCATGGTGGCGCGCCGCCGGTTGGAACGCGGCGTGAAGCTGAACTATCCCGAAGCGATTGCGCTGATTACCGATTTCGTGGTCGAGGGCGCCCGCGATGGCCGCGCCGTGGCCGACCTGATGGAGGCGGGCGCGCATGTCATTTCCCGCGATCAGGTGATGGATGGTATCGCCGAGATGATCCATGATGTGCAGGTGGAAGCGACCTTTCCTGATGGCACCAAGCTGGTGACCGTTCACGAACCGATCCGTTGAGGGGTTGATATGGCTCTGGAACTTCGGCCCAATTGCGAATGCTGCGACCGTGATCTTGCGCCCGATGACAGGGATGCGATGATCTGTTCGTTCGAATGCACTTTCTGCGTCGACTGCGTGACGGATGTGCTTCACGGCGCCTGCCCGAATTGCGGCGGCGAGCTGGTTCGCAGGCCCGTTCGTCCGGCGGCGAAGCTCATCAACAACCCGGCATCGACGAAGCGGGTGCTGAAGGCGGAAGGCTGCGCGGCAGCCACGGCCGCTTGAGAAAGACAAGGGGAGCACCATGAAACCAGGCGAGATCATTGCCGCAGAAGGCACCATCGAACTCAATGCCGGCCAGCCGACGGTGACGATCGAGGTGGCCAATTCGGGCGACCGGCCGGTGCAGGTGGGCAGCCATTATCATTTCTTCGAGACCAATGCGGGTCTCATCTTCGATCGCGACAGGGCGCGCGGCATGCGTCTGGATATTCCCGCGGGCACGGCGGTTCGTTTCGAACCCGGCCAGAAGCGGGAGGTGACGCTGGTGCCGCTTTCCGGCAAGCGTGAGGTTTATGGTTTCCGTCAACAGGTCATGGGGAGGTTATGAAATGGCGACGGCGCATTATCACGGAAGCTGCCAGTGCGGCAGCGTCAGCTTCGAGGTCGATGCCGACCTCGACCACACAGTTGTCTGCAATTGCTCGCGCTGCAAGCGTCTTGGCTCCACGCTCGCCTTCGCGCCGCGTGACAAGTTCACGCTGCTTTCCGGCGAGGACACGCTGGCGGAATATCTCTTCAACAAACACAAGATCCGTCATCTTTTCTGCTCCACCTGCGGCATCGAGAGCTTTGCTTATGCCGACGGGCCGGATGGAACGCCGATGGTGGCAGTGAACGCCAATTGTCTTGATGGTGTTGATCCCCGGGCGCTGAAGCCGCAGGCTTTCGACGGCGCGGCGGCCTGAGCGATGGAGATGAGCCGAAACAAGGTCTTCATGGCGGCCGTACTTCTCAGCGCGGCCGCCGGATTTTCCACGCCGGCCGCAGCGCAGAGCGAGCCGGACTGCAAGGCGCCGCAGACGCAGGCGGACATGACCATCTGCGCCGGCAAGGATTACGAAAAGGCCGACAAGCAGTTGAACGCGGAATATCAGAAGCTGCGCAAGCTGCTCACCGAGCGCGACAAGACGGCGCAGGCGGATGGCAAGGGTGCGACCGACGCCCTGGTGACTGCCCAGCGCGCCTGGGTGGCGTTTCGTGACGCCAATTGTGCGCTTTCAGGCTTTCAGGCGCGTGGCGGCTCGATGGAACCGATGCTGATTTCCTCCTGCCTCGCCGATATGAGCGGCAAGCGGGCGGAAGAACTGCGTCAGCTGTCGGAAGGTTTCTGAACGCATGGGGCGGCGGATCACGATCGTCGGAAACGGGGAACTGCCGCCGGGCGTGGCTGATTTCATCGACCGTTCCGACATCGTCATCCGCTTCAATGATTGCCGGTCGCTGGGGCTGGGCGGTACGCGCACCGATGTGGTGGCCGTGTGCAACACCGGGCGGCCGGGCCTCGAGATGACCGAGGGCGCCGAATGGCGCGAGAGCGACGGTGTGCGGCAGGCCGCTGCCATCTGGTCCGTCCGTGATC
Source organism: Agrobacterium sp. 719_389 (assembly GCF_900188475.1). Lineage (NCBI taxonomy): Bacteria > Pseudomonadati > Pseudomonadota > Alphaproteobacteria > Hyphomicrobiales > Rhizobiaceae > Agrobacterium > Agrobacterium sp. 719_389. The sequence goes on from NZ_FYEM01000008.1 coordinate 154,059, forward strand.
CGGCAAAGTTTTCCGAAATGGAACCTGATATACGCGCACGCTGGCCCGAACTGACCGATTTCTGCGCTGATTACACCGAAAGCTTTGCCGCCATCGCCCGCGAAACCGGCAAGAGCCACATCGTCATTCCGCGCGGCGTGCATGAAAGGCTCGATGCTGCGCTCGAAACCTATGCGCCTGCGCCCTATGTCTGCCCCAGCACCGGCCTTGTCGCCATCGCCCATGTTCTTGAGAACGTGAGCGGCGGTGGTGACGAAGTGGCGATTGCCGGTTTCGGCCATCAGGGCTGGAGCGGCCATCCATTTGCCGCCGAACAACAGCTGGTCGAAGCCCTTGCGGGTGAGGGCCAGCTCACACGAATTTCTCCCACATCGATTTTCTCCGCGTCCGAAGGAGCCTGAACCCATGCCATACAAGATTTCCCGCGCCGCCTATGCCGGCATGTTCGGCCCGACCGTGGGTGACAAGGTGCGCCTTGCCGATACCGAGCTTTTCATCGAGATCGAGAAGGACCACACCACCTATGGCGAGGAAGTGAAATTCGGCGGCGGCAAGGTCATTCGCGACGGCATGGGCCAGAGCCAGGCGACGCGGGCCGAAGGGGCGGTCGACACCGTCATCACCAATGCCGTCATCGTTGACCACAGCGGTATCTACAAGGCGGATGTGGGCCTGAAGAACGGCCGCATTCACGCCATCGGCAAGGCGGGCAACCCCGATACACAGCCGGGCGTGACGATCATCGTCGGCCCCTCGACGGAGGCGATTGCCGGTGAAGGCAAGATCCTGACCGCCGGCGGCATGGATGCGCATATTCACTTCATCTGCCCGCAGCAGATCGAAGAAGCGCTGATGAGCGGTGTGACCTGCATGCTCGGCGGCGGTTCCGGCCCGGCGCATGGCACGCTCGCCACCACCTGCACCGGCGCATGGCATATCGAGCGCATGATCGAAAGCTTCGATGCTTTCCCGATGAATCTCGCGCTCGCCGGCAAGGGCAACGCCTCGCTGCCCGCACCGCTGGAAGAGATGATCCTTGCCGGCGCCTCCTCGCTGAAATTGCATGAGGACTGGGGCACGACGCCTGCCGCCATCGACAATTGCCTGACGGTGGCCGATGAATACGACGTGCAGGTGATGATCCACACCGATACGCTGAACGAAAGCGGTTTCGTGGAGGACACCGTCGCCGCGATCAGGGGGCGCACCATCCATGCCTTCCATACCGAAGGTGCGGGCGGCGGCCATGCGCCTGATATCATCAAGGTTTGCGGCAACCCGAACGTCATTCCGTCCTCCACCAACCCGACGCGGCCTTACACCGTCAATACGCTGGCGGAGCATCTCGACATGCTGATGGTGTGCCACCACCTGTCGCCGTCCATCCCTGAAGACATCGCCTTTGCCGAAAGCCGCATCCGCAAGGAAACCATCGCTGCAGAAGATATTCTTCACGATATCGGCGCGTTTTCGATCATCTCGTCCGACAGTCAGGCCATGGGCCGTGTCGGCGAAGTGGCGATCCGCACCTGGCAGACCGCCGACAAGATGAAGCGCCAGCGCGGCCGCCTGAAGGAGGAGACCGGCGAAAACGACAATTTCCGCGTCCGCCGTTACATCGCCAAATATACAATCAACCCCGCCATCGCCCAGGGCGTCAGCCATGAGATCGGCTCCATCGAAGTCGGAAAGCGCGCCGATCTGGTATTGTGGAACCCGGCCTTTTTCGGCGTGAAGCCGGAGATGGTGCTGCTCGGCGGTTCGATTGCCGCAGCCCCGATGGGCGATCCCAATGCCTCCATTCCCACACCGCAGCCGATGCATTACCGGCCGATGTTTGCCGCCTATGGCAAGCTGCGCACCAATTCCTCGGTCACATTCGTTTCGAAGGCGTCGCTGGACGCCGGCCTTGCCCAGCGCCTCGGCGTGGCGAAAAAGCTGCTGCCGGTGAAGAATGTACGCGGCGGCATTTCCAAGGCGTCAATGATCCATAATTCGCTGACGCCGCATATCGAGGTCGATCCGGAAACCTATGAGGTGAGGGCGGATGGCGAGCTTTTGACCTGCGAGCCGGCCACGGTGCTGCCGATGGCGCAGCGTTATTTCCTGTTCTAACGGCATTTCATGGTGAGATTTATCACAAGGTGGATCGGCGGCGGCACGCTGCTGATCCTCCTGCTCCTTCTGCTCGGTACTGTCCTGCCGCGCCCGTTCTTTGCCGATGAGGTGAGCGGGGGCGTGAAAGACCGCGAAATCCTGCTGTTATCCAACCCGATCCACACCGATATTGCGCTGCCGATCGATGACGATCTGCGGCGGGTCTTTTCCGAATTGCAGGAGGACGGCATTGCCGTCAACCACCCGGCGGCCGCCTATCTGGTGTTCGGCTGGGGCGGCCGGTCGTTTTATACCGAGACACCCACCTGGGCCGATCTGAAGCCCATGCCGGTCTTGCGCTCGCTGACGCTTGACCAGTCGGTGATGCATGTGGATGTGACGGGAGATTTTCCCGCCGATCTTGCCGGGGTAAAGCGGCTTCGCATTTCCGAAGCCGGGTATCAGCGCCTGGTGACGGCCATTCGTGCCAGCTTTTCGCGAGACAATGGCAAGGTGCTGCTGATACCGGGTGTCGCTTATGGCCTGACGGATGCGTTTTTCGAGGCGAATGGCCGGTTCAACGCCCTTGTCGGCTGCAATACATGGTCGGCTGCCATGTTGCGTGAGGCCGACATTCGCACCGGCTGGTGGACACCGTTGCCGCCGTTTCTGCGCTGGTCGGTGGCGCTGCATGATTGATGCTCGCAAGCCGCTGTTTTCCTCTGGCGAAACCTATTTTTATGCTGCACCGCAGCGCGTCTTGCGTTATGGAAACGGCAAAAGAATTCCGCAGGGATCGATCCCAAGTGATCCCTGTAAAACGCCAGAACAGGAGACAAGACATGCTCGGCAAAAAAGTGCCCGCCGTTACCTTCCGCACGCGCGTTCGTGATGAGGCCGTTGGCGGCCCGAACCCCTTCCGTTGGCAGGACATGACCTCAGACGACTATTTCAAGGGCAAGAAGGTCGTTCTGTTTTCGCTGCCCGGCGCTTTCACGCCGACATGCTCGACCTACCAGCTCCCCGATTTCGAAAAGCTGGCGCCGGAATTCCGCGCGCTCGGCGTTGATGAAATCTATTGCCTGTCGGTCAACGACGCCTTCGTCATGAATGCCTGGGCCAAGGGCCAGAACCTCGAAAACGTCAAGATCATTCCTGACGGTTCGGGCGAGTTCACCCGCAAGATGGGCATGCTGGTCGCCAAGGACAATCTCGGTTTCGGCATGCGCTCCTGGCGTTACGCCGCCGTCGTCAATGATGGCGTCGTCGAGCAGTGGTTCGAGGAAGAGGGCTATCAGGACAATTGCGAATCCGACCCCTATGGCGTTTCCGCGCCGCAGAACATTCTGGAAAACCTCAAGAGCCGTGCCGCGGCCTGATTGTGGGTTTGGAAGGCCCGGCAGCGATGTCGTGTCTTCGCGGGTATCGACAGGAGGCGAAAATCTCTCCTCCGTCATCCTCACCCTTGAGGTGTGGACCCTCGGCTCAAGCCTCAGGATGACGTCGAAGGTGGAAAAAGGTTTACGCTTGGCCCGGCAGCAATGCCGGGCTTTGTCGTTCTGGCGGCCGTGTGTCCCGAAATCGTGCCTTGAAATCCCCCCGTCTATCCGTCAAAAATCGTAACCCCAAGACTGTTTCTGAAACGGATCATCCCATGCTGCGCGTCACCTCCTATCATCCGGCCGGAACCCCCGCCGACGAACCTTCCGGTTATGTCACTCTGGCGCATGACCAGCGGCATCTTCGCCGCAAGCTGCTGCATCTGCAGAATGACGAGATGGTGATGCTGGACCTGAAGGAAGCGGTGCTTTTTGCCCATGGCGATCTTCTCGTGGTGGAAAACGGCGACCTGATCGAGGTCCGCGCGGCTGACGAAAAGCTCTTCGAAATCAAGGCGAAGGATCGCCTTCACCTGATCGAGCTTGCCTGGCATCTGGGCAACCGGCATCTTTCCGCGCAGATCGAGGAGGAGCGTATTCTCATCCTGCGTGACCACGTCATCCGCGCCATGCTGGAAGGTCTTGGCGCTACCGTGCGTGATGTCGAAGAGCCTTTCCAGCCGGCCCGTGGCGCTTATCATGCCCATGGCGGGCATTCCCACGGCCATGATCACGGCCACCACCATCACGATCACGGCTGAGCCGTGAGCGAAGATCGCGGCGTTGCCGCGCTGCTGCGGCTCATGGCCTGGATGTCGCCTGCCTTTCCGGTTGGCGGTTTTTCCTATTCCGGTGGACTTGAAAAGGCGGTGGAGGATCGGCGCGTCGGGGATGCGGCGGCTCTGCGCGACTGGCTCGAAACGCTTCTGCGCTGCGGCAGCCTGTGGAACGATGCGGTGTTTCTGGCACATGCCTGGCGCAATGCCGAGGACGCCGCCGTCTTGAGCGAAACGGCCGATCTGGCGCGAGCGCTGGCCGGTTCGGCGGAGCGATACCGCGAGACGGTGCTTCTGGGCGATGCCTTCGTTGCCGCCGCCGGCGCCTGGCCGCATGCGGTTCTGGACGTGTTGCCCAAAGACGTTCCCTATCCCATCGCTGTCGGGGCGGTCGCCGCCGGTCATGCGGTGCCGATAAGGGACACGATTGCCGCCTTTTCGCACGCCGGCGTCTCGCAGGTCGTGTCGGCTGGCATCCGCCTCGGGGTCGCGGGACAGAAGGATGGTGTCGCCATTCTGGCTGCAAGTGAAGCGATCATCGCGGAGATGGCGGCGCGGGCGATGCAATCCACGCTCGATGATCTCGGCAGTGCGACGATCATCGCTGACACAGCGGCGATGCGGCATGAAACGCAGGGCACCCGGCTTTTCCGGTCCTGATCGTGCTGTATGACGATCTTATTGAACGAGCGGATGCTGCTTGTTTCTTCTC
>NZ_FYEM01000008.1:159122-283925 GCF_900188475.1 Agrobacterium sp. 719_389
CCCGCCGGGGAGAAGGCGAAAGAGGCCCCGCTCGTTCCCAAGTTGCGAATCAGCGCTGCGCTCACGTCCCGCAAAACGTCCTGAACACCCGCTCATGGCTCATCGGCGGCTGCATATAGACGAAATTGTCCGGCCGCTCCTCGAAGGGCGTCGCAATCGCCTTCAGCATGGCGTGGAAGGGCTCGAAGTCATCCTCTTCCACCGCCGCTTCGATCAGTTCCTCGATACGATGGTTGCGCGGGATGATGGCCGGATTGGCGGAGAGCATCGCGCCTGACCTTTCGGAATCGGAAATCCCCTCACGACCGGCTCTTTCCCGCCAACGGGTGAGAAATTCGTCCGCCCCCGCTATATCGATGAACATGCCGCGAAACGGCTCGGCGTCGCCATTGGCCGCATGGGAAAGACGCCGGAAGGTCAGCGTATAATCCGCTTCAGATGCCTGCATCAGCGCCAGCAGCGCCTGCACCAGATCCATGTCGCCCTCTTCCTCGGTCGTCAGGCCAAGCTTTTCGCGCATGCCGGTAAGCCAGCGTCGGGGAAAGGCGGCGGCGAAATCGGCGAGAACGGCATTGGCGAGTTCGGCGGCTTTTTCCACTTGCGGATCGAGCAGCGGCAGCAGGCATTCCGCCAGTCTTGCGATATTCCATTGCGCAATGCCCGGCTGATTGTTGAAGGCGTAACGGCCCTGCGCATCGATGGAAGAAAAGACCTTGTTGGGGTGATATTCATCGAGGAAAGCGCAGGGGCCGAAATCGATGGTTTCGCCTGACACCGCCATATTGTCGGTATTCATCACGCCATGGATGAAACCCACCATCATCCAGCGCGCGATGAGTTCGCATTGCCTCTCCGCGATGCCGCGCAGCAAGGCGAGGTAAGGATTTTCGGCGTCTTTCGCCTCGGGATAATGACGGTCGATCACATAGTCAGCGAGGTTCCTGATCGCCTCGTCATCCTCGCGCGCGGCGAAGAACTGGAAGGTGCCGACACGGATATGGCTTGCCGCCACGCGGGTGAAGACACCGCCCGGCAGGCCGACTTCACGCTGCACCCTTTCGCCGGAGAGGACAGCCGCCAGCGCCCGCGTGGCGGGAATGCCGAGTGCAAACATCGCTTCCGAAACGATATATTCGCGCAGCACCGGGCCAAGGGCCGCACGGCCGTCTCCCCTGCGTGAAAACGGCGTTGGGCCGGAGCCCTTGAGCTGGATATCGCGGCGTTTGCCGTTAATGTCGATCACCTCGCCGAGCAGAATGGCGCGACCATCGCCCAGCTGCGGCACGAAGCCGCCGAACTGGTGGCCGGCATAGGCCATGGCCAGCGGCGCGGCCCCCTGCGGCACGACATTGCCGGAAAAGATCGCCGCCAGCCTTTCATCATCAAGGCCGGCCACATCGAGAAGGAGTTCGTCGGCCAGCCCGCGATTAAAAGCGATGAGGCGCGGCGCCTTCACCGGTGTCGGCAGCACGGCGGCGCTGAACCGTTCCGGCAGGCGGGCATAGGAATTGTCGAATTTCATCACGGATAAACTCCCTGCTTTGCCCCTATATGGGGCCGGAAGGCGGCGGATGCGAGCGATAAATGCCCAACCTCCTCCATCGCTTCATTCAATTTTGCGCAATGAACTTTCCCGCGCCATCATCGTTCCTATGCTTGACCCGCAGAATGCCGAACGGAAAGGAAAAGCAATGACCGTTGTTGAAGCCGCAGCCGAACCGGAAAGCGCCATCCGCACCCTCCACACCGAACTGCCTGTCAACGCCACCTTCCACGTCTGGCTGAAGGCGAAGAAAGCCGCCGAGCCCGGCGCCGTCTCCTTTTCCAATCAGAATGGAAAATTCGCTGAAGTTTCAAGCGTCAACACGGAAGAGTTCGGTTTTCGAATCTACCAGGTCTTTGGCGGCGGCCATGTGGAACTGAGTTACGACACGGTCACGACAGCCGTTTCCGTCATCTACTGGTTCACCGCGTCGGATGTGCTCGAAACCGGTATCACCGTCGTCCATACCAAGCCGGACAACGCCGCACCCGAGCTTCCCGGCAGCTACCACTTCCGCCCGCCCTTTGGCTGGATGAACGACCCGAACGGTTTTGGCCGCTTCGAGGGCCGGCCGCACCTGTTCTATCAGCATTATTCTCACGGGCTGCGCTGGAACACCATGCATTGGGGCCATGCCGTCTCCTCCGATTACCTGCGCTGGCGGCATCTGCCGATCTTCCTCTTCCCGTCAGAGGATCTGACGACGCGGCCGGACAAGCGCGGCGGCGCCTATTCCGGTTCGACCATTCCGCTGGTCGAAGGCGCCGGCATCCGCGTCTTCTTCACCGAGCAGGTGCAGGACCGCATTCCCGAGCAGCAGATACAGCTGACCGCCACCTCGTCCGATCTCATCATGGCTGGGCAGGCCGAGGTCATTCTGGGCCACCGGCCGGACGGACAGGGACTGACCCCGGATTTCCGCGACCCTTACGTCTTTCGTGGCCCCGATGGCCTGTGGAAAATGGTGCTTGGCAGCCAGAGCGATGGCGGCGGCGTCATTCTGCTCTACGAGACGCTGGACCCCACGGCGGCATCGGGCTGGACCTATGTGGGCAAACTCTGGGTGGAGACGCGTTATAAAACCACCGCCATTGAATGCCCCTGCCTGCTGCCGCTTGATGGCCCGGTCAATGCCCGCTCCACCCGCTGGGTGCTGATTTACGGGCTGATGCATTCGGAGGATCCGGAGACCGGCCGCAAGAACCTGACCATGGCCGATGTCGGCTGGTTTGACGGCAAGGCCTTCACCAAGGAATCCGGGCAGGAACTGGATTTCGGCACCGACAACTACGCCTTCCAGGCGTTTCTGGACGGCGACAGCATCATCGGCATGGGGTGGCTGGCAAACTGGGCGGATGCCAATCCGGAAATCGATTTCCCGACCTCGATGACGTTGCCGCGCCGGATTCAATACGTGAATGGCGAGCTTCTGACCCCGCCCATCGGCGCTGCGGAAAGCCTGCGCAGCCATATTCTTGACCGCACGCGGCTTGCTGCGGGCGAACGCGTCACCTTCATCAACGGGGCGGTGGAAATATTGTTCGAGCTTGCCTCACCCGGCGCGCCCTTCGAACTGATGCTCGATCATCCGACGGTCAAGCTTGGCGTCGTTTCCGATGAAACGGGGCTGTGGATATGCCATGAGGATGGCCGCGACGGCCCATCGCCGCATTATATCGCCCGGGGAGCCAAGGCGTCCCGCATCCGCATCTTTCTCGATTACGGCTCTATCGAGGTCTTCGCCAATCGCGGCCGATATGTGGGCACCAAGCGCATCGAAGGTTTCGAACCCGTGCGCTCGGCGCTGCTGAAGGCCGCCCCCGGCGCGGTGGTGCATGCCACCAGCTGGGCGCTGAAACCGTGAGGAACCTTTTGACGGATTGGGCGGTTGATAGACCGAAACCGCCCATTCCGCCGAAAGGAGAAACGGCATGACCAAAATCCGCGATACCAGCGATCCGATCCTGTTTCCGACCGAAGCCAATGAAAACAAGGCCGAGAAGAAACGCGCCGGCAAGGGCATCATCATCATTATCGGCGCAATCGCCATCATGTCCTTCGTCGTTTATCTGGCGGCGATCACCATCGCCGCCACCCAGTCCTGATCGGGGCCGCGCCCTCCGCTTTGTTGGTCGCATTTCCGGACAGAAAACCGGGTTCCACTTTTTCTGGAAATGCTTGCTCTAGCGCCTTTCGCCCCGCAACCCGCTGGCGGTCATGATCGCCAGCAGCGATACGACCACACCCAGCCCATAGAGATAAACCATCGGCATCGTCACATCCGCACGCCCGATCTGCGCCACGAGATCGGTCGCGGCGGCGACAGTGCCGCTTGCACCGGCGCCGGCCGCAGAGCCGAGCGTCGCGACCGTCGGCAAAAGCGCACCCGTCATCTTGCGTTCCTCTTCCGGCGCGGCCTCCATGGCGGCCTGGCTGATGCCGGCCCAGGACATGCCGAAAGCCGATCCGATCAGGATTTGACCGAGCAGCATTTCTCCCCAGTTGCCGGTCGCCAGCCCAAGCCCCAGCAGCGCACAGCCCGGCACCATCTGGTAGGGACCGTAATGCAGGCAAACCTCCCGCAGACGGGTGGAGCGCAGGCTGCCGATCAGCATTGCCACAAAGCTCCAGGCAAGCGGCATCGTCACCACGATGAAACCGGCAAAGGTCGGCTCATGCTGCCAGAGATTGATGGCGACATAAGCGAGATAGACGCTGCCCAGCGCATGGGCATAGGACATCAGGAACAGCACCCAGAAACCGCTGCCGAGCACCGTCTTCAGCCGAAAGGAATCCTTCGGCAACAGTCCGACGGAAGGCCGTGCGCCCGCCCGCAGAGAGGCCCACAGCAGCGCTGCCCCCGCCAGCAGGGAGAGCGCCCGCAGGCTCGCATCCTCGAAGGCGGAAGGAGCGGAAAAGGCCAATGCGCCGACAAGGCAGAGAACCAGCGGCACCAGCGGTCTGCGCGTCGCCGCCACCGGCCGCTCGGCGGAGACGGCAATGGTGGTATAGGCCAGAAGCAGCAGGATCAGCGGCGCCGACAGCAGGAAGGTGGCCCGCCAGGAGATATGTTCGGTGGCAAAACCACCGGTCAGCGGGCCTATGAAGGAGGCGACCGCCCAGATCGCCGCCTCGATGGCGAAGACCTTCGGCAACAGGCCGGAGCGGAAACCCGCGGGAATGAGGCTGTAGCACACGGCCACGATCAGCCCGTCCGCCAGTCCCTGCAAGGCTCTGCCAACGACGACCCACAAAAAGTCGCCGGCGATTGCCGAGAGAACCGAACCGAAGGAAAATATCAGGCAGCAGAGAAGCAGGACGGCGCGCGCGCCAAAACGTTCGCGAAACAGCACGGCGGTGACGCCGCCCGCCACGGAGCCGACGAAATAAAGACTATAGGCCCAGCTGTAAAAACCCGCGCCGCCGATTTCGTTCACGGCAACGGGCAAGGCCGTCACCACAGCGAACTGATTAAAAGCATGCAGGCCGATACCGGAGGAGATGACGGTCAGTAGCGAGAGATTCGCCCCGCTCAGCAATTCGCCCCAGCCGTTTTTCTCCGCCATTTCGATACTCGACAAAGCCGTATCCTTTCCATTTTTTCGGGTACGGCCGGCAAACTAGAACCTCAAGCGCCATTGAGGTCAAGACGCCTTTTTCACGTCATTTGTTTTGAAGGAATCCTGCACGGCAGGAACCCTCCGCGCGCCCGCTCGTTTGCCGAAGAACCGACAGAAAGGATACCGTCATGGACCGCAAGAAAATCCTGCCCCCTAACGAAGACGCCATGGATGAGGATCTGCTTGATCTCGACATCGACGCCCTTCCCGCCAAGGGAGAGATTCCGCAATCCATCGAACAGGAAATCGAGGAAGAAGAGGCGGAGACCGAGGACGACCCCTATCAGGAAAGCGACGAGGCCCTGCCCGACGATGCCGAGGAACGGGTGATCAACCGCAATCCCTCACGGGAAGGCGGGGCTTTCGACGAGGTTTAATGATTTCGCCCTGCAACGACTCAGGCGGGATCGATCATGCTGATGACACGACCGGCGATTTCGTCGACCGTAGCATCGTCAAGCGTTTCGATATATCTCGCTTTCTTCTGGGCGGTGCGGGCAACAATGTCCATACTTCTCACTTGGTTGCATAGTGCGACACCAGTTGTCTTGTGGCCCGATATGTTCACGGCAAGCCCCGCCTTGCGCGTGAATAGTCCGCCTGTGGTCACGGGAACGACAAGGCACAGTCCAACCGCGTTGATTTCTCTGGGCGTGATGACGATACAACGATGTTCGTCCCTGATTTCGCTGCCGATCACAGGGTTGAGGTCGACCAGATAAACGTCGCCACGTTTTGGAACCTGACTGCGGACCATCAAAGGGCTTCTTTGCCGACTGGCGGCGCTTCGTCCCATTCCCGCGCGCTGGCGTTGAGGGTAGCGACTTCATCCGCACCCTCCAGCAATTCGGCAAGCGTGAAGCGTTTCTTTTCCTGCCGAACCGGGCTTGCGACCAGCGCGCCGTTATCGACCTCGAGCGTCAGTTGCTCACCGATTTCCAGTCCCAGCATTTTCAAAAGAGCGGGCGGGATGGTCATCACCGCCGCACCGCCCTGACGTCTTATTCTCGTCGTTACGGTCATCCGTCTACGCTCCATTTTGTGCAACATATGTAGCACATTTTCTGACCCGTGCAAACGGAAGCCGCCTCTCAGCCCACCCTTTCCGGCGAATAACCGGCTTCGCGGATCGCCGCTTCCGCAGTTGCGGCGTCGCCCGTTACCGTGAGCCGGTGGGCGGAAAGATCGATGCTGACGGCGGCATCGGGAAGCACCTCCGTGAGAGCCCCGCGCAGCGTCTTTTCGCAATGGCCGCAGGTCATGTCCGGAATAAGGAAGGTGGTTGCACCCATGGTTTTCTCCTTCTGGCCGGTAGCGATATTGTCGCGCCGGTTGTCATTAAAGTTCAGTGAGTTCTCGCGGACCTGGCGTTGTTCTTTTCAGCGCCCGCGAGATCATCGAGGATGGGGCAGTCGGGCCGGTGGTCGCCGCCGCAGCAATGGGCGAGATGCGACAGCGTTTTCACCATGCTCTTCATCTCGGCGATCTTCTGCTCGAGATCGGCGATGTGGACGAGCGCGATTTCCTTTACCGCCGAACTCTCACGGCTTTTGTCCTGCCAGAGTTTCAGCAGCGTCTCGGTCTCTTCCAGCGAGAAACCGAGCGTGCGCGCCCGCTTGATGAAGCGCAGATTGTGCACGTCCTGCTCGCCATAGACCCGGTAATTATTGCCGGTGCGGGCGGCCGGCGTGATGAGGCCGATCTGCTCGTAATAACGGATCATCTTGGCGGAAACGCCCGATGCTTCCGATGCCTGCCCGATATTCATGACATCACCTCCCGATGGACCACCTTCGCCCGTTTCAATCTCAGCGCATTGGCGAGAACGAAGACGCTGGACAGCGCCATCGCACCCGCGCCGATCATCGGCGACAAGGTGATGCCGAAGGCCGGATAAAGCACGCCCGCCGCGACCGGTATCAGCGCCACGTTATAACCGAAGGCCCAGAACAGGTTTTCCTTGATGTTGCGGATGGTCGCCCGGCTCATCTCTATGGCGTTGACGGCGCCCATGAGATCACCGCCGACCAGCACCACATCGGCGCTTTCGATGGCGACATCCGTACCGGTGCCGACGGCGATGCCGATATCGGCCTCGGCCAGCGCCGGCGCGTCATTGATGCCGTCGCCGACGAAAGCGAGCACCTTGCCGCCTGCGCGCATCTCGTGGATCGCCTTCACCTTGCCCTCGGGCAAGACTTCCGCCACCACGCGGGAAATGCCGACCTGCCTGGCGATTGCGTTCGCCGTGCGTTCATTGTCGCCCGTCACCATGGCCACTTCGATGCCCATGGCCTGCAACGCCCGGATGGCAGTCACACTCGAGGGTTTCAGCGGATCGGCAACCGCAATCGCAGCCGCCAGCCTGCCGTCAATGGCGGCATAAAGCGGCGTCTTGCCCTCATCACCCAGCCTTGCGGCGGCCTCAGCAAAGATATCCACGGAATGGCCGAGTTTCGCCATGAAACGATCCGCGCCGACCTCGACCTTGCGGCCATTGACGGTCGCGGCGATGCCGTAACCCGTCACGCTTTCGAAGTTTTCCACAGTTGCGGGTTCGAGTCCCTCCGGGGTCGCCACATTCTTTTCTTCCGCAGCCCGGACGATGGCCTCGGCAATCGGATGTTCCGACCGGCCCTCGACGGCGGCGACCAGCGCCAGAACCTCGTTGTCGGCAAATCCTTCCGCAACCACCAGATCGGTCAGTTCCGGGCGGCCCTTGGTCACCGTACCGGTCTTGTCGACCACGACGATTTCAGCCGAACGCAGCTCCTGCAACGCCTGTCCCTTGCGGAACAGCACACCCAGTTCCACCGCCCGGCCGGTGCCAACCATGATTGAGGTCGGCGTGGCGAGACCCATGGCGCAGGGGCAGGCGATGATGAGCACCGCGACCGCATTGACCAGAGCGAACGTATAGGCGGGTTCCGGGCCGAATATCGCCCAGACAATGAAGGTCAGCACCGCAATGGCGATGACGACGGGCACAAACAGCGCGGTAACACGGTCCACCAGCAGCTGGATCGGCAGCTTGGACCCTTGAGCCTCCTCCACCATGCGGATGATCTGCGACAGCATGGTATCCGCGCCCACCTTGGTCGCCTTGAACTTGAAGGCGCCTGTTTTGTTGATGGTGCCGCCGACGACAGTTGCGCCGATGGTTTTTTCCACCGGCACCGGCTCGCCTGAAATCATGGATTCATCGACATAGGACGAGCCTTCGACGACTTCGCCATCGACCGCCAGCCTTTCGCCGGGACGGATGACGACGATATCGCCGGCCACCAGATCATCGGGGGAAATATCGATGGTGGCGCCGTCGCGCTCCACCCGCGCGGTCTTCGCCTGCAGGCTCATCAGCTTGCGGATGGCGTCTCCCGTGCGGCCGCTGGCGCGGGCTTCGAGAAGCCGCCCGGTCAGGATCAGCGTGACGATGACGGTTGCCGCTTCATAATAGACGAACTGCGCCTCTTCCGGCAGCAGATCGGGCGCGAAGGTCGCCACGACGGAATAGGCGTAGGCCGCCGTGACGCCAAGCGCCACCAGCGAATTCATTTCCGGCGCACCGCGCAGCAAAGCGGGAAAACCGGCCTTGAGGAAACGCAGGCCCGGCCCGAAGATCACCGCCGTCGCCAGCACGAAATAGATGTAATAGAGGTTCTGCGTCTCGATGATGCCCATCAGCCAGTGATGCATCGGCTCATAGAGATGGCCGCCCATTTCCAGCACGAAAAGCGGCGCGGTCAGGATGGCGGCAATCGTCAGGTCGCGTTTCAGCGCGCCCTCCTCACCCACATGCTGCATGTGGTCATGGCCGCCGGTTTCGCCCGCCATCTGGCCGTGGCCCTGATGATGATTATGATTGTGATGGGCGGAATGGTCATGCGGTTTGGGTGTCTTCAGCGCGAACCCGGCAAGCTTTGCCGTTTCCACCAGCGCATCCCGTTCGCGCCGGCCGCCGATCGTTTCCACCGAGACCCTGCCGGAAGCCGCCTCGACCTTGACGGCGATTGTGGTGGCGACCGCTTCCAGAACGGCCTTCAGCCGCCCGGCCTGCGCCTCGTCCTGCAAGCCTTCCACCACAAATTCCTGCCGCTCCGGCGCGATATCGTAACCGACCTTCTTGATGGCGGCGCCAAGCGTGCGCGCCGAAAAACCCTCGGCGGGCTCGACGGTGAGCTTCTTCGTGGCGAAGTTCACGGAACTCGACATGACACCGGGCACCTTGGCGGCAGCCGTTTCCACCCGCCGCACGCAGGAGGCGCAGGTCATGCCCTCCACGGGAATGGAAACCGGTTCATTTCGATGGGCGTGTTTGACTGTCTCGTTCATGGGAAATCCCCTTTCGAGACCCTATGTAGAGATTCCCATGATGGGAAGGTCAAGGGAAGGGAAATTTTTTGTTGAACACACAATCGTGAGCGCAGCCACCCGTCCGAAGCAGGGCGTTCGCCACGATCAGAAGACCTATCGACCCACTATCGGGCGCGGCTTCCCAAGCGCGTTCAGACCGCCACGCGTCTTGCCAGATAAACCGTTGCGCCGCCGCATTCGGGATCGTTGACGGTATGATCGAGAAGCCGGAAACCATGTGCGACAAGCAGGCTTTCATACTCATCGCGAGCAAGGCTTGCGTGATAAAGCGGCCGCCCCTGAAAGGTGCCGATCGCTTCCCCGTAGTCGGGTCCGGCCGTGAACATCAACGCCGCGCCATCATTGGCATGCTGGCGGAAAATGCCGAACATGCGGCGCTGATCTTCCACCGTCAGGTGGAAAAAACTGTGCCACGCAATCAATCCGTCGAAGCGGCGGTCGAGGGCCAGCTTTCGCATATCCGCAACCGCCCAGAGGTTCCGGGGAAATCTCGCCCGGCAAAGCTCAACCAGCGGCAGGGACGCATCGATGCCGGTGACGTCATAGCCGTTGGCAATGAAGTAGCCGGCGATCGGCTCCCCGGAACCGCAGCCTATGTCGAGAATGGACGCGCCATTCGGCAAGAGCGAGGTGAATCTGTCGAGCCATGGTTTTTCGGCAAGCGAACGGCCCCGTAAACTGTCGAAATCGGCCCCGTGTTCATTATAGATCGCGATGACGTCGCGAGAGGCGTCCGACATGTGCTTATCCTCTTCAGGCAAAGGTCATGCCGGCTGCGCAATCACCGGTGCACGGCCAGCCGCGGAATATCGCGCAGGAAGGCGTCGCGCACGGCGGGACCGAGCGGCTCGTTGGACGGTTTGTCGGAAACGCGCAGCCTTGCGAAGACGATGTGCTGGCCTTCGCGCTCCGCCCAGCCGACGAACCAGCCGAAAGGACGATTGCGGTCGGGGTTGCCCTTTTCGTCACGCATGTAGCCGGTGCCGGTCTTGCCGTGCACGGCCCAGCTTTCCGGCGCATCGAAGACCGGAACGATTGCCCTTGTTTTCGCCTGTGCATCACGCGAGACCGGCAGATTGCCGGCCAGAAGGCGGCGCAGGAAGCCGACCTGCTCCACCGGCGAAACCGTCAGCGACGATCCGAGCCAGGAATGGGTCAGGCCGTTATTCTTGCCCGGCTCACCGGAAACATCGGCATTGCCATAACCGAGACGCTTCACATAGGCGGCGAATTTTTCCGGTCCGAGACGGCGGGTGATTTCACGCGAATACCACAGGACCGAATCCTGTTCCCATATCGAGGGATCGACCGTCTTGCGGTCGGAGGCGCGCGCCTCCGTGCCGGGTTTCCAGTCCCAGGCGGGCGTCTTTTCATCCTGAAGGATGCCGGCATCGTAACCGATCAGCGCCAGCGGCACCTTGAAAGTGGAGGCCGGCGCCACGCGCTGGTCACAGGCGCCCTGCTGGTTGATGATGGCGCCGGTCTCGATTGACGTGACCAGCGTGCATTCGAAGGCCTGGGGCTTTTGCTGGGCATCAGCGGAAAACGGCAGGAGCCCCGGAAGGGCAAGGCATGAAAGAACGATGGCGGGCAGCCGGTAGCGCATGCGTTTTGATGTCCCTCGTCCGCTTTGCGGATCATTTGCCGGAATGGCCGGAAGCTGTCTTTGATTTCAGACAAGTCGTACCCCGAAACCGTGACACGCTTTCGGACGACATGCCTTTAGGAGACTGATGGGGCAGGAATAGGACCAAAACGAAAATTAGCGATTTCCGTCACATCCGCTCCTTTTCGCCTGCCCTCTCGCCAACCGTCAGCGGCCAGTCGACCACATAATCCTCGAAGTCGTCAACATCCACGTCGGCCTCGCTGACCGTGCGGCCGCGCGCGGAAATGCCCGCCTGATGCACCGTTTCCGTATCGCCGGAAACAAGATAGTGCCACCAGTACAGATCCTTGCCATCACGCACCAGCGCATAGGCGCAGGTGGGCGGCAGCCAGCCGATCTCATGGACCTTCTTCAGGTCCAGCTGGATACAATCCGGCACGGTGGCGCGGCGGTTTTCGTAGTCGGAGCATCGACAGCTCTCGCCATCGAGCAGCACACAGCGAACCGAGGTGAACGCCACTTCGCCGGTATCCCAGTCCTCCAGCTTGTTCAGACAGCACAGCCCGCAGCCGTCGCACAGGCTTTCCCATTCCTCACCGGTCATCTCGGTCAGCGATTTGGTTTTCCAGAACGGCGCGTCATTCATCGTTAACATTTCCGTTTCATTTTGATCACTTGGACAGGAGTGTTTAACCGGTCCCTAATCCTTTATATCGTATCGCCAAGGGCTGGTTTGTACGATATTTTAGCATATTGGCAGGCGGCAAAGCGGTCATTGGCCCGCGAACCGCCGCCACGTCAAGCAATTCCGACATAACCATGCCACGGTTTTGCGTCGGGAATGGGTTGAAGCGCAGAATATCGACGATCGCGTTGCGTTGAACAGGAACACATCGGCACGTGCAGGAAGAAAAAGACGATAAAAGCGGCCGTAAAAAACGGCACATCCTGCTCCGGATCGATAGCTTCATCGACTCCGGCCTGTGGACGGCTGCGGCGCGGCTGGTGGATTTCTGGGAAGACGTCACCATCGCCTCGCGCAAACTGCATGTGCGCGGCTGGAAGAAGCTTCTCGTCAACCTCACCTGCGACGCGCTGACCTTCGGAACGGCGGGTTGCGTCGTGCTTTTGGCGCTCGCCATGCCCGCCTTTGAGGAAACCAAGAAGGACTGGCGTTATCGCGGCGATTTCGCCGTCACCTTCCTTGACCGTTACGGCAATACAATCGGCCATCGCGGCATCATTCATGAAGATTCCGTCCCGATCGACCAGATGCCTGACCATTTCATCAAGGCGGTGCTGGCGACCGAAGACCGGCGTTTCTTCGACCATTTCGGTATCGATTTCATCGGTCTTGCCCGCGCCATGAGCGAAAACGCCCGCGCCGGCGGCGTGGTGCAGGGCGGCTCGACGCTGACGCAGCAGCTCGCCAAGAACCTGTTCCTCACCAATGAGCGCTCGCTGGAGCGCAAGATCAAGGAAGCCTTCCTCGCGCTGTGGCTCGAGACCAACATGTCGAAGAAGGAAATCCTCAGCCTTTATCTCGACCGCGCCTATATGGGCGGCGGCACCTTCGGGGCGGCGGCCGCGGCGCAGTTTTATTTCGGCAAGAACCTGACCGACGTGACACTGGCCGAATCCGCCATTCTGGCCGGCCTGTTCAAGGCGCCGGCCAAATATGCGCCGCACGTCAACCTGCCCGCCGCGCGCGCCCGCGCCAACACCGTTCTTTCCAACCTGGTGCAAAGCGGGTTGATGACCGAGGGTCAGGTGATCGGCGCGCGGCGCAATCCGGCCACCGTCATCGACCGCGCCGATGTGAAGGCGCCGGATTATTTCCTCGACTGGGCCTTCGACGAAGTGCAGCGGCTGGCCGCCGAAGGCAAGTTCAAGGACCATACCGTCGTCGTGCGCACCACCATCGATACCGGCCTGCAGCAGGCGGCCGAACAGGCGATGGAAATGGGCCTGCGCGAATATGGCGAAGGTTACCGCGTCAAGCAGGGCGCGATGGTGATGATCGAGAACGGCGGCGGCGTGCGCGCCATGGTCGGCGGGCGTGACTATGGCGAAAGCCAGTTCAACCGCGCCACGGCGGCGCTTCGCCAGCCGGGTTCCTCCTTCAAGGTTTATACCTACTCGGCCGCCATGGAAAAGGGCATGAAGCCGGAGACGCTGATTTCCGATGCGCCGGTGACCTGGCGCGGCTGGTCGCCGCAGAATTACGGCCGCTCCTATGCCGGCAAGGTGACGCTGCAGATGGCGCTCGCCAAATCCTACAATACCGTGCCGGTCCGGCTCGCCAAGGATGTGCTCGGCACACAGGTCATTGTCGACACGGCCAAGGCCATGGGCGTGGCCACACCGCTTCGCAGCGACAAGACCATTCCGCTCGGCACATCGGAAGTGACCGTTCTCGACCAGGCAACCGCCTATGCCGTTTTCCCGGCCGACGGCATGCAGTCACGCCGCCACGGCATCGAGCAGGTGCTGGATTACGAGGGCAATGTTCTCTACGATTTCAGCCACAATGAGCCGCCCGCCAAGCGCGTGCTCTCCGAAGACGCCAATTCCAAGATGAACCAGATGCTGGTGACCATTCCGGTCATGGGCACGGCCCGCCGCGGCGCGCTTGACAATGGCATCGTCTCCGGCGGCAAGACCGGCACCTCGCAGGCTTACCGCGACGCGTGGTATGTGGGTTTCACCGGCAATTATACGACCGCCGTCTGGTTCGGGAATGACGAATTCACGCCGATGAACAACATGACCGGCGGCGCCCTGCCCGCCATGACCTTCAAACGGCTGATGGATTACGCCCATCAGGGCATGGAGCTGCGCCCCATCCCCGGCATCCAGAACCCGTTGCCGACAGGTGCGCGCCCGCAACCTTCGGCGCAAGTGGCGGCCGCAGCCACCAGCACACCTGCCCTGCCGGCCCTCACCCGCCCACGCTCGCTTTCAGCAGAGGCCACCCGCGTCATCCGCTCCATCGCCAAGAAGATGAAGGATGCTTCGGCCTTGAGCGTGACGACGCAGAAGGTGGCGGATGCATCTTTGCGTGACGGCGCGGAGGATGCGGCGCGGCGGTGAGGTTGCGGGCAACCGGCCAGGATTTCTGACGGAGCGTGCGGCTTCCCCCCTCTGCCCCTGCCGGGCATCTACCCCTCAAGGGGGGAGATCGATATGCGGCGAGGTCCAGCCCATCTCAACGTTAGCGAATGAAGTGGTGGTAGCGCCGCTCGCCAATCT
The DNA here is from genome assembly GCF_900188475.1 of Agrobacterium sp. 719_389. Lineage (NCBI taxonomy): Bacteria > Pseudomonadati > Pseudomonadota > Alphaproteobacteria > Hyphomicrobiales > Rhizobiaceae > Agrobacterium > Agrobacterium sp. 719_389. The sequence continues at coordinate 173,521 of NZ_FYEM01000008.1, forward strand.
CCCCCCTTGAGGGGGAGATGCCCGGCAGGGCAGAGGGGGGTAAGCCACTCACTCTACGGCTCCCGTCTCTCCAAAGCCGGCGTCAGTCATCTCACCGCAACAACACCGCCCTCGCCGTCTCCACCATATGCGATGTCAGCGCGCCCAAACGGTCGGCGGCCAAACGATTAACCTGCCAGTAAAGCGGAATATCAAGCGGCGTGCCGGGAACGACCTCCACCAGCCTTCCCGCCTCAAGATGCTCCCTCACAAGCTGCACCGGATTGAGCCCCCAGCCCATACCGGCAAGGCTTGCCTTCACGAAACCGTCCGTCGAAGGCAGCCAGTGGGTGGGATAGGAGACATCCTCGCCCAGCGCCTGCCTGATCCAGCTCGCCTGCAACCTGTCCTTCTGGTTGAAGGTCAGTCCCGGTGCGTGGGCAAGGGCTGCGGGCGTGACGCCATCGGCGAAATGGCGGGTCATGAAATCCGGGCTGGCCGTGGCGTGATAGCGGAGCACGCCGAGCGGCGTTACCCGGCAGCCCTGCACCGGCTTGGCGTGGGCGGTAACGGCGGCAAGCACCCTGCCCCCTCGCAGCCATTCCACCGTATGATCCTGATCGTCCACTGCGATGTTGACGAGATAATCGCTGCCGCCGGTGAATTTTGAAACCGCATCCAGAAACCATGTGCCGAGGCTGTCGGCATTGGTGGCGATATTGAGCGTCACACGCTCCGCCGCGGCGCCCGTCTCTGCGAGCGCCGGAAGCTGGCGGAACAATTCGCTTTCCAGCATGCCGACATGATCCATGTGCCGGCAGAGCCATTCACCCTTATCCGTCGCGACGCAGGGGTTGCCGCGCACGATCAGCACCACGCCCAGCCGCTCCTCCAGCTGCTTGATGCGCTGGGAGACGGCCGAAGGCGTGACACACAGCACCTGCGCCGCCTTTTCGAAACTGCCGGTCTGGGCAACGAGCGCCACGGCGCGCATGGCAGGGTAGTCGAGCATTATCGCACCTGATGTAGGGGGTTGGTGGGGGTGGCGCGAGGCTCTTCGAGGCGATGGGCGACACCCTCTCCCGCCCTCATTCCTGTTCTTGTCACAGGAATGAGGGTTGAGAGATGGCAACGTCGTGAAAAATCGAAAGGTTGAAGAGAGAAGCGCGACATTAGCTTATCTTATCCGAGTTGAGTTTATTTAACTGGATTAAACCATTCCGCCCAAATATCCAAGCACTCGGTCCGAAAGCAACGCCTTCGGCCATTCCACATGGACAGAGGCAGGGGCCGCGACGCGTATGGACATCCAGATCTTCTTCACCGGTCTTACCATGGGCCTCAGCCTCATCGTCGCCATCGGCGCGCAGAATGCCTTCGTTCTGAAGCAGGGTCTGGCGCGTTCGCATGTGTTTGCCGTCTGCGCCACCTGCGCGATATCAGATGCGCTGCTCATCACCGTCGGCGTGTTTGGTTTTCAGCGGATCAGCGCCATCATGCCGGCGCTCGATCCCATCATGCGTTATGCGGGCGCCGCCTTCCTCATCTGGTATGGCGCAAAAAGCCTGCATTCGGCGCTGCGTTCCTCCGAGACGCTGTCGGTGACCGAGCGGCAGGAGGCGAGCCTGTGGCAGACGCTCGCCATCTGTCTGGCGCTGACCTTCCTCAATCCGCATGTCTATCTCGATACCGTCGTGCTGCTCGGCACCATTTCCACGCAGTTCCCCGGCTTTGAGAAAACCTTTGCGGCGGGCGCGGCCACCGGCTCGCTGGTATTCTTCTTTTCGCTGGGTTATGGCGCGCGCTGGCTGCGACCGATTTTCGAAAGACCCTCCGCCTGGCGTATTCTCGAAGGCATCATCGCCGTTACCATGTGGGCCATCGCCTTCAAGCTCGTCATGGGCGCATAGGCAAGGAATTTCCCGCTCCAGTCACTTTCACGAGGACTAAACAAGCCGCGCCATTTTCCAAACGGGGAATCAGTGATAGTCCTCGACCTGTTCAAAACGGGAAAACAGCGTGTTCCGAGTTCCATTCCTTGTCGGCATCGCCCTTCTGATCGCCTTTGGCGGCGGTATTGCCGCAACACTCGCAGCACTTGAGGCGACATCCGGCTTTGGATCGATCCGCATCGGCTCGTGGGATGCGTTTCCCGAAGCGCAGACGATCGAGGCCGACCCTTACGCCAAATCGCACCGCGCCGATGCCGGCAAGCTGCTTTACGGAACCGCCGAGGGACTGTCCTTCACCGCCTCCGTCGACAGCGATGGACAGCGCCTCAGCGGCGAGTGCCGGTACCGGCTGGCCGGCGCCGTGCCGCCCGCCCGTTTCTGGACGATTTACACCGCCGACCAGCAGGGAAATGTTCTGGCTGAAGATGCCGGGCGGCCCTTCGCGCTGAATTCCCGCACGCTTCTGCGCAGCGCCGATGGCGGCATCGACATCACCATCGCCCCTGACGCCCAGACCTATAACTGGCTGGCGGTGCCGCAGGGCCAGACCTTCAAGCTTGTCATGACCCTGCTCGACACACCGGTTGCCGGCAGTTCCGGCCTGATAGACATATCCATGCCGCAAATCCGCAAGCTGGGGTGTGGCAATGTTTAGGGTCCTGCTCGCCATTCTCACCGGTCTCGTCGGCGCAGCCGTGCTGCACGTCATCATCCTTCTCGCTATCCCGCATTTCAGCAATCGCGACGCCTATACGCGCGCGCTTGCGGAAGGAAAGCCGCATCTGTTTCATCTTCTCGAGGAGACGACGGAGAAAAAGACCCTTGGCAGCGGCGATCCCTTCATGCGGGTGGCGGTCTGCACCTTTAACATCGAGGAACAGCCCGTCAGGCTGACCGCCATCGGCGCCGTACCCTTCTGGTCGGTCGCAGTTTACGACAAGGCCTCGAATGAGGTGTTCAGCATGAACGACCGCACATCCGCCGCCGGGGTTATGGATATTCTGGTGGCTGATGCGGTGCAGATAGCCGCCATCCGCAAGGCGCAGCCGCCCTCGCTTTCGCAGGCCATTCTGGCGGAATCGGATCAGACGGAAGGGTATGTGGTTTTGCGGACCATGGTGCCGCAGCCGAGTTTCGGCGAAGAGGCGGAACGGTTCCTGAACGAGGCGAAGTGCCAGCCGACGCCCTGGAAATAGCGTCTGACATCATCGGCAATCAGGATTTGAGGGCGGTTTCCACTGCGGATTTGCCCTTGCGCGCGACTTTGCCGGTCGGCTCGGTATCACGTTTTTCATAACGCACGCCGGTAAACAGCACGACCTTCGCGGGGCCGATCAGCTTTCCGACAACGCCGGCGGGACGCAGGCTTCGTCGGGCGTCGCTGATTGGAATAATCTCTGCCATGCTCATCTCCTCTTCGGGACATGATTGTCAATGTTGCCCATGGGAACCGCGCAAGCCTCATCTTGCGTCGGGAATTTCATCACCATCACATTGCGCATAGGCCAGCCCACAGACTGGTTTTCGCACGATCCAAAAATCCAAAACGATTCTTATAAGGGGATCGTGCGCAGATTCAGGCTTCGCATGCCATTTTTGCATTTATTCCGTCGATAAGAATAACATGGAATCCTAATACTGCCCATGAAATTACAAACAGACAGAGGTTAATGATCCGTTAACCCTAACTGCCGGGCCGTCACTTATTCCTCCCGGCGCCACACGCCTTGAAAACAAAGGCGATGCGGTAAAGTTCCACGGCATTTCACCCGTTATGAAGGTTTTAAAATTTCCTTGTTGATAGAGGCAGATTCCCTCTTGCCACCCCCCATAGTTAACAGGACGTCAACGCATTTGCTCTAATTTGAACCGATATTGTGTTTGCGTTTGTTGGGTAGTGCGTTGACCGACCGGTTTCGAGAACTTGAGAGGCCAAGAGCCGTGAGGAAGAAAGATGTGGTGCTGATGGCCACCGTGACGAATTTCGAGAATGTTTCGCATCCGTCAAAAACGGACCTTCGGCAGTTCGCCGAACTTTTCATGCCGCTTTTCAACGCCTCCACCGATGAAGCCAAGCGGGAGGCGATCGCCGCACTCTCGCAGCATCCGAGCGTGCCTTCGGCTGTCGCCTTCTTCATCGCCTGCCAGCCGATTTCGCTTGCGGCGCCCTTCCTCATCTCCTCCAAATGCCTCGATGACGACACGCTGATCACCATCGCCCGCACACAAGGCGCGGCGCATGCGCGCGCCATCGTCCGGCGCGAGGATCTCTCCCCCACCGTCATCGACGCGCTTGTCGGCCTGCGCCACGCGGAAGACCTGAAACGGCCGGAAGAGGAAACGGCTGCCGCCGAACCGCAGGTGGCGGCAAGCCCCGAAGCGACGAAAACGGAAGAAAAGACTGACAACATCGCCGCCGCTTCCGCACTCGAAGAAGAAATGCGCCAGCGGATCAAGCAGATGGCGCATCACCTCAACCGCCCGGAAAGCGACGTCCTCGGTCTTCGCCGCCTGAGCGAGGTGCAGGAGGCGCTGCTGGTGCGTTTCGCCCGCGAGCGCAACGCCCGCCAATTTGCGGTGGCGCTGGCGGATTCACTGTCCTCCAGCTACTGGCTGTCGGAGCGCATCATGCTCGATATATCAGGCGCACAGCTGGCAACGACGCTCACCGGTCTTGGCATGGAGTTTTCCGAGGCGGCCTTCGTCCTGCAATGCTTCTATCCGCATCTTGCCGCCGCCGAAGGCGACATGAGCCGTGCGGAGGCCCTGCTCGACCGCCTCGACATCGTGGAATGCGAAGAGCGGCTGGAAAGCTGGCGGCGGGCCGACAGCTATACGCATGGCCGCGAGCGGCTGAGCCACAGCGCACCTGCTGCGCAGAGAAACGGGACGCAAGGGTAAGCAGGCCTGTCCTTGCGTCTTTCGCGACGCGAAGCCATTCGCGGACGAAGAACCGGGGTCTGCTTTTCCTCGTTCTAGGCCTTGGGCTGGTCCACCAGCGTCAGCAATGTTCCGATCTCGTCGGTTTCGATCTCCACCACCCACAGGTCGCTGTCGAAACGCCGTTCCCTTTCCAGAAGAGCTGTGCTTTCCTCGCCATCCGCACCCGCAAGACGCGTTTCGAAACGGCGCTCGGCACGGATTTCCTCATCATCGGCGAAGCTCTGCGGCGCAGGTCCATAGAGGTTCTCGCGGCCATCGCGCAGGCGCTGGCGAACAAAGATCGCCCCCGCCTCCTCCGCCCCCTTCTTTTCGACAGCGGCAAATCCGCCGGCGGCGAAGACGCGGCGGATGAGGGCTGAGACGAACATTTCGGATTTGAGGCGCATGGGGTGCTTTCGATGGAAACGGTGGGCATGCTGTTGTTGATTTTGGGCGGCCGAAGGTGCGCGGGGCTTACCCCCCTCTGCCCTGCCGGGCATCTCCCCCTCAAGGGGGGAGATCGATCTGCGGTAAGTGCTCGCCCATCTCAACGTTTGAGAATGGAGCAGTGGAAGAGCCTCTTGCCGATTTCCCCCCCTTGAGGGGGAGATGCCCGGTAGGGCAGAGGGGGGTAAGCCCCGCGCACCTTCGGCTGCTGTCAAAACTCAAAGCGCCCCGATCGACTTCAGCTTCTTCAACACGGCCTCGCTCGGCTCACCGGTTTCCGGCAGGCGGTAATGTTTCTCAAATGCGCGGATGGCGTTGCGGGTCTGCTGGCCGGCGACACCGTCCACCTTCACATCGGCATAGGCGATATTGATCAGACCCTGCTGAATCCTGGCGATCAGCTCGCGGTTTGCCGGCTTGGCGGCGCTGTTGAGGGAGGCCGGTTCGGCCTTCGGACGCGGTGCTTCCGCCTTGCGGATGGCCGCGGCGACGGGGTCGATCTCGACGCCGCCGCTGCTATCGGCAGGCCGGTCCCTGGGGATCGCCGCAACTGTCGCGCCGTCGATCCGAAGCGCCGCCAGCACGCGGGTCGTCGGTTCGCCGGTCTGTTCCATGCCGAGCGTTTCTTCGAAGAACATGATGGCGGCGGCGGTGCGCGGGCCCATGCGGCCGTCCGCCTCGCCTTCGTAAAGTCCGCGTTTCTTCAGTTCGGCCTGAATATCGGCGACGATCTGCTGCGGCTTCTGGGTTTCGGCAGCGGGTTGCGCTGGCGTTTGGGCCGCAGGCTGTTGCGCGTTTTGCGTCTCCGCCGGTCGTTCTATGCGGAAGGTGGTGACGTTGCCCTGCGTGCCGAGCGGCTCGGCGGGACGGTAACCGGCAATGCCGTTCGGGTTTTCCGCATCGCGCGTGCGCAGGAAGGGCGACGGGTGCACGCCCGGCTGATACCAGAGCGCATTGGCGGCGACAAAACCGAAAACGACCGCGAAGGCGCCGCAGCTGCCGACCATTTTTGGATGGCGCAGGATTTCGCGCCCGATGGCCGAAACCACCAAGGAAACAATCCCGGCGCCAATCTGGGCCGTTGTTTTCTTAGGCGATTTTCGCTTTCGCGGGGCCATCGTCACCATCCTTTTTCATCATTGCGGCGATGTCACCGAGCTGCCGGATGCGCGGCGGGAATTCCACCATGCTTTCGGTTTCAGCGCTTTCGCCCTCACCCGCCATGCCGGAACCGTCAGCAGGCAGGGTGATCGTTACGACCGTTCCCTCGCCGGGCTTGCTGGTGATGGCGAAAGTGCCGCCATGCAGTGCCACAAGCCCCTTGACCAGGGACAATCCCAGACCCGTGCCCTCATAGCGACGGGTATATTCATTCTGAACCTGCATGAAGGGCTGGCCCAGGAGTTCAATCTTGTCGGAAGCGATGCCGATGCCGGTATCGCTCACCGTCAGTTTCAGCATCGCGCCCTCACGCGCGGCGTCGATCGACACCACACCACCCGCATCGGTGAATTTTATGGCGTTGCCGGCGAGATTGATGAGAACCTGCCGGATGGCGCGCTGATCGGCGGAGATTTCACCGATGCCGCGCTGGATGCGGCTGGTCAAAGTCAGGCCTTTTTCCTTCGCCTGCAGGCCGAGCATGGCTTCGCAGGACGAGATGGTCTCGGAAATGGGGAAGCTTTCCATCATCAGCTCGTAACGGCCGGCTTCCAGCTTGCTCATGTCAAGCATGGTATTAACGACCGACAGGAGATGGGCGCCGGACTGGCGGATGAGGCCGACATATTCCCGCTGGCGGTCGTTCTCCAGCCGGCCGAAATATTCGCCGGCGAGAATATCGGAAAAACCGAGGACCGCATTGAGCGGCGTGCGCAATTCGTGGCTGACGGCGGCAAGGAAACGCGACTTGGCGTCATTGGCCGATTCCGCCTCCGCCGCCTTGCGGGCGACATCGCGGCGCAGGCGTTCCATCTCGGTGACATCGGAAAGCTGGGCGACGATGCGGCGCAGCCGGCCGCTGGCGCTGCGGATCGCCGTCATCTCGATACGCGCATGCATGAACTGTGCCTGACGCGATTTCGCACCCGTCTCGAAGCGGAGTTCGGCGGTCGCCCTGTCCTCGCCCTGCCGCAACAGGTCGAATGCCTGCATCAATTCGATACGGTCGGAGACATAGACATATTCAACGAGCGAATGGCCCTTGCTGGCCTGTAGATCGGCCGGGAAGGTCGCGAGATCGCGGCCGGAGACGTGTTCGACGAAGCCGGTCTCACCGATCATGAGCACGAGGCCCGGCACCTGCGAAGCGGCGATCAGGTCGTTATCGCCAGACGCGGCGGAAAAGGAGGATGCACCGCGCGCAGGACGGGAAAAGGCGATCAGCAGCGCTGCGGCGGCCAGAAACAGCGCCAGCACCAGTGCGGCGCCGATGGGCAGCGCGATGGCGGGGCTGATGACGAGGCTGAAGAGGGCAGGCACCAAGAAAAGACCAACAGTGCTGAAGGCAATCAGCCGGCGCAGGCGCGCAACGGTTCCGGCGCGCCTTTCGGCGTCCTCTTCCATGCGCGCAAGCCATCTGCCTGCGGCATGGTCGACCAATGCGACCGCTTTTTCTCTCATATTACGCAATACCAACACCGAATCCCTGAGGCGGTTCTAACGGCTCCGACAATAGAAGGCGGCGGCTTAAGGAATGGATAAAAAGAATGGCGTCAAAGGCCTGTCAAAGGCGTCGCAGTCCCATTACGGGGCATTTATTCCAAGCTTTGCCAATCATGGTTAATGACGGGTAAGCGACGGATTTCGCTTCATTTTTGCCATCATGTTAACTTTTGTGGCAAGGCGGGCCACAGCTTTCGCCCGGAACGCGCGGCCTCTGTCGCAATTATGCTTAACATGGACTGTTAAAATGCGAATGAATTGGTGGCAGGCGTCCCGATACGAGGAGAATAGATACAATTTGAATTAAATTGCGTCGCTTTTTGCAATCGGCTGTTCGCCGGTCGCGTGTAGCTTCTTCACAAGCCCGAAAAACGGGACAAAGGCCGATGACCCGGAACCGGGCGGGGCTTTAGAAAACAAAGATCATCTGGCAGGGTAGTCTGACAATGTGGTTTCTGATCAAAGGAACATTCTGGTTTTCGCTGGTGCTGGTGGCGCTGTCCTATTTCGGCAGCAGCAACGATCCGGCCAAGGAACCTTCGGCATTTGATCTTCCCAGCGCCGTTTCGGCAGCCGGTGAAGCCTATCGTTACGTCAGCGCCATCTGCATCGAAAAGCCCGATGTCTGCGTCAAGGGCGCCGAAACCTTCCATGCGCTGGGCGAACGGGCAAAGGAAGGCGCGAAGGTCGCCTATGAACTGCTCGACAAGCAGCTTGCCTCCGGTGAAAAATCCGCTCCCGCCGCTGAAGTCGCAGCCGAGGTCGAAAAGCTGGCTGGCGCTCCTGTCGTCAGCGTCGAATTTCCCGGCAATACCGACATGCTGAAGACCGGCACCGTCATTCCCCTGCCGCAGAAGCGCCCTGCTCCCTGATCTTCGCCGGCCACCGCGCCGCATCTTTTTTGCGAGCGGAGATTTCCGCCCGCCGAATGCCTGCCAAACTTGCCCACGGAAACCTGTTTTCCGTGGGCTTTTTCGTGGCCCATGGTTCAAAACCGGCCGCACTTGCCCTATATCCTAGCAAAGACCTGCAATAACGGATGATACGGCGCGCAAATGGCCTCTCTCGAAACGATCCTTGACGATTTCGCTTTCCTCGACGACTGGGAGGACCGTTATCGTTATGTCATCGAACTCGGCAAGGCGCTTCCCGATCTGCCCGAGGATAAGCGCACGGCCGAGAACAAGGTGCATGGCTGCGCCAGCCAGGTCTGGCTCGTCAGCCATAGCGACGGCGCGGAAGACCCCCTGCTGACCTTCGAGGGCGATTCGGATGCGCATATCGTGCGCGGCCTCGTCGCCATCGTGCTCGCCGTCTATTCCGGCAAAAAAGCCTCCGATATCGCCGATCTCGACGCCATCGAGGTGTTCGACAAGATCGGGCTGGTGGAGCATCTGTCATCGCAGCGCGCCAACGGCCTGCGCTCGATGATCAAGCGCATCCGCGAGGAAGCACGGCTGCTGGCCGCCTGAGCGCTCATCCCGCCGTTACCCCTGGCGCCATCGAGGGGCGATAATCCGCATCGCCCCAATGGTGATTGTTGCCACGGGCGCGAACGGCTGGCGGCGCATAATGGCGGGCAAGCGCCAGCAATGCTGCGCGCAGCAGCAGTTTTGCCGAGCGCGCCGGCCATTGCCTCTCCCGCTCCACCGTCTCCAACCCCTTTTCGAAACAGCAGACATCGATGGCGACGCCCGACAGTTCGGGTCCCATCGCATCCGCCGCGCGGGAAAACCGCGCCCGCGCCGCCATCGCCGCCTCGGTAAGATCGAGCAGGCCCCCCGCCTCCCCCTTGGTGCGGCTGGCTACTTTCGGCTCCCATGTCGCCGTCACCTTCGGATTGAGGTGACCGCGATGAAAATCGGCGGCGAGGCGCTCGCCTGCCTCCAGAGCGTCTGCCGGGAAAAACACCGCGCCATCCCGCTCCTTCAGCCTTGAAAGGCTGGTCAGCGGTGAGGTGTTGAGGTTGCGACGCGCCGGTTGCTTCACGTCACCGACATCCACAACAACGTTCTGCATATCCCGATGCTGTTCCTGAAAAACCTCGTCGCGATCTTTTGCCATTGCACGCTTCAGATAAGAGGCGAGTGGCGGCGCGGCGGAAAGGGTGTTTTCCCGCTGTTCCACCAGTCCGGACGAAACGGCGAGCCGCACCGCCGCCGCCGGAAACCGCAGCGTGGGATGCCCTGCCCGCGCCCGGTGCACGACAATATCTCCGCCCTCCAGCGAAATCTCGGCCGCGCCCGCAGCGATGCAACGCAGCAAGCGCAGGAGGTGAGGATTTGAGGAAGCAGCCGGGACGCGTTTCACCTCACTCATCCCGGACCCCTTTCATCACGTTGAAAATACTGCCCGTGAGGCGCTCGAGCGCGGCGACGAACTCATCGAACGCCGGTTCGTCCCGCCGGTCCTCCACCACCTGGCAGGCATGGCCCACCGTCGTCCTGTCCCGGCCGAAGCAGGGCCCAATATCCGACATGGGAATACCGAGCTGTACATGGCACACATACATGGCGATCTGGCGGATATGGCACTCCGTGCGCCTGATGTCGCGGCGCACCAGCGTTCGGTCACCCGTCAATTGCACCATCTCACCGGTGAGCTGCCGTACCAGACGGCAAAGACGGGAAATCTCATCCCGCCCGCCCGCAGACGACCAATGACGAAAAGGACGATCCCCGACCCGCACGCAAGGCCGCGCGGCGGCAGACAGAAACACAGTATCCGACGGCATATGCAACTCCTCTACGAATAGGAATTAATTCATACACCCGGGAACAGTTATGGGGAAGCGTAAATTTTGCGAGGAAGAATATGCGGTTGATATGGCTATATATTCGCCGAAATGGCGAACACAATAAAGGATTTTTTTCCTCAGTGGAAATTTTACGCGACAATAAAAAAGCCGGTCTGCGGACCGGCTGGACATTCATGCGACGGTAGAAAAGTTTCATGGCGGCATATGGGGCGGACAGATGCGCCTTGCCGCCTTCTCCCCTGTGGGGAGAAGGTGCGGCAGCGGGTTGAGTGGCGAGGGAATACAAGCCCCGCCGACCCGTCGTTACGATCAGCGGCTGGCCTTGCGGCGCTGGCCGAGACCCATTTCCTTGGCGAGCCGCGAACGGGCTTCGGCATAGGCGGGCGCAACCATCGGATAATCGACCGGCAGGTCCCATTTTTCGCGATATTCTTCCGGCGTCATGCTGTGATGCGTCGTAAGATGCCGCTTGAGCGACTTGAACGAGCCGCCGCATTCCAAACAGACGATATGATCGTCCTGAACCGACTTGCGGACCGAGACGGCAGGCTTCTGCTTTTCGACATTGACCGCCACCGATGCCGGTGCCGATGTTCCGCTGAGTGCCGTGTGAACATCCGAAATAAGGCCGGGAAGCTCAGTTACCGGAACGACGTGGTTGCTAACATAGGCAGCCACAATATCCGCAGTCAGTTCGACCAGCAGATCCTGGGCGTTACCGTATGCAGTTTCCGTCATTTAAGTATCTCCTGTTTATTAATCCCCTGAAGCGGGCGAACGCCGCATCGAGCGATGTGAAGTTACCCGGTGCCCCACCTTCGCCTTGTTGAAACCAACATGAAACCTACCCCTAGATTTCGAGCGAAAACCGGAAACGAATTGGTCCGAGATTCAACTTATGGCCCGCGACATGGGCAGCAATGGTCCGACGGGCCATAGATTAGACATTAATAAAATGCCTATGCCGACTATGAAGAGGCTAGATGCAAATCGCGATTAGCAACTTTACACTTAATTTGGATAACAGCAAAACAGCAAAAGTCAAATTCCTAGTGTCAATTTTTCAGTTCAAAACAGTCTAATTGGAATACAAAAAATTACGGGTAATAAAATACTATGCCTAGTAGTAATTGAAAATGAATACCCCCACTTATTAGGGGGATTTTCAACTTCAAATTTTCTTGATGTCATCAACTACCGATTTAACGGCAAGTGGATAACCTGCCTTGTGAGCGGCCATGGCAAGAAGATGTGCAGAGACTGGCGCGGTGAGGACAAAAAAGAAAAAGCCGGCCAGAGCCCGTGCCAGCGTCGGGATTTCCATGGAATGAATGCCGACCGCGAGAAGCAGCAGGCCGGAACCCACCGTTCCCGCCTTGGATGCCGCATGCATGCGGGTATAGACATCTGGCAGTCTATTGAGCCCGATTGCCGCGATCAGCGAGAAAACGGCGCCTGAGATCGTCAGCGCCGCAACGAGAATAGCCACGATCCACGCCATCATCGCCTACCCTTTCCTTTTCTACCGCCGGTACGTGTTTGCGTTGTTTTTTCAATGGCTTCAGATGCCCTCTCGCCATCGAGAACCGCCGTCGGCCTGCGGCCATCCGGGCCGCGCGACAGCACGAAGCGGGCAAAGGCCACCGTTGCCAGAAAACCGACAAGACCGAGCGCAATGGCAATATCGACGTAAAGATTGAAACCGGTGCGGATGGCGATAACAGCGATAAAGCCGATCGCGATGCCCACCAGCATGTCGAGCGCGACGATGCGGTCCGGCAAGGTGGGGCCGACGACGACGCGATATACTGTCAGCAAAAAAGCGGCCGACAGAACAACCGATGCAAGTATAGTTGCAAATGAAACTGTTTGTTCTGGCGTCATATCTGAAACGCCTCCATGATCTTTCTTTCAAAGCCGTTCCGGATGTCGTTTTTCGTGGCTTCGATATCGCTGCAGTCAATCGCGTGCACGTAAAGCGTTTTCCTGTCCGCGGAAACATCGACCGACAGCGTGCCGGGGGTGAGCGTGATGAGGTTGGCAAGCAGCGTGATCTCGAAATCCGTCGTCACCGTCAGCGGATAGGCGAAAATGCCGGGCTGCACGTCGAGCTTGGGCCGCGTCACCAGCACGGCGACCTTCCAGGCCGAAAGCGCCAGCTCCTTGAAGAACAGCAGCGCCAGCGACGCCACGCGGGTAAGCCGCAGCCAGTGGTTACGCCCGCCCGGAAGCTGGTGGCGGATAAGACCGAGCGCCAGTGTCGAAACGATCAGGGCGAAGATGATGTTCGGCAGGGTGACGCTGCCGGTCACGGCGAGCCATACGGCAACGAACAGCACTTGCACGAGATAGAGGCTCATGGTTTGCCTCCTTCGGAAAAGACCGACTGGATATAGGCCTGCGGATTACCGAGGCCTGCGGCCGCCTGCTGGCTGAGATTGAGCAGGCTTTCCGGAAACAGGCCGAAGAATACCACGAGCAAGGTCAACCCCACCAGTGGCGCGAAAGAAGGAGATGCAGCCGGTGACGCCTGCGGGAAGGAAGGCTGACCGGGGGATGCCGCAGCGGGACGCCAGAAACACAGAAGGAAGATACGCCCGAAAGCGATGGTGGCGATGAAGCCGGATGCGAGGATGGCGCCGGCGAGCCACCAGGCGCCGATATCGATCGCGGACTTGACCAGAACCGCCTTCGGCCAGAAGCCGGAAAAGGGCGGCAGGCCGGAACCGGCGAAAAACAGGGCGAGCGCCAGCGCCGAAAACCATGGGGCCTGCCGGTAAAGCCCCCTGAGATCGATGAGGCTGAAGCTGCCGCCGAGACGGGCGGCATGGCCTGCGGCAAGATAAAGCGCCGTCATCAGCACCATGGAATGCAGCGCGTAGAAGATTGCGCCTGTGACACCGGAGGGCGTGCCGATGGCGATGCCGGCCATCATGTAGCCGATGCCCGATATGACGATGTAACCGAGCATGCGGCGGATATCGTTCTGGGCGAGCGCGCCCATGGCGCCCAGCACCATGGTGAGCGCCGCCGAGATGGCGATGACGATGCTGAGCTCTTCCCGCTCGACGGGGAACAGCATGACCATGACGCGCAGCAGCGAATAGATGCCGACCTTGGTGAGCAACCCGCCAAAAAGCGCGGAAACGACGATGCGCGGCGTGTGATAGGAGGCCGGCAGCCAGAAATTCACCGGGAAGGCCGCGGCCTTCATGGCGAAGGCGAGCGTAAAGAGGCTCGCAAGCGTCATCAGCGGCGCGGTCTCCCGCAGCGCCGTCGCCTTCTGGGCGATATCGGCCATGTTGAGCGTGCCGAAGATGGCATAGAGATACCCGACCGTGATCAAAAACAGCGTCGTGCCGATGAGGTTCAGAATGGCGTATTTCAGCGCGCCGTCGATCTGCTCGCGCGTCGAACCGAGCACGATCAGGCCGAAGGACGAGATCAGCAGCACTTCGAACCAGACATAGAGGTTAAAGATGTCGCCGGTCAGGAACGCGCCGGTGACGCCGGCCATCAGCAGCAGCAGGAAGGGATAAAAACCGTATCGCCTGCCGCTCGCGTCGATATCCGCGCCGGCATGGATGGCGCCCGCCAGTGCGACGATGGCGGCGGCAAGCGACAGCAACGCCCCCGTCAGGTCGGCGGTAAAGGCGATGCCGAAGGGCGGCAGCCAGCGGCCCATCACCATGGTGAACGGGCCTTCAGTGGCGACCTTCCATAAAAGTGCTGCATCGAGCAGCACCAGCAGGAAAAGCGCCACGATGGCGACGGTCGCATGATGGCGGATGGCGTGGCGCATCATCATCAGCACCGCGCCAGCGCCGATGCAGAGCGCGATGGGGAGAATGATCAGCCAGTCGGACAGCAGCACGGGTGCCGTAACGAGCGCTGCCGAGAGGTCAGTGACTGCTGTTGTGGTGGAGGATGCCATGTTGTCTCAGCCTCGCCGCTCAATAACCGAGCGGCGGCAAGGGCTCGCCTGCGGGTTCTGCGGTGCGCATTTCGTCCGTGTCATCGGTCTGCAGTTCCTGAAACGCACGCCAGGTCAGCACCAGAAGGAAACAGAAGAAGGAAAAGGAAATGACGATTGCCGTGAGGATCAGCGCCTGCGGCAGCGGATTGGCCGCACCCGCGGGCAGCGTGTCCATGCCGGGCGGAATGATCGGCGGCACTTCGCGCGTCAGCCGGCCTGCCGTGAACAGCAGAAGGTTCACCGCATTGCCGAGAATGGCGATGCCGAGCAGCATGCGGATGCTGTGACGCGACAGCATGAGATAGATCGCCACCGAAAAGAAGATGCCGACGAGAATGGAGAAGACCGCTTCCATCAGTCGCTTTCCCTTTCTTCCAGCGCCAGTGCAATGGAGGTGATGGCGCCGACCACGACGAGATAGACACCGATATCGAAGGACATGACGGTGGAGAGCGGTATTTCGACACCGAACAGGCTTGGATAGACCCAGAGCCCGGTCATGAACGGCACACCGGCGGCGATGGAAACGAGGCCGGAGAGCATCGCCATCAGCAGCCCCGCACCGGCAATCGACAGCGGATGAAACATGATGGCGCGCCTGACCGCTGTGACGCCATAAGCGATGCCATAGATCGCCAGCGCCGAGACGGCGATCAGACCGCCGATGAAACCGCCCCCCGGCTCGTTATGGCCACGCAGCAGCACGAAGATGGAAAACAGCACCATGAGGCTGGTGACGACAGGGGTGACGGTGCGCAGAATGAGCGTGTTCATGCCCGCGCTCCTTTCTTCTTCGCGGTTTTGGCCGGCCCCTTGCGTGCGGCGGCCGGACGGATGCGGATCAGCGCGAGGATGGCAAGACCCGTTATCATCACGACAGCGATTTCACCGAGCGTATCCGTGCCGCGGAAGTCAACGATGATGACGTTGACCACATTGGCGCCGTGGGCGATGACCTTGGAATAGGTGTTGTAGAAGTCCGTCAGGCGGTTGTCGAAACTCGCCTGCGTCGCGCGCATCAGGAACAGGGCAAAGCCGGTGCCGCAGGCAATGGCGATGGTGCTGTCGAGAAGCTTCTGGCCAAGGCCGCGATGGTCTGACGGTGACAGGCGAAGCCGCGTCATCACCAGCGTCAGAATGACCACCGACAGCGTTTCGACCATGAACTGCGTGAACGACAGATCGGGCGCGCCGAAGAGCAGGAAGATGACCGCCACCGCAAAACCCTGAATGCCGAGCGCGATGATGGCGGTGAGCCGGCTGGAAGCCGTCAGGACGGCGATAAGGCCCGCCACGGCAATGGCGATGAAGGTCAGCTCATGGATCTGCATATCGTGCGGCCATGCCGGCATGGCGGGAAGTTCGCCATAAAGGAACAGCGGCACCAGCAGCACGGCGGCGATGACGGCGAAGGTGGCGGTGACGTAGAATTCCAGCCTGCCCGGCTGAATGATCCGGGTGATGTGGAACGAGACCTTCACCAGCATTTCGATGAAGACGTCAAAGCCCCTGTCCGGCCCGGCCCCCAGCGCCTTGAAGGTGCGGTCGATCAGCCCGCGGACAGCGGAAAGCTGCGTATAAAGGACGATACCGAGCGCCATGGTGAGCAGCGACAGGCCGAGCGGCACGCCGATATGCGGAATGAGCGATATTTCAATCGGGCGCGCCTCGCCGGCGATGGCGCTCGCCATCGGGGTGGAGATGTAGAAATGCGCGATGCCGGAAAAGAGCGCAATCGTCAGCCCCTTCAGAGCCAGCAGCGCCGGGCCGAGCCAGAGCAGCAGCGGGCCTTCATGCGCGTGTTTCGGGGTCTTCACCGGCTTGCCGAGGAAGGGTTTCAGCCCCACCGCAAAGGCGACGGCGAACATCAGCCCATTGCCGAGGATGGCGATGCCGGTGAACAGCACGGCGCGCGGATTGCCATGCGCCAGCGCATAATAAATCTCTTCCTTGGCGAGAAAACCGAAGAAGGGCGGCAGGCCGGCCATGGAAATCGCAGCCGCCAGCGCTGCCGCAAAGGTGATGGGCATGGCTTTTCGCAGGCCGCCGAGTTTCGTCACGTCGCGGGTGCCGGTCTCATGGTCGATGATGCCGGCGACCATGAAGAGCGCGCCCTTGAACAGCGAATGCGCCACCAGATAAAGCACCGCCGCCTCGATGGCATGGTCAGAGCCAAAGCCCGTCAGCATGACCAGCAGGCCGAGTGACGACACCGTCGTATAGGCAAGCATCAGCTTGAGATCGGTCTGGCGCACGGCGAGCAGCGCGCCGGTGAGCATGGTCAGCCCACCGAAGAAGGGCAGCAGGATCTGCCAGGCGGCGGTATCGCCAAGCACCGGATTAAGGCGCATCAGCAGATAGACGCCGGCCTTCACCATGGTTGCCGAATGCAGATAGGCGGAGACTGGCGTTGGGGCTTCCATGGCGTTGGGTAGCCAGAAATGGAAGGGAAACTGCGCCGATTTGGTAAAGGCGCCGCCGAGAACCAGAAGCAGCGCGGCCAGATAAAACGGGCTGTCACGCAATACATCGCCGCCGCGCACCAGCATCGACAGTTGCGTGATGCCGCTGATATCCCAGATGAAGATCAGCCCGGCGAGCAGCAGGAGACCGCCGCCGCCCGTAACCACCAGCGCCTGCAGCGCGGCGCGTCGCGAGGCTGCGCGCTCATGGTCGAAACCGATCAGCAGGAAGGAGGTGATGGAGGTGAGTTCCCAGAAGACGAACAGCATCAGCAGGCTGTCGGAAACCACAACGCCGAGCATCGCTCCCATGAACAAGAGCAGGAAGGACAGGAAACGGCCCTGCTGCGGATGGCCTTTCATATAACCGCCCGCATAAAGCACGATCAGCAGCCCGATACCGGTGATGAGCAGCGCAAAGGTGAGCGACAGGCCGTCGATGAACCAGGAGAAGCTGAGATTGAAGCTCGGCACCCAGGCATAACCGCCGGTCACCACGCCGCCTGCCGCGATCTCGGGCAGCATCAGCGCAAAATGCACGAAGGCAAGAGCCGGCGCGATCGCCAGAACCCATGCCGCATTGTGACCGAACCTTTTCACCAGCGTCGGCGCGGCAAGCGCTGCCAAAAACGGCAGAAACAGCGACAGGAATGTCAGCGGCGTGACATCTGATGGCATTCACATCTCCCGGGATGTCCCCCATCCCTGCGCGCCAATGAATGGCGTTCTTCTTTCAAATCGGCTTTTCAGTTAATGCATAGACACAGGCATCTCAACCCAAATCGGTACTCCCGGCCCATAACGAACGCGTTATGACGCCCATCCCCTTTTAATCCGCCTCAGTGATGATTATTTGAGGCGGGAACAGAAAGGATCATTCCATGAGCGATCTGATATCCCCCAAAGTGACCAAGACCGATGCCGAGTGGCGTGAGCAGCTGACGCCGGAGCAATATCGCATCCTGCGCGAACACGGCACCGAGCGCGCCTTCACCGGTCCCTACTGGGATACATTCCAGAAAGGCCTCTATCGCTGTGCGGCCTGTGACGAGCCGCTGTTCCTCTCCGACACGAAATTCGATGCCGGCTGCGGCTGGCCGAGCTATTTCGAACCGGTAAAGCCGGGCGCCGTGACGGAACATCGCGACGCGAGCCACGGCATGGTGCGCACGGAGATCCGCTGCGCCAATTGCGGCGGCCACCTCGGCCACGTCTTCCCGGACGGCCCGCCGCCCACCGGCCTGCGTTATTGCATCAACGGCCATTCGATGGTGTTCGAGCCGGTCTGATTGGGCAATGGGTAACGCCTATACGGCATGCGACGTCGGTTTGCGGACGTCCACCCCAAGCACTCAGCGTCATCCTCGGGCTTGTCCCGAGGATCTGCAACCGATTGATTTAATTCGACGTGGTTAGATCCTTGGGACAAGCCCAAGGATGACGGAGGAGAGGTTGGACGTCCCGCGCCGGGCCACTTTATCTAGGCAACCCGCCCGGGAACTAGTTCAGCTTCAGCTCCATGCAGGTCAAATCCAGCCAGCGGCCGAACTTGGTGCCCACTTCCGAAAACCGGCCGACGACCCTGAAGCCGAGGCTTTCATGCAAGCGGATGGAGGCGGTGTTTTCCGCCTCGATTGCGGCGATCAGCACATGCACGTCATTGCCCGACGCATGGTCGATCAGCGCCTGCATCAGCTTTTTGCCGAGACCGTGGCCACGCGCATCCTTATGCACATAGACAGAATGTTCGCGTGTATGGCGATATCCGTCGAAAGCGCGCCAGTCGCCATAGGAGGCGTAGCCTGCGACCTTGCCGTCGAGGATTGCGACGATGACGGGAAAGCCGCGCGACTTGCGGGCGGCGAACCATTCCTTACGGTTCTCCAGATCGACCAGCACGTCATTCCAGATCGCCGTCGTATTCAGCACCGCGTCGTTATAAATCTCCATGATGCCGGAGAGATCGTCCACCGTCGCATCGCGCAGTTCCACCGTCATTTTATCCTTCGCCCCTGTCGTTTCAGAAAGCGTCATTGCCTGACGCGATCCCCACGAGCCTTAAGCGATGAGGCGGCGCAATGTCCAGCGCCTCGCTCGCCCTGTCGAAAACGTAGGCTTCAGGAGGCCAGCGGAACGAGGCTGAACGAGGTGACCACGGCGAAATAGTGAACCGCGGCGGCGGAAACCACGAAACCGTGCCAGATGGCGTTCTGGAACCGGAGCTTTTCCCAGACATGGAAGATGACGCCGAGCGAATAGATGACGCCGCCGGCAACGATGAGCCAGAGAGTGACCGGCGAAAGATGTGTCGACAGGGGCTCGACCACCATGACGCCGCTCCAGCCCATGGCGAGATAAAGGCCGATGGCGACCCGGTCGTAACGGCCGGGAAACAGGCATTTGAGCAGGATGCCGCAGAGTGCTGCAAGCCAGATCAACCCCAGCATGACGGCAATCAGGGGATCTTGGATACCGCGCATCAGAAAAGGCGTATAGGTGGCGGCGATGAGGATGAAGATCGCCGAATGGTCCAGCCGGCGCAGGAACCATTTTACCCTGGAATGCGGCCAGATATTATAGGTGAAAGACACGGAAAGACAGGCGACAAGGCCGAGACCGTAAATCCACGCGGCGGCGATCGCGCTGAGGCTGCCCCAGACCATCGCGTAGAAGATCAGCGCCGTCGCGCCGATAAGCGCAAACACGATGCCGACCCCATGGACGATGCCATCGGCGACAATCTCGTGAAAATCATACTGGCGCCCGAACCGCCACATCTCGCTCATGATCCATTCCCGTCTGCGTGCTTTCATCAAAGCATGGGGCCAATATTAGACAGGAACAAGACAGCGGCCGGTTAACGGCAATCAAATTGCGTTCGAGACTGTTGCGAAAAGAGAGGTGCGGGTTGCCCTGCGGCCAGAGCAATCGCCCGTGGAACGGACGGATACCGCTTGTTTCTTCTCCCCACCGGAGAGAAATCCACGGCAGCGGGATGAGGGGGCAAGTGTAGATGTATTCGGAGAGCTTGCCCCCTCATCCGGCCCTTCGGGCCACCTTCTCCCCGGCGGGGAGAAGAAACCCAGTCACGCTTTCCGCTGCCCTCACAACGCCGCAGCGCATTCCTGGCAAAACGGCGTGTAAGGCACCGCCTTCAGCCGATCTTCAGAAATCTTCTTGCCGCATTTGACGCAGGTGCCGAAGGCGCCGCTCGCGATGCGGTCGAGCGCCGCGTCGATGGCACGCAGCTCGTCCTGCCCCACCTGCCCCAGCTCGTCCAGCACCTCGTCATTGCTGCGTTCGCTGGCGCGATCGTCGTCATCGGGATTGCGAGGCTCTTCGAAATCGGCCTCGATCTTGTGCAGGCGGCGATAAAGCTCGCGCTGGCGGTCACGCAGGATTTTCTCGTAAGTTTCGACATTCATGGTCTTTTCCTCCAGCCCGTACGGGCGGAAAACCCGCCCGCAACCCAAAAACCGTCAGCTTTTACCGGTCAACCAGCACCGAGCATTTGGCATGGCGCACCACGCGGTCGGCGGTGGCGCCGATGAAATAATTGCTGAAGTCAGGCGTGTGCGACGCGATGATGATGAGATCGGCCTTGTATTCCTCGGCGGCAGCGATGATCTCGCGCGCGGGTGCGCCGCTTCTGATTTCCTGGCTGCCCTTGAAACCGGCCCTGGTCTTGAGGTCCGAAAGCTTGGTCTTGGCGTCCTTGATGGCGTTTTCGATCAGGTCGACCGGCAGGTCGATCGCCATATAGCCCGGCAGTTCCTCGACAACGTTGATGAGAACGATCTCGCCGTCCGGATCCAGCAGCGCCTTTGCCTTTTCGAGAATCTTTTCCCCCTTGTCGGTGGCGCTGAGGTCTACCGGTACGATGATCTTCTTGTACATGGCTGTCTCCTTTGGCTTGATCCGCCGTTTAGCGTGTCGGGCTAGGCTTATATTTCCCCGCCCGCACGGCCTTCACCTTGATCGAAGTCAAAGCCGGAGCCGGGACCGAACGGGGCATTGTCAACGAATAGTGGACGGTCAATCGCCAGACGATGATCTTTGCTGAACGACGAAACCAGCCCATATTCGCCTTCGACAAACGCCGCAAAGCGGCGTCGGCCGATAGTTTCGGCGACCGATCCGCCCCAAGGCGCTTCGGATTCAATATGGAGATCATGATGAGTGAAATCAAACAATTCGCCCTGACGCGGCCGGCCTATGTCGGCCAGGCGCATCTCGTCGTTCACGATCTGCCGCGCGTTTCGGATTTCTACCAGAAGATCATCGGCCTTTCCGTTCTTGAAAAGAACCCGAGCGGCGAGGTGCTTGGTGTCGGCGGCCAGCCGCTTCTGACGCTTTCCACCTCCAGCATGGCGGAACGCGCGCCGCGCAATGCCGCGGGCCTGTTCCACACGGCCTTCCTGATGCCGAGCCGGGATGACCTGGCCCATTGGCTGGCGCATGCCGCCCATAACAATATCCAGTTTCAGGGCGCATCCGACCATCTGGTGAGCGAGGCGATCTATCTCGCCGACCCCGAAGGCAACGGCATCGAGGTCTATCGCGACCGTTCGCCGGATGAATGGAACTACCAGCCTGATGGCACGGTTGAGATGGCCACACTCGGCCTCAACCTTCAGGCGCTTTATGACAGCGCACCGAAGACCGCATTCACCGGTGCTGCCGATGGCGCCGCCATCGGCCATATCCATCTGCAGGTCGGCAATATTCCGCAGGCGGATGAGTTTTATCAGGATGTGCTGGGGCTGAAGATCATGGCGCGGTATCCGGGTGCGAGTTTCTTCGGCTCCGGGGCCTATCACCACCATGTGGCCGCCAATATCTGGAACAGCCGCGGCGCTGCGGCCCGCAAGGACAATATGACGGGACTTTCCGGCTATTCGCTGAAATTCAACGAGCAGGCCGCGCTCGATACGGCGGTTGCCGCACTCGACCGGCTGGAAATCGCCACCGAAAGGCAAAGCGACGGCATCGTCCTCAGAGATCCCTGGGGCATTGGGCTAAAGCTTTCCGCATAAAGCAAAAAGCGGCGGCAGAAATTTCTGCCGCCCCGGAACCGCCACATTTTTCGAACGTTTGTCACCTTATTGGGGGACCGTTCGATGAATGAAAATGCCAGGCCGGAGAAGACCGGCAGCTTGGCCAGCACCGGGGCACACGCCGGCGCTACCGCCGGAACCATTCCGGCGACAAGAGCGGACCCGCTGGAAGTACCCGCTTCCGGCCAACGCCGCGACGATGCGCGCAGCCAGCAGCCGCTTGGCCGCGAAGCGCTGGATGTGGTCGTCGCCTGGTCGGTGATCGGCATTTTCCTCATCATGCTGATGGCGGTCATCCACGAGTTGTCGCTCATCCTCATTCCGGTGGTGATGGCCATCGTGGTCGGCATGATCCTTGGCATCGCCGCTGAAAAACTCGGCTCCTACGGCATTCCCGGTTTCGGCGTTGCGCTTATCCTGTCAAGCCTCGTGGCGGCGGTGATGTTTTTCGTCATCAATTCGCTGACCGAGCCGCTCTCGCTCCTGGCTTCCGAAGGACCGGCGCTGATTGAACGCAGCATCGATCGTTTCCTGCCCTATCTGCAAAGCCTGCGATGGCTGAACATTTCGGCGGCCAGTTTCAGCATGGGATCGATGTCGATGGAATCGCTGATTTCGCGCAGCGGCGAGATCATCTCCGTGCTCGGCTCCAACATCACCCCCGCGGTCATTCAGGGCCTGATCTTCCTCGCCGCCCTGCTGATGTTTCTCTATAGCCGGCTGCGGCTGCGCAAGGCGATCATCATGGCCTTTCCGGCCCGCCACCAGCGGCTTCGCACCATCCGCATCATCGGTTCGGTGGAAGAGGTGCTCGGCACCTATTTCGCCACGGCGGCGCTGATCTATGCGGGGCTTGGGGTGACGATGGTGGTCATCGCCTATTTGGGCGGGCTGGCCATGCCGCTGCTCTGGGGGCTGTTTGCCTTCCTCTCCAGCTTCGTGCCGTTTCTCGGCATCACCGCCATGACGATTTCGCTGACGGTGGCGGGCATCATCACCCATGACAACATCGTTCTGGCGCTTCTGCCGGCAGCGATCTTCTTCACCATTCACCTGCTGATGGAAAACCTCGCCTTTCCGGCGGTCGTTGGCCGCAACATGGAGATAAACCCCTTCCTCGTCTTCGTGATGATCATCTTCTGGACGTGGATGTGGGGGGCGGCCGGCGCCATGCTCGCCCTGCCGCTGTCGCTGATCGTGATGACAGTGACGCGGGAACTCTTCCCCTCGCGCCGGGTTGTGCCCAACCTGCCGGATTGACCGGCGGTTTTCCGGCGGGAAGTGCGAAGCGCCCCCGGGTTTGAGCTGTAAGGAGATTGTCCTTTGACGGGGGCGTGTGGCGTTTACCCCCCTCTGCCCTGCCGGGCATCTCCCCCTCAAGGGGGGAGATCGGCAGGAGGCGCTACCGCCATTTCATTCTCAACGTTGAGATAGGCGAAACCTCGCCGCAGATCGATCTCCCCCCTTGAGGGGGAGATGCCCGGCAGGGCAGAGGGGGGTAAACCCCACGCGCCGACCGTCAATCGACAACCTCCTGAAAACCAGCAGCCAGGCCGCTCAGGAAGCGAGCGGCATGCCCTGGCGGTTCGCCATGCGGCGCTCGTGCTCGATCAGCCATTTCTTGCGCCACAGCCCGCCGCCATAACCGGTCAGGCTGCCATCCGCGCCCAGCACACGGTGGCACGGCACGACGATGGCGATCTGGTTCGCGCCGTTGGCGCGGGCGACCGCACGCACGGCGGACGGTCTTTCCATCGTGGTTGCAAGCGAGGAATAGCTGACGATCTCACCCGGCGGGATTTCCCGCAGGTTGCGCCAGACATCGCGCTCGAAGGGTGTGCCGTGGCCGGCAAGCCGGGTTTCGAAGGCGGCCGAATGCCCGGCGAAATAGGCCTTGAGCTCCGCTTCGATCTGGCCGGTCACCGCCGTACGGCCGAGCACCATATCCGCGCCGGTGCGCGTTTTCAGCCGCTTCAGCTCGGCGGGAAGCGCCGGCCGGTCGGCGAATTCGAGGAGATGCAGGGCGTGATCGTCGGCGACGACGAGCATCGGGCCGATCGGCGTATCGATCCAGTCGCCCTTCAGGAACCCCTTGCCCTTCATGGCCGTGGGTGAAGCGCCGAAGAACTGGTTGATGGCGGCGCGGAAACCGCTGCCGGAATCGTAACCTGCATCGATCTGCGCACCGATCACCGCTTCGCCGGAAGCAATGCTCTCCGCCGCATCGCCCAGCCGGCGCAATCTCGCAATTTCCAGAAAGCTCATGCCGAAACGTCGCTTGAAAGTGCGGCGCACGGTGGAAGGATCATGGCCGAGCGCCACCACATCCTCCTCGCGCCAGCGCCGCGCCGGTTCGTTTTCCAGCGCCGTCAGAAGCGAGGTGACGGTCTCATCGGCGGAGCCATAGGACAACATCGGCTTGCAGCGTTTGCAGGGGCGGAAACCCGCCTCCAGGCATTCGGCGATGGTCTCGCGGAACCGGCAGTTCTCGATCTTCGGTTTGCGCGCCGTGCAGGTGAAACGGCAGAAGATCTTCGTCGAGGTCACGCAGACATAGGCCACGCCCTCATAGGCGGGGTCCTTGTTCACAAGGGCGGAATAGAGCGTTTCGGTGTCGGGGCGTTTGAACAGCATCATGAGAAGGATGCTAGCGCAAATTTAAGCGGCACGCCGCCGAAAAACGGGCATGGATGTGGGGGATGTTGTCGGCTCGTTTCGTCCGCGCCGTTTGGCCAAGCCGGTGCGGCATATTTCTTCTCCCCGCCGGGGAGAAGGTGGCGCGCAGCGCCAGATGAGGGGGCGACGGTGGAGAGATGCGGGGAGCTTACCCCTTCATCTGCCCTTCGGGCATCTTCTCCCCGGCGGGGAGAAGAAACGGGCGGCGACCTTGCGGATCAATTCCCCGGCGGCGCGAAGGACGGGTCGTCCAGCCTTGTGAAAATCACGCCCCGCGCCTTCAGCGCCAGAAGGCCTTTCACCACGCCCTCGCCCGCTTCATGGGTGGGCTGGTTGATGTGGGAGATGATGACATCCCCATCCTTGGCGGAAGCGATGTGTTTCGCCGTCGTGGCCGCACCCAGCAGCGATCCGCCATCGCCATTGACGGAATAACCCGCGACCCGCATGCCAAGCCGGTTGATGGTGGCCATGGACGAGCCAGTGTATTTCGCCGTCGCACCCCGGAACCATTGCGGCTGGATGCCGGTGGCTGCGACGATCGCCTGACGGCCGCCCTCCACTTCCTGCTCGACAGCCGCTTGCGAACCCGCAGCTGCGATGCCGTAGATGGAAACCGGCTTATCCACCGCCGGCACATGGTTTTCGCCGTGATTTTCGATCTCGAACAGATCCGGATGCGCCATGAGCGTGGCCAGCGCCTCGCTGTTATGTTTCAGCCAGCGGGCGGTGACGAAGATCGTCGCGGGAATGCGCTCGCGCACGAGCGTATCGAGGATGCGGTGGTCGGTCTTGCCCATGCAGGCATCCAGCGTCATCGCCACCCGCACCCGGCCGTCATGCTGCGGCGTCATTTTCAGCGTCGGCTCGACAAGCCCCGTTCCCGCGAAAGCGGCTGAAGAGGCGGAGAGAGACAGGGCGGCAATGAAGAGACGACGCAGCATTTTATGTTCCGGAGTGTGAAGAGGTGGCAATCCGCCTGCAAAGCGCCCGAATTATGGCGCGGTTTCCAGCACGGACAGGGCTTCCAGCGCCTCTTCCACCCGCTGGCGCTCCGCGCTGGTCAGCGGCAGGATCGGCCGCGGCGGTTCACTCACCGTCAGCGACAGGATATTGGCGGCAGCGTAAACAACCCGGATGCTGCCGAATTCCCTGAACAGCGCCCAAAGCGGCTGGAAGGCCGCATCGATCCTCTTCGTCTCTTCCGCATTGCCGGTCTCAGCCGCCCGCATCAGCCGCAGGGCCGCAACCGGCAGCAGGCCGGCAACCACGCTGTACCAGGTGTCGCCGCCGGCAAGCGTCGCTTCGGCGCAGCCCCAGTCGCCGCTGTAACCGATGGCGAAATCTTGCCCCAGCTTGGGCCTTAACCGCGCAAGTTCGCCGGCATAATCGGAATCGGCCGGCAGCGGCATCTTGATGGCGCGGATATTCGGGATATAGGCAAGCCGCACCAGAAGCTCGTCGCTGAAGGCAAAGCGGGTCGTGGTGGGATTGTTGTAGATGGCGAGCGGCAGGGCCGTCGCACCGGCGACGGCGGCGAAATGGTGATAGGCCTCTTCCTGCGTCAGCGGCGTATAGGAGACGGGCGCCAGCAGCAAAGCATCGGCGCCGGCGGCCTCCGCATCCTTCGCCAGCGCCACGGCTTCATCGGTGCGCAAGGCGCCGACACCCGCCATCAATATGCGCCTGCCCTTGAGGATGGCGGCCGCGGCCTCGATGGCGCGGCGTCTCTCTTGTCGCGTGAGATACATGTAGATGCCGGTGCTGCCGAGAACGCCGACGGAATCGACCGCCGCCGCATCCAGCCGCTCGATCAGGGCAGAGAAAGCTCCAACATCGACCCGCCCCGCCTCGTCGGCCGGCGTGATCGGAAAAGCCGAAAGTCCCTTGAATCGTGTCGCCATGTCTATGCCCCTCACTTCGATTGGAAGTCAGGGTTACAGAGCCGGCCGCACGGCCGCAACAAAAGCGGCGGCTAAAGGCTGGCCTGAAATCGAAAAATTCCGTGCTCAGTCATAAAGATACAACTTCTTCCACTGCTCTTCGGGAATTTTATCGCCCACACGGTAGTCAAAGGACTGGATGCTGAGGCTGTCGCTCTTCAGCTGGCACTTATATTTGAGCTTGTACCATTCACCCGCACTCCTGAAGACCGCACCCGGCGCCTTGATGGAGTTCTTCCCCACTTCCGGGTCGCCGAACGTATAGGCGATGACCTTGTCCGGCCGCATGCCCTTCTGTTCCGTCGCTATCCTCTCCATCGCCTCTATATCGCAGCGCTGTTCCAGGCGCTCTTCGGGGGCCAGCGCATTCAGCTGCCGCATGACGCTGGCATCGATCGCGAAAGCGGGGGTGAAGGCCTGCAGGCTAAGGAAAAAGGCAGAGAGGGCAGCGGGAAGAAGCTTTCGCATGGGGTCCTGTCAGTTTTTTCGTTTGTTCTTGTCGATTGCGGCAGGCCGGACGGCCGACGCGCATCATCGCCGATTTGCCGGATATTGCCAAAATGTGATCGAAAGCTGACGAAATTGTGCCCGAGCCGCATTCCGCCTGTGGAGATTTGAAACTTGATCGGCCGCAAGCCGCACTCTACATCTTGGTGCCGCCCAGGAATTTTTACAGGAAAGCGAGTTTCCCTTGCCGATTTTCAAGAACCTGCCCATTGCCCCCACAGCCGAAAAACGGCCCGTCCAGGACACGCATCACGGCATTACCCGCACCGACGATTACGCATGGTTCCGGGCCGATAACTGGCAGGCCATGTTCAAGGACCCCACCCTGCTCGACCCGGCCATCCGCGCCCATCTGGAGGCGGAAAACGCCTATATGGAAGCGGCCATGGGCGACACCAAGGCGCTTCAGGAAAAGCTGTTCGAGGAGATGAAGGGCCGCATCAAGCAGGACGATTCCTCCGTTCCCGTTAATGACGGGCCTTACGCCTATGGCACGCTGTTCGTGACCGGCGGCGAGCAGCCGCATTATTTCCGCACCCCGCGTGACGGCGGCGAAAAACATGTGCTGCTTGATGGTGACAGGGAAGCGGAAGGCAAGGATTATTTCCGTCTTGCCGGTCTCGACCAGTCCTCCGATCACAGTCACGGCATCTGGGGTTATGACGACAAGGGTTCGGAATATTTCACCCTGCGCATCCGCAATCTCGAAACCGGCGAAGACCTTGCCGATATCGTGGAGAACACCGGCGGCGGCGGCGCTTGGGCGCCCGATGGCAAGAGCTTCTTTTATACGCTGCAGGACGAGAACCACCGCCCCTCGAAAGTCTTCCACCACATCATCGGCGAGCCGCAATCGGCCGACCGGCTGGTCTATGAGGAAAAGGATCCCGGCTTCTTCATGGGCGTCGGCGCGTCGGTTCTCGACGATTTCATCTTCATCGACATTCACGACCATGAGACCAGCGAATATCGCATCCTCTCAACGAAAAACCTGACGGCCGAGCCCGCTATCGTGGCGGAGCGCGAAGAGGGTATCGAATATTCGATGTGCGAAGGCGGTGATGTCTTCTTCATCCTCACCAATGACGGCGACGCCAAGGATTTCCGCATCGTGGAAGCGCCGGTCTCCGCACCTGGCAAGGAAAACTGGAAAGAAGTCGTGCCGCATGAGCCGGGCCGCCTGATCCTCTCCGTCGACGCCTATGCCCGCCATCTAATCTGGCTGGAACGCCGTGACGGCCTGCCGCGCATCGTCATCCGCGACCGACGCACCGGCGAGGAACATTCCATCGCCTTTGCCGAAGAGGCCTATTCGCTCGGCCTGCATGGCGCGGCGGAATACGACACGGATGTCATCCGTTTCTCCTACTCCTCGATGACGACGCCAAGCCAGCTGTTCGATTACGACATGGTCACGCGCGATCGCACGCTTCTGAAGACGCAGGAAGTACCATCAGGCCATAATCCCGATGATTACATCACCCGCCGCATCATGGCGCCTGCGCATGACGGCGAACTGGTGCCGGTCTCCCTGCTCTATCGCAAGGATGTGGCGCTCGACGGTTCCGCCCCTTGCCTGCTTTATGGCTACGGCGCTTACGGCATCACCATTCCCGCCTCCTTCTCCACCACAACGCTGTCGCTCGCCGACCGTGGTTTCATCTATGCCATCGCCCATATCCGCGGCGGCAAGGACAAGGGTTTCGAGTGGTACGAAACCGGCAAGATGGAAGCCAAACAGAACACTTTCAAGGATTTCATCGCCGCTGCCGATCATCTGGTTCAGGAAGGTTTCACCTCCTATGAGGGCATCATCGCCGAAGGCGGTTCGGCCGGCGGCATGCTGATGGGGGCTGTCGCCAATATGGCGCCGGAGAAATTCGCCGGCATCATCGCCGCCGTTCCCTTCGTGGACGTGCTGACGACCATGCTCGATGACACACTGCCCCTGACCCCGCCGGAATGGCCGGAATGGGGCAATCCGCTGGAATCGGCGGAGGAATACGGCTGGATCGCCGCCTACAGCCCCTATGACAATGTCGGCGCCAAGGCCTATCCGCCGATCCTCGCGCTTTCCGGCCTTACCGATCCGCGCGTGACCTATTGGGAGCCGACCAAATGGGTGGCGAAGCTGCGCGAAAGGACAACGGGAGAAGCGCCCATCCTGCTGAAAACCAACATGGCGGCGGGCCATGGCGGCAAATCGGGCCGTTTCCAGCGGCTTGAAGAAATCGCCTTCGAATACGCCTTCGCCCTGAAGGTGGCCGGCAAGGACGCCGTGTGACGGCCTGACATTGAAACGGGCGGCGATTCCGTCGCCGCCCGACCCTATGAAAGATAAAAATACCTACAAAAATCTTCTTTTCGAACATTTATTCCAGAAAATATCGATTGCATCTTTTATTTAAATTTCACTTGTCTAAACATTGGATTTTTATTTCTAGTTATTGCAACTAAAAATATATCCAACTTAAATCATAATAAATCTCATGTATTATTCGAATTAGAGAAATGTTCCAAAAATCGAATGCATGGCTGCGATGCGCCATTTCGCGTTGCAATATCACTTTTTGGCCGTATTATGCCGGTCGTTGACATATTCATGCGCCTTTTCGCCGCTTTTCCTGCGGCAATGCCGCAGCGTGTTCTGCGGATATTCTTCTCGCCGTAATTTTTCGGCTTTTTCAACGCGCCATGTCAGTTCGCCCTTGGCAATCCGGGCTTTGCAGTGCTCCCGCTTTGCCAACTGAAAACACTGCATCAGACTTGGAGGTCTCCTATGAAGAAACTCCTGGCCTCGACCATTCTCGTAACGGGCTTTACCATCGCTGCCGGTGCAGCACATTCCGCCAATGCCGCCGATAGCTGCGGCAGCATCACCATCGCCGAAATGAACTGGGCATCCGCGGGTGTCGCGGCTTACGTCGACAAGTTCATCATGGAAAATGGCTATGACTGCACGGTCAATGTCGTCACCGGCGACACCATGCCGACTTTCGCTTCCATGAACGAAAAGGGCCAGCCGGACATGGCGCCCGAATTGTGGGTCAATGCCGTGCGCGAGCCGCTCGACGCCGCCGTCAAGGACGGCCGCATGATCGAAGCGTCGAAAATCCTCAGCGAAGGCGGCATCGAAGGCTGGTGGATTCCGAAATTCATCGCCGATGCACACCCCGACATCAAGACCGTCGAGGATGCGCTGAAACATCCCGAACTCTTCCCCGCCCCGGAAGACGCTAGCAAGGGCGCCGTGCATAATTGCCCGTCCGGCTGGAACTGCCAGGTAACGACCACCAATCTCTACAAGGCGCGCGAGGGCGACAAGAAGGGCTTCACGCTGGTCGACACGGGTTCGGCCGCCGGCCTCGACGGTTCCATCGCCAACGCGTTTGAAAAGAAGCAGGGCTGGCTCGGCTATTATTGGTCGCCCACCGCCATTCTCGGCAAATACGAAATGGTGAAGCTGGACGACGGCGTCGAACTGGACCGCGCCCATTTCGACGAATGCACGGCCAAGGTCGATTGCGCCGATCCCAAGGTTAACGCCTATCCCGTGGCCGATGTCTTTACGGTCATCACCAAGGACTTCGAAGGCAAGGCCGGGGTGACGATGGATTACATCAAGGCCCGCAACTGGGACAACAAGACAGTCGCCGAAATCCTCGCCTGGATGGATGAGAACCAGGGCACCAACGAGGATGGCGCGGAATATTTCCTCGAGAACCATGAGGACATCTGGACGAAGTGGGTTCCGGCCGAGGTGGCGGAGAAGATCAAGGCTTCGATGTGATTGGTTGATGGGGGAGTCGGCGCAAGCCGCTTACCCCCCTCTGCCCTGCCGGGCATCTTCCCCTCAAGGGGGGAGATCGGCCGGGGGCACGTTCACCGCTTCATCCTCAACCATCGAGATGGGCGAGACCTTGCCGCAGATTGATCTCCCCCCTTGAGGGGGAGATGTCCGGCAGGACAGAGGGGGGTGCTCCGCGCTCCAGCCTCCGCCGCACCATCCCCCAAAACCCAAAGGGAAAACAACAATAATGGCCCTCTGCAACTACCTGCCGGACCTGCTCTGCAAGTTCCCGGCCATCGACAACTCAACAATGCGTGTGGCACGCAAAACCATCGATGACGGTTTTCGCGACATCGTGCGCAATTACGGCGATGCGATCGACGTCGTCGTGCATCCGCTGCAGCTGTTCCTCAATGCCTCGGAGCGGCTGTTCATCCAGACGCCGTGGATCATCACGATGCTGGTCATTCTCGCCATCGTGCATCTGGCCGGGCGCAGCTTCAAGATCACCGGTGGCACCGCCATCTCCCTGCTTATGATCGGCGCCGTCGGCCTCTGGCGCGACGCCATGACGACGCTCTCCATCGTCGCCATCGCCACGCTGATCGCCATCGTCATCGGCCTGCCGCTCGGCATCCTGATGGGACGTTCGGAACGCCTGCAACGTCTCATCAATCCCGTGCTCGACGTGATGCAGACCCTGCCAAGCTTCGTTTATCTCATCCCCGTGGTGGTGATTTTCGGCATCGGCAAGGTACCGGGCCTGATCGCAGTGGTGATCTACGCCATTCCACCGGTCATCCGCCTGACCAGCCTCGGCATCCGCCTGGTAGACCGGGAAGTGCTGGAAGCCGCCGATGCCTTCGGCTCCTCCAACGGCCAGAAGCTGCTTAATGTGCAGCTGCCGCTGGCGTTGCCCACCATCATGACCGGCATCAACCAGACCATCATGATGGCACTCGCCATGGTCGTCGTCGCCTCCATGGTCGGCGTCGGCGGTCTCGGCAAGAATGTGCTGCAGGCCATCAACAACCAGTTTTTCACGGTGGGCTTCCTGAACGGTTTCGCTCTGGTCGCCATCGCCATCATGTTCGACCGGGCAAGCCAGGCTTTCGGCAAGCGCCTGCAGAAATACCGCGAGGTCTCCCATGGCTAAAAGCATCGAAATCCGAAACCTTTACAAGATCTTCGGCAAGCATCCCGAGAAGTACCTCGAAGCGGTGCGATCAGGCATGGACAAGGTCGAGCTGAACGACAAACACAACCATGTGCTCGGTCTCAACAACATCAACATCACCATGCCGGGCGGCAAGATCACCGTGGTCATGGGACTTTCCGGTTCCGGCAAGTCGACGCTGATCCGCCACATCAACCGGCTGATCGACCCGACCGCCGGCGAGGTGCTTTATGACGGCGAGGATATCTGCGGCATGAGCGCTTCGGCGCTCAGGCAATTCCGCCGCCACAAGACGGCGATGGTGTTCCAGAAATTCGGCCTTCTGCCGCACCGCACCGTGCTGGAAAACAGCGTCTACGGTCTCGACATCCAGGGCGTGCCGCGCAGCAAGAGCGAGGAAAAGGGCCGGTATTGGCTGAACCGCGTCGGTCTGGACGGGTATGAGGATTATTACCCGAACCAGCTTTCCGGCGGCATGCAGCAGCGTGTCGGCCTTGCCCGCGCGCTTGCCAATGACGCCGATATTTTGCTGATGGACGAGGCCTATTCGGCGCTCGATCCGCTGATCCGTGTCGATATGCAGACGATGCTGCTCGACCTTCAGCAGGAGCTGAAAAAGACCGTGGTGTTCATTACCCACGATCTGGACGAGGCTTTGCGGCTCGGCGACCATATTGCCATCCTGAAAGACGGCGAAGTGGTGCAGCAGGGCGACGGCCAGAGCATCATCCTCTCACCTGCGGATGACTACGTCGCCGACTTCGTGCGTGACGTCAATCGCAGCCGCGTGCTGCAGGCAACCACTGTCATGGAGCCGCTCGAAAGCCGCCCCGAAGGCATGGCCGTGCAGGAGAACGCGACGCTGGAAACAATCGCCCGCGACATGTCGGAAGCCAACGAGACGACCGCCCATGTGGTGGACGAGGACGGCAAGCCGGTCGGCAGCATCGGTCTGGACACGCTGGTGGCCGCGATGGTGACGCCTGCGCCGCAGGAAGTTGAGGCGGAGGCGGAAGAGGAAGCGGAGAAGGTGCGGGAGCCTGTTGCTCCGGCGGAGAAGGAAACGGCGTGATCAGCCTGTTTACGCTCTGAAACTCTCCCGTCATCCTCGGGCCTGTCCCGAGGATCTAAACACGTCAATACAATCGAAACGTTGCAGATCCTCGGGACAGGCCCGAGGATGACGTCGGCATATCTGGCGAGATCGACCTTTTATCCGACCACGCACACATTGCTGGCGTCCGGAGGGTGGGCTCATTCACCAATCCACGCTCCCCGCCCCCTCCATGCAAAAACGAAGCACTACTTCGCCGGCTGTCAACCCTCGGCGATCGCTGCAGCGCAGCAAGCGCAAGTTTCGGACAAGTCCCCGTCGTTAACCATTCGTTAACTTTTGAACGCGGAATCACCGACATGCAGATTGAAAGCAATATCGGCGGATATAATTACCAGGGGCGTGTTCGCGAGCTTGAAAAAGCCGGCGGCGCGCAGAATGCGGCTGAAGAACAGGCCGTCAAACGCAGCCCCGGCAACCCCACCGTTTCCAGCACCATTCTTTCCCAGTCGCTGGCCAATGTGCTTTGGGCCGTCGGCAATGGCAGCGCGCCCGCTTATCAGGATCCGGCGGCGGCTTCCGCCGAGGACAAGGCGGAAGCACAGGCGGAATGGGTGCGCAGCGCCTATTCGGAATATACCGAATAAACGATTCCTATCAGGCCCTTGCCGGGCTCACTTCCACCGTCACATGGGACAGTTCATGTATGGCGGCAAGTTTCTGTTTGTAGAAAGCCGGCGCTTTCGGCACCTGCGAATGGATCGCCACGATAGCGGCGTGATGCCCCGGCCCTACCTGCCAGACATGCAGGTCGGTGATGCGATCCTCTTCGGTTTCCACGCTTTCACGGATTTCCTGGGGCAAATCCTCCGCCGGCGGCAGCGCGTCGAGCAGGGTCGTCGCCGTGGAGCGGATCAGCCCCCATGACCAGCGGGCGATGACCAGACCGCCAACGATGCCCATGGCCGGATCGAGAAACGACCAGCCGTTCCATTTGCCAAGCAGCAGCGCGACGATGGCGAGAACCGAGGTCAGCGCATCCGCCAGCACATGCAGATAGGCCGCGCGCAGATTATTATCCCTGCCGCCCTTTGCGCCGTGATCAGCATGATGACCGGCATGCGAGCCATGATCATGATGGGCGTGGCTGCCATGGCCGTGATGGGCATGCGAGCCGTGCGCGTGGCCATGCCCATGTCCATGCCCGTGCCTATGATCGTGGTGATGATCATCCTTCAGCAGCACGGCGCTGAGAAGATTGACGGCAAGGCCGATAATGGCGACGAGGATGGCCTGGTTGAAATCGATTTCGACGGGATTGACGAGGCGCATCGCACTTTCCACGGCAATCAGCAGCGCCACCACCGCCAGCACGATGGCGCTGGCAAAACCCGCGAGATCGCCGAACTTGCCGGTGCCGAAGGTGAAGCGCGGGTTGCGCGCCTCACGACGGGCATAAAGATAGGCCAAGGCCGAAATCAGCATCGCGCCCGCATGGGTGGACATGTGCCAGCCATCCGCCGTCAGCGCCATCGAGCCATACCAGTGGCCGGCAACGATCTCAGCCACCATCATGGCCGCGGTCAGCGCAATGACCATCCAGACGCGCCTTTCATTGCGCTCGTGGTTCTGGCCGAGGAAAACATGGTCGTGACCGGCTGCTGCACGGTGTTCGGATGTCGTCGTCATGTCGCTCAATCCTGTTTGCTACTGGCCTGTTTGCTACTGGCCTGCTTGTTATTGGCCCGCTTGTTACGGGCCTGTCTGATCTGCTGGCCCGTTCGATTTTACCGGATGTAGGTCTTCAGCACCTGGGCCAGCTCTTCCGCCGCCCGGGCCCGTTCGTCCTCATTTTCGGCATGCACCACATGCTCATGCAGATGCTCCTGCATCACCTCCCCCGTCAGTCCGGAAAGCGCGCCGCGCACCGAAGCGAGCAATTGCAGCACCTCGCCGCACGGCTTGGCATCATCAAGTGCGCGCTCCACCGCTTCCATCTGCCCTTTCAGGCGGCGGATGCGGGCCAGAAGCTTCTCCTTATTGCGGATCGTATGGGACATGAGCACCTCATATACTATAGGGGGGTATACTATATTGAGAGAATTTTCCGTTCAAGCCCCGCGTGACGCAATCTTCGCGAATGTTTCGCCCCTTAAAAAATCCCCCATGAAACTTAGGGGACTCAGTCATGACGACTATCGCAGCAACCATCAGCAGCTATCATCCCACTCCGCTCCGGGGCATTGAGCCGGCGAGAGGCAAGGAAACCCACTCCACCACCGAAGCCCTGCTGGAGCTTACCCGCGCCGCGCATCGCACCATTTCGAGCGTCGAAACCGCTGCCACGGCCATCGCGCCGGCCGCCGCCAGTGCTTCCTTCGGCCTTGCCACGGCACTCTGGAATCTCGACAGCGGCACTTCCACGACAACGCCCGCCCTGGACATGACCGCATCGGCGCAGCCAGAAGCCGCATCCAGCATCGAGAATGATGTCCTCAAAGCGCTCGCCCAGGCGCTTGGCGTGGATGAAGCCGTCTGAGACCCATTGAATGGCGGGCTGAAAAGCAATATCTCTAGAGACTAGAGCATCGACCCTGAACGGCGGAGCCACCCGTTTTCCCGTCTTTGCCCGAGATATGGAGAAAGTCATGCTGTCCATCGGTGAACTGTCGAAACGTACCGGCGTCAAGGTGCCGACGATCCGCTATTACGAGCAGATGGGCCTCATCCGCGAGGCCGATCGTTCGGAGGGCAACCAGCGCCGTTACGAAAAGACCGACCTCGACAGGCTGGCCTTCATCCGCCATGCGCGTGATCTCGGGCTGAACATCGACGCCATCCGCGAATTGATCGCGCTTAGCCAGCACCGGCAGATGCCATGCGAGGGCGCGGACCGCATCGCCGCCGAACACCTTGCCCATGTGCGAGAAAAGATCGCCAGCCTGAAAAAGCTGGAGCACGAGCTGGAGCGCATCGTCTCCCACTGCCACGGCCATTCGATCGAGGATTGTTACGTCATCCGCGCGCTTTCCAATCATGACATGTGCGAGGGCGAGCACTGAGCGGCAACAGGGAACGGGACTGACATTCAAATGTCATCCGCACCCGGTAAGCGCCTCGTACCCGCCTGAAAAAAGGATGCCGGATGGCCGAACTCTTTCCTGACATCACGCCATCAGACACCATTTTCCTAGATGTTTCCGAGGGTCACAGGCTGCACGTGACGCTTGCCGGCAATCCGGCCGGGCGGCCTGCGATCCTGCTGCATGGCGGGCCCGGCTCCGGGCTGTCATCGACAGCACGGCGCTACTTCGATCCCGCCATTTTCCGTATCATCCAGTTCGACCAGCGCGGCTGCGGCCAAAGCACGCCGAACGCCGCCGATAGCCTTGAACACAATACGACGCATCATCTGATCGATGACATGGAGGCCATTCGCTGTGCGCTCGCGGTGGAAGACTGGCTGGTCTACGGCAGTTCATGGGGTTCCACGCTCGCCCTCGCTTATGCCCAGCGCCACACGAAGCGCGTGCGCGGCATGGTGCTGGCGGGCGTCACCACCACGCGGCAGAAGGAAATCGACTGGCTGTACAAGGGGCTGGCAATGTTTCTGCCGCAGCAGTGGCAGCGCTTCATCGCCGCGATCCCGGATCATATGCCGAGGCAAGATCCGGTCGGCGCCTATCACCGGCTTCTGAACGATCTCGACCCTGCCGTGCGCGCAACGGCCGCCCTTGAGTGGCATTTATGGGAGGCGGGCTCGATCAGCGCCGAGGGCATTTCGGCCTTTCCTGAAAAATGGCGCGACGGCGATTACATTCTTGCCCGCGCCCGCCTCTGCGCCCATTATTTCCACCATGCCGCCTGGCTGGACGATGGCGTGCTTCTGCACAATGCCGGCAGCCTCGCCGGTGTTCCCGGCATACTCATTCAGGGCATGCGTGATTTGCAGGGGCCGCCCGTCACTGCTTACGAACTTGCCGCAGCATGGCCGGGAAGCGACCTTGTCGCCATCGATGGCGCCGGCCATTCCACGGGCGATGCGGGCATGGAAGATGCAATCCTGTCGGCAATCGCGCGATTTGCGAATTGACCCGCTTGACAGATTACGGATTCGGGCGCATTGCATTTCCCATGATCAACGAACGCGCACCCATCTCCTGCTCGTACTTTTGGGCCTACCTCTAAGGGCGGCTCGACAGATCATGTTGTCAACAAGCCGCCGTCAGGCGGCTTTGTTGTTTCTCAAGCGTCCTGACGGCACCGATAAGACCAAAGGACCGAAAAAATGACCGAAGATAGCTCCCTTACACTGGAAAGACCGCCCGTCGTCATCATTCGTGGCGCACGCAAGACGGACTTGCCCGAACTCAACGAGATGATCACGCTGCTTGCCTCCTACCACGGCGATGCGGCGGCGATCACGCCGGCGAAACTGGAACGCGACCTGTTCGGCCCGCTGCCCTGGGTGCACGGTCTCGTGGCCGAAGCCGATGGCGCGCTGATCGGCTACGCCCTGCTTCTGCCGCTCTACAGGGCGCAGGAAGGCCGGCGCGGGCTTGAGCTGCATCATCTCTTCGTGCGTGACGGCCATCGCGGCCATGGCACCGGTCAGCATCTGGTTTCCCGCGCCCGCGATATCGCCAAGCGTCTCGGCTGCGACTATCTTTCCGTCAGCGCCACAACAGGCAATGTCGCGGCGCATCGTTTCTATGAAAACATGGATTTCGCGCCCCGGCCGGTTACCGGCATGCGCTACATGCAGTCGATTGCCTGACTGGCATAAATGGAGACGGCCATGACACGGATCGCCATTGCGCTCGCGCAGGATTTTGCGGACTGGGAACCGGCGCTGCTTGCTGCCGCAGCGCGCGGCTATCTCGGCGTCGAAATCATCTATGCCACGCCCGATGGCCGGCCGGTAACGTCGATGGGCGGGCTGAATGTGACGCCTGACATATCCTATGACGCGCTTGATCCTGTTGGCATCGATGCGCTCGTCATTCCCGGCGGCTTGAGCTGGGAAAAGGGCATGGCTGTCGATCTCGGCGGGCTGGTGCACCGGTTTCGCGACAGCGACCGGCTGGTTGCCGGCATCTGCGCGGCGGCGAGCGCGCTCGGCGGCACGGGCGTTCTGAACGATGTCGCCCATACCGGCAATTCGCTGGCGTCCCACAAGGCCTATGCCGTCTATAGTGGCGAGGCGCTTTACCGCGACCAGCCGAAAGCGGTCAGCGATCGCGGCATCATCACGGCCGCCGGCAGCGCACCGGTCAGTTTCGCTGTGGAAATCCTGAAACACCTCGGCCTCTTTGGTCCGGAAGCCGAGGCGGAACTTCAGGTTTTTGCGGCGGAGCATCGGTGAGGCGGACGCTGATATTGGCGGTTACGTAATCCCCCACCCTCATTCCTGTGGCTGTCACAGGAGTGAGGGTAGCGCCAAATACCAAAGTCTTTGCATCCTCACGCATCACCGCCGATCAAGCACCCGGCACATATGCGCCGCCGACGCGTCGCCCTCACCTGCTATCGCACGGCGAATATCGCGGCTGTTCAGATGCAGGCTACGGCCGGCGGGCAAATTCGAGCGTTTTATCTTGCTGAGCGCCGCAGCGATAAATGCAGCTTCGTGTCCATGAAAACAGGCGAGAGCCGCCTCGCGATCCGGGTTCGGCCCCAGCATTGCCTTGAAAGCAAGACGGTGCACGGCGCAGAAAGCGCCGTGACCCGGAACGGCAAAACGCAGCGCATCGAGTTCCTCACTCCATTCCGCTGCGTCCTGCATGGATTTAAGCCTGCTGGAAGCGCTTCAGGAAAAACGCGCTCAATGTCCCGAGCAGCGCCCAGAAAACGAAGCTCGTGATGGTGGCGGCGACGATGAACTGACGCTCCAGCGGCAGCGGCGCCAGCGCATGTTCACCTTCCGGCGGCAGGGGTGCGCCCACCACATGCGGTGCGACGATCAACACCAGCGCCAGAACGATGGCCCAGGGTTCGCGGCGGAATGCGATCAGCGCAATGCCGCCCGCGGTTGCGGCAACCGTCGCAAGCCACCAGATCTGCCGCGCCTCAAGCGCTGCGGCCGGGCTGCCCGGCAATTCCGGCGGCAGGCCGATCATCGGGGCCAGCATGACGGCGGCAAAACCGGCAACGCCCCAGAGAAGGCCTTCGCGCCAGCCGCCATTCGTGCCACGCAGGGAAATAAGGCCGGTCAGGACAAGCGCATAACCGATGGCGGTCAGGACATTGGCGGCGACGGTATAGGCGGTGCGCTCGAAGCCGTCGGCCGGAGCCCAGGCCTCGTCATTGTGTTCATGGGCGGGAACCGCAGCACCGGGCGCCGTCGCATCATGGCTATGGGGCGCCTCGCCACCGGCGCTCTCATAGGTTTCCGCCTGAAGGATGAGCGGCGTGGTGCCGAAAGCCTGCATGGCAGAGACGGCAAAGCCGCCGAGAATACCGACGAGAACGGCGGTAAAGACGATATTGCGAAAAGATGACATGCCGTTTCCCCTCAATGGCAGGGGAAGGCATTGGCATGACGCGTGTCATGCGCGGCATTGTGAACGGCTTCCACATGCGAAAAGCCGACAAAACCGACAACGAACAGGCCAAGCACGATCGCCGTCAGCGATTGCGCGAAGCTGCCCGTTTTTGCGGAAACGGCTGAATTGGCCGTATTCTGCTGGATGGACATGGTGACCCCTCTCCCGGCGCGACCCCGCGCCTTTAGACACGGCCGAACGGCGGGAGCCGCAAGACCGCATGCGATACACTTCACCACGGGGATACGAGACTGACACAGGGAGGCATTGATCTCGCCACCCTGAAATTCCGCTCTTCCGGACACCCCGCCGGCATGGACATTTCCGTGATGGCAGGTCTCCTGGCTTACGGGTCAAAACCTGAAACACCTTCCCGGCATCGCCCTTTGTGGAAACCTCGGTTCCCGGGAAATGGCTTGCCAGTGGCACTTCGTTTCAGGCTCTCCGCTCACAGTTGCGGGGGCAGCCACGAATGAGGATTTCTCCCTATCGTGTTCCCTTTTCACCTTCCGGAACGCCCGGAAGGAACCATCACAGGATTGTTATCCGATGGGTGGCGGCGCGAGTCAATGGGCCTCCGGGCACCTTACCGCGCCGGAATGGCCTTCAGATAGGCGGCGATCGCATCGCGATCATCCGCGCTCAGATGCGCCATGTTCTGCTGCACCTTGACCATGGAACCGCCGACGCTGTCGAATTCCGGGGTGAAGCCGGTCTCCAGATAGCTGGCGATATCGGCCTTGGCCCAGCTTCCGATGCTTTGCGAGCCGGGAGTGATATCAGGAATGCGGCCTTCGCCTTCCGGATTGGGGCCGCCGGCCAGCCACTTATCGGCAAGGAAGCCGCCAAGCGCATTGCGCGGCGTATGGCACTCGCCGCAATGGCCCGGCCCTTCCACCAGATATTGGCCGCGCAGCAATTCGGCATTGGCATTGGCAAGCTCCACGCGGGGTCGCGCCGATGGGTCGAAATAAAGGAATTTCCAGCCGCCCAGCGCCATGCGCAGATTGAAGGGGAACGGCAACTCGTGATCCGGCGCGTCGTTCTGGCTGGCCGGCAGGGCTTTCAGATAACCGAAGAGATCGTTGATGTCCTTCTGCGTCATGCGGGCATAGGAGGCATAAGGAAAGGACGGGTAAAGATGTTCACCGTTCCTGCCCACACCGCGCGTCATCGCATCGCCGAATTCCGCCAGCGTCCAGCCACCGATGCCATGCTGCGGATCAGATGAAATATTGGGCACATGAAAGGTGCCGAAGGGGCTTTTCAGCGCCTGGCCGCCCGAAAGCGTCAACAGCGCCTCACCCTTCGCATCGGGTGCGGCATGACAGCTTGCACAGCCGCCCGCCCAGAACAGCGTTTCGCCATTGGCCAGATCCGGTTCGCCAAGACTGACCCAATGGCTTGGCGCCTGCCGTTCCGGCGCGGTGACCCAGGCGAATATGCCGTAGCCCGCAATCGCCGCGACCACGGCCCCACCCACGAGTTTCGTCCAGATGGAGGCCATACCCCTCTCCCCATTCTCACCTGACCCGGTCAGATGCCTTTCGCGCGTGAAAAAACGCCGCCGGCAAGCGGCGTTTCCAGAATCAGTTGATTACTTCTTCAGACGATAGGTCTGGTGGCAGGCGCCGCAATCGGCGCCGAGCGTCTTCATGGCGGTGGCGACACCCGCCTGATCACTGGGGAGATTGGCAAGAACGGTGTCCGCATCCGTGCCGAGCTTGGCGGCCTTGGCCTTGAAGTCCTCGAAATTTTCCCAGATGGCG
Source organism: Agrobacterium sp. 719_389 (assembly GCF_900188475.1). NCBI lineage: Bacteria > Pseudomonadati > Pseudomonadota > Alphaproteobacteria > Hyphomicrobiales > Rhizobiaceae > Agrobacterium > Agrobacterium sp. 719_389. Next base: position 215,199 of record NZ_FYEM01000008.1, read on the forward strand.
GGAGCAGCCGCGCTGCCGGTTTCGGTGCCGACGGGGAACTGGTCCGGGAAAGCCTTGGCATTGGTGCCGATGGTCGTCACCGCGGCCTTGACGACATCAGCATCAAAGGGCTTCTCGCCCTTGGAGATGGCAGCGAGCGAACCCATGGCGCCGCCGATCTGCTTCATCATGCCTTCACGTTTTTCGACTTCGCCGGCAGCGTAGACCGCTCCGGCGCAAAGACAGCCGAAAAGCATGGCCGCCGTGATGGTTTTCAGTTTCATGCACACTCTCCTTGATTCCGGCTGGGACACCGGGCGCTAGATGGAACGGCGCGAGGATGCCCTTTCCGGATGGCGAAAAGAAGTCACATTGCGGTGAATTCCATCGTGAAAACAGAAGCCTAAGACAAGGCCTCCCAGATCGTGAGAAGCGCTGCGGCAATCAGCATGAAACCGGCGGCGCGACCGATGAAGATCGTGGCGGCGGGTGAGGAAACAAGCCATGCCCGGCTCTTATCCGCCGTCAGCGCCAGCGCGCCATAGACGGTGAACTGCGTCACCGCCACCATCGCGCCCATCACCAGCCCCTGCATCCAGATCGGACCATAGGCGGGTTTCAAGAATTGCGGATAGATCGCCATCATGAACAGATAGGCCTTCGGATTGGAAAGGCAGGTCAGCACCGCCCGCCAGAAGGCTTTTCTGACCGAAGCGCTCGCCTGCGCCTCGTCGCCGTTCACGACAATCGCGCTGCGCATCAGGCCGATGCCGATCCAGATCATATAGGCGGCGCCAAAGACCAGAAGCGGCAGGAACAGCGACGGCATCCAGGCGGCGAGCATGCCGACGCCCAACGCGCCGTAAAGCGAATGCACGATGCCGCCCGCGCTCATGCCGCTTGCGGCGGACAGCCCGGTTCTCTTGCCGCCCGTCAACGCACTTGCCAGCACAAACAGCATGTCCATGCCCGGCAGGATGATGATGCCGAACAGGACCAGAAAGAAAAGCCAGAGATTTTCGGCGTAACTCATGTCAGTATCTCCCAAAACGGTTCATGGCACATTCGGGAAAGCCCATGTTTCTCAATGTGTTTCTCCGTTTATAGGAAAGACCAACTGACAGCGTTGTGTCAGTTGCGTGGCGAAGCAACCGGGAAAAACGGCAATGCGCAAGGCGTCGAGACTGTTCGAGATCATCCAGATCCTGCGGGTGGCGCGCAGGCCGGTCACCGCGCAGACGATTGCCGAGGCGCTGGAGGTGACGGTGCGCTCGGTCTATCGCGACATAGCAGCGCTTCAGACCATGCGTGTGCCGATCGAAGGGGAACGCGGCGTCGGTTACATCCTGCGTCCCGGCTTCAACCTGCCGCCGCTGATGTTTTCCATCGAAGAGACGGAAGCGATCGTGCTGGCGCTCGCCATGGTCGCCCGCACCGGCGATACCGAATTGCGGCAGGCGGCCAGACAGGTCAGCGACAAGATCGCCGCCTCCCTGCCCGAGCCCCTGTCGAAGACGCTCTCCGCCAATGCCCTGCATGCCTGGGGCAGCATCGCGCCCGCCCCCGTCGGCATTGATCTTGCGACTGTGCGGCGGGCGGTGCGCGACGAGGAGAAGCTGGAGATCACCTATCGCGATGAAGCCGGCGCGCAAACGCAGCGGCGGGTTCGGCCGATTGCGGTGATCTATTATTCGGAGACGGTGAATATCGTCGCCTGGTGTGAGCTACGGCAGGCGATCCGCAATTTTCGCTCGGACCGGGTGCTGAGTTGCGAAACGACCGGCAGTTTCTTCAAGCTGGAAGGCGAGAAGCTGCGGCAATTGTGGATGAGCGGCTGGCAGAGCAACCAGCCGGCCAGCCTCGCCTCACAGGTTTAACAGGCGATCCTCTTCACGCCCGAAACCGCGAACGACGATTCGGTCGGCGAAGACGTCGGCGATGGCAAAGGTGTTCTGGTCGGGGGTATCCACCATGCCCTTGAAATTGACGAAGTGGGTGTTGCCCTGCACGCCGTAATTGCCTTCGTGATTATGGCCGCTGAACCATGCGACGACCGAAGGATGCACATCCAGAAGATCGAGGATGCGCGGTGCATCCCACATATTATGGGCGTTTTCCGGATAGACCGGATAATGGCAGAGAACGACCACTTTTTCGCCCGCCGCATCCGCCTTTTGCAGAACCGTCTGCAACCATTCGAACTGTTCGTCGCTGAGCGAAGCGTTCCAGTCCTGCGCATTGATCGCGCCCATTTCCTGCAGGCGCTGCAACCGCTCCTGCGCAATCGCACGGCGCGGGTCGCCGGGCGGCGGGGCGAACAGGCTGACCTCGTTACCATCAAGCACCACGAAGCGTATCCCGCCGATGGCGAAATCATGCCAGGGCGCCGACATGCCGAGACGGGCATGGATGGTGGCCAGATGTTCAGGCGCGACGGCAAAATCGTGGTTGCCCGGCAGCATCACCGAAGGATGGCGAAGCTGTTCGTAGACGCCAAGGATCGCATCGAAATTCTCAAAGCCGCGGTCGATGATGTCGCCGAGCGTCACCACGAAGGCCAGGTCCTCGCGATTGAAGGCATCGATCGCTTCGCCAAGCTTTTTTGGGCTTTCGGCATAATACCGGCCCATATCCGGGCGGGGATCGGCGTCGGCATATTGGGGATCGGCAACGATGCCGAAGGAGAAGAGAGGGCTGGTTTTTTCAGTCATGATGCGCCGCGATAAACCGGGTGGGTGACAGGCTTGTGACAAGCTGAAAACCAAGGCCACAAAAGCAAAACACCCGGCATTACGGCCGGGTGTTAAATGGAGGGTAGCGTAAACCTGTCATCGTCATGCTCGGGCCTGTCCCGAGCATCTGCTGACGTCGCGTTTTGGGAGACATCAGCAGATCCTCGGCACAAGGCCGAGGATGACGTCACGCGTGGAGAGGCCGTCTTGACTGACAGCAGCCACGCTTTTTCGCTACTTACTTGGAAGCCGCTTCGTAACGCTCGAGGACGTAGTCCCAGTTGATGAGGTTATCGACGAAGGCTTCGAGGTACTTCGGACGCAGGTTGCGGTAGTCGATGTAGTAGGAATGTTCCCAGACGTCGACGCCGAGGATCGGCTCTGCGCCATGAACCAGCGGGTTTTCGCCGTTCGGGGTCTTGGAGATTTCGAGCTTGCCGTTCTTGACGGAAACCCACGCCCAGCCGGAGCCGAACTGCGTGGTGCCGGCGGCGATGAAATCAGCCTTGAACTTGTCGTAACCGCCGAGATCGGAGGCGAACGCCTGTTCCAGCTTGCCCGGCAGCTTGTTGCCGCCGCCGTCCTTCTTCAGCCACTTCCAGAAATGGACGTGGTTGTAATGCTGGGCGGCATTGTTGAAGAGACCGGCATTGGTGCCAAAGGACTTCTTCACGACTTCTTCGAGCGACAGGTCGGAAAGACCTGCTTCCGCCGCCAGCTTGTTGCCGTTGTCGACATATGCCTTGTGGTGCTTGTCGTGATGGAACTCGAGCGTCTCGCGCGACATGTAGGGTGCAAGCGCGTCGTAGTCGTAGGGGAGTTCAGGAAGTTCAAAGGCCATGGTTTTTACTCCTTTTTGCAGCGGGTTACCGCTCCTAGAAACCGTGTGAGCGGACCATAGGAGCGAAGCTCTGTTTGGGCAACCTGTGAAATATCAAAATGTTCCGCCAAAAGAGAAAATTCCTCTCACGCCGGCCACCACCACATTTGTTTCACAACCCTGGCGTACCGTTTTCCACCCTATCGGTTCGCTTTTGATGACATTGCAGGAAGGAATTTCCATGACCCGCCCCATGATCCAACGCGCGCTGCTGCTCGCCGCCTTCTCCTCGCTCGCACTCTCTTCACTCACCATGCCCGCCGCCGCGTCGTCGGACGATGCGTGGAAGGAATTCGTGGCGGATGTGCAGACGGCCTGCCTTGGCGCAGCTAAGGACATGATCGAGGACGCCAAGGTGGTGGTCGATCCAGTCGGCAGCGAGAATTACGGCCTCGCCATCCTCACCGGCAAGGCCAAACTCACCGGGAAAAGTGGGGGCGCGGATGCGACCATCAGCCATATCTGCGTCTACGACAAGAAGACCAAGGCCGTCGAACTGGGCAGCGAGCTTGCCGGCGATACGCTGAAGGTGGAAATTCCCGGCTCCACCAAGCCCTAAATCATATAAAACAGCGGGATGGCGAAAACCGCTCACAGTTTTCGCCATCCCGCTCAAACTTTTTGTTTTGTCGCATTTCCAGACGGAAAACCGGGCTCCAGATTTTCAGGAAATGCTCCAGCGGATCAAAAGCGCGGCGTGGTGTCGCCCTCGCCCAGCGCGCGCTGCATCAGGACGGTATCCAGCCACTGGCCGTGTTTCCAGCCAATGGATTTGAACGTGCCGACATGCTGGAAACCGGCCGCACGGTGCAGGCCGATCGAGGCGGCGTTGCCGCTATCGCCGATGACGGCGAGCATCTGCCGGAAGCCGCGCGAGGTCGCGTCCTCAATCAGCGCATCGAGGAGTTTGCGGCCAATCCCCATGCCCTTCATGGTCGGATCGACATAAACGGAATTCTCAACCGCCGCGCCATAGGCCGGGCGCGGACGATAGGCCCCGGCATAGGCATATCCGGCTATCTTTCCATCGATTTCGGCGACGAGATAGGAATAATTGCCCTCCACCAACAGGCGGCGGCGCTCAAGCATCATATCCACGCCAGGCGGATCGATCTCGAAGCTGGCGCGGCCGTTCAGCACGGCATCCCGGTAAATTTCGGTAATGGCTGGAATATCCGCTTCCTCGCAAGGGCGGATGGTGCAACTGGATACTGTGAGAAGGGTCATTATCTCGTCCTGTGGTCATTCACGGCCCCATTGTGCATTGCGGCTCAGTCAAAATAAAGATTATCTGTCTTATACAAACGATAAGGTTTTCTTTGATGATGGACCTCGATCTGCGGCAGGTGCGCAGCTTCATGGATGTGGCCGATCTCGGCAGTTTTTCCGCCGCCGCCGACAAGGCGGGGATGACGCAGCCGGCCATCAGCCTGCATATCCGGCTTCTCGAAAAACAACTCGGCGTGCGACTGATCGAGAGGGTCGGCAGGCGCGCGCAGCCGACGGCGGCGGGGCGGGATTTTCTCATCCATGCAAGGCGGATTGCGGAAGAAGTGGCGCATGCGATCGATACCGTCGCACCGCATCGCAGCGGGGTAACGGGACGCCTGCGCATCGGCACGGGCGCCACCGCCTGCATCTATCTGCTGCCGCCGGTGCTGGCCAAAATCCGCCAGGCCATGCCGGGTATCGAAATCGTCGTGCAGACCGGCAATACCCACGATATCTTGCGGCTTCTGGAGGCCAATACGATCGATGCGGCGGTGGTGGCCCTGCCCGCCAGCGGCCGCAGCCTCGATATCAGCGATATCCATCTCGATGAACTGGTTGCAGTTTTCCCGCACGGTGCCGTCAGTGACACTACAGTCCTGAATGCCGAGACGCTTTCGACGCGGCCCCTGCTGCTTTACGAGGGCGGCAATACGCGCAAGCTCGTAGATCAATGGTTTTCGGCAAGCGGACGTACCGTGCAACCCGCCATGGAACTGGGCAGCGTCGAGGCCATCAAGAAACTGGCGGGTGCGGGCCTTGGCCTCGCCATCGTCCCGCGCATGTCGATGGAGCATGAGGGGGCGGTGTCAGAGCTTGAATGGCGCGCTCTCGAACCGCCGCTTGAACGGCGGATCGCGCTTGCGATGCGGCGCGACAAACATATGACCGCGCCGCTGCGGGCGCTTGCCGCTGCGCTGCCGGATGTGCGGAAACGGTGAGGCCTGCGCCGGGTTGCGAGGGCAGGCCAGCCATCGCCTCTGATGGCGAATAGTGCGCCCGCCTCAGCGCCATCCTTGGCTTGTCCCACTGCTGTCCGGTTTAAATTCCGGACGACCCGCAGCCCCCCTTTTGAAGTCAGTCGTGGAGGGTCAACATTCTCTCGACGTCATCCTCGGGCCTGTCCCGAGGATCTAAACACGTCGAATAAAATCAATACGTTGCAGATCCTCGGGACAAGCCCGAGGATGACGTCGGCGTGGTTGGCCTGACTTGCCTTCCCATCTGATGACGCTACTTTTCTTTTGGTGTCCGGTTCGGGGCGGCAGGCCAGAGCACGACGTTGAGTGTGTCGGATGCTTCGTCACGGCATTGCTCGCGCCAGCCGATGACGCGAGCAACGCTTGCGAACCTCAGAACTCCGTCCAGTCGTCACCCTTCAGGGCCAGCGCCGCATTGCCGCGCGCGGCAGCGACCGGGCGGGCCCTGGTAGGTGCAGCGACGGGTGCGGCAGGCGCGTGAACCGGGCTTGCAGCGCGCTGCATATGCCGAGCCGTCTCCCGCAATGCGGAGGTCTGCTGACCGAGCTGGAATTGCGCAAGAAGGGCGTGGAGATTGGCGCATTCCTGCGCAAGACCGGCGCCCGCCGCATTCATTTCCTCGACCATCGCGGCGTTCTGCTGCGTGGCCTGATCCATGTGGTTGACGGCGGTATTGACCTCGGAGAGACCCGCCGACTGTTCCTGCGCCGCAGTGGCGATGGCGTCCATATGGGCGTTAACGGAAAGCACCAGCTGCTCGATCTCGGAAAGCCCGACGCCGGTATCGGCGACCAGCTTCACCCCCTCACCCACCGCAACGGCGGAGGTGTTGATGAGCTGCTTGATTTCCTTCGCCGCATTGGCGGAACGCTGGGCGAGTTCGCGCACTTCCTGTGCGACGACGGCAAAACCCTTGCCTGCATCGCCCGCCCGCGCTGCTTCCACGCCGGCATTCAGCGCCAGAAGGTTGGTCTGGAAGGCGATTTCGTCGATGACGCCGATGATCTGGCCGATCTGGCGCGAGGAGTGCTCGATGCGTTCCATGGCGGAGACGGCATCGCGCACCACCTTGCCGGAAAGATCGGCCTTTGTCCTTGCTTCACGCACCGTGTCGCGCGCCTCGCCAGCCCGCTTGGAGGTGGCGGAAACATTGGCGGTGATCTCTTCCAGCGCAGCGGCGGTCTCTTCCAGAGAAGCGGCCTGCTGCTCGGTGCGGCGGGAAAGATCGTCGGATGCCGACGACACTTCGTGAGCGCCGCCATTCACCGTCTGCACGGACTGGCCGACGCTCGTCAGCGCTTCGCGCAGCTGATGCACGGAGCTGTTGAAATCGTGGCGCAGCGCCTCGAATTGCGGTGCGAACGGCGTTGCGATCTCGCAGGCCATGTCGCCGGAGGCAAGGCGGCGCAGACCGCCAGCCAGCGAACCCGTGGCCTGATTGAGCCGTTCTTCGGCCTCGGCCTCGGCGCGCTGCTGCAGCTCGATACGGTCCCGCTCGGCCCGCTCGCGGTTGGCGACGGCTTCCGCCTCCAGCTGCTTGTTTCGGATAGCCGCCTCGCGAAAGATTTCCACGGCGCGGGCCATCTCGCCGATCTCGTCGGAGCGTTTTGCACCGGCGACATCGATGGTCAGGTTGCCGCTGGACAATTCCATCATTGCCTTGGTCAACCGGCTGATGGGGCGGGTAACACGACCGACGATGACGGCAAGGCAGAGAATGCAGACGCCAAGCGTGAGGATGAAAGCCGAGAGATAGACCATCGCGCCGACAAAGGCGTCCTGCCTTGCCTTTTCGGCATTGGCGTTGAGAACATCCATCGCTTCCGAGGCGATTTTCGCGACCGTATCGAGGTTTCCGGTGACGGTATTGCGCCATGTATCGATGGTGAAGGCCGGCGTGCGGCCATTGTTCAGGTCGTCGATCAGCTTCGCGCGCTGCGTGACGAAATCACCCTTGAAATAGGTCTTGTCGGCAGCGGCATAGATATCCTTCAGCGCCTGCGGCGTCGATTCATGCACGACGAGTTCGCCGGTGGCTTTCCAGGCAAAGGCCGCGCCCGCATCGAAATTGCCAAGCTGTTGGGTTTCCTGCGGGGTCAGCGGCCGCTGCTGGGCCACGACCGCATTGATGACAACAGTGGCGCTGCCGCCCAGCGCACGCGCCGACCAGCCATAGGACCGCAACTGGATGAGGCCGGTGAGGCTCTGGTCCAGCGAACGAACCTCGCCTTCCACCGCCGTCGATCCCGCTTCGAGCGCCGTCAGGAAATCCTGACCGAGCGCCAGCACGGTCTTGTCCAGCCCGTTTTCACGACGGTCGAGCGGCAGGGTGACGTTGGCGTCAACCTTTTTGCGCAGTTCCAGGAATTGCGTGTAGATATCCTTCACGCGGGCAAGCGGAGCCTTGAGGCCAGCCTGATCGAGCGCGGCGGACTGTTCGAGAAAGGCGCTCATGGCGGCATCCACCTTCTGGCGCGACGCCTGCACGCTGGCGATCGTATTGGCCGTCTTCGCGGGGTCGACCGTCAGCGCCGAGGCGCTGTTGCCGCGTTCACTGCGAAAGTTCAGCAAGGCGTTGAAAAGCAGCCTGTCCAGCGAAACGAGCTGCGCCACCTCCGAAAAGCTGCGGGCACGCTGCACGGACTGTAACATGCCGTTGCCCACGAAGCCTGCCAGCGCGATGCCGACGAGCAGAAAAAATCCCACAAGTATATTGCGTATGCTGAAAGACATTTGACGGCCCCCACTAGCCCGGATCGGTAATGCCGCAAGCTAGCGTGTGGTCCTCTAAAATTGGATTAAATTCCCCCCGAATTTTTATGGGAAAGAACAAGGTACAAAACAAAAGGCCGCAGCAGGGAGGAGCCTGCCTCGGCCTTTTGAAAATATCGGTTTTATCCGACCTTAAACGTCTGCGCCGAGACGCGCCCAGTCCATGTAAAGATCGAGCGCCTTGCGGGCGACCGGGCCTGCCTGTAACTCGCGGTCATCCAGCTTCACGACAGGCGAAACCTTGGAATAATTGCCCGAGCAGAAGATTTCATCGGCCTCGCGGAAATCCTCGACCGAAAGCGTCGCCTCACGGACGTCGAAACCGGCCTGACGCAGAAGGCCGATCACCCGCGAACGGGTGATGCCGGCGAGGAAGGTACGGTTCGGAACCGGGGTGAAAACGACGCCGTCCTTGACCATGAAGATGTTGGCCGAAGCGGATTCGGCGACATTGCCGTTCATGTCGCGCATCAGGGCATTATCGAAGCCGCGCGAGCGGGCTTCCAGAATGGCGCGGCCGCTATTGGGATAAAGGCTGCCGGCCTTGGCGTCCGTCATTGCGGTTTCCGGCGAAGGACGGCGCAGCGGCGAGACGGTGAGCGTCAGCGGCTTGCCGGCATCCATCGGCGCTTCGAAAAGGCAAAGCGCAAAACGGGTGGAACCGGCATCCGGCGCGACAACGCTGCCGGGCATGCCGTGTTCGGCCCAGTACATCGGTTTGATATAGATCGCCATCTTGCCGTCGAACCTGTTGACGCCTTCCAGCGCCAGCGCCTCGATCTCTTCCGCCGTCATCGTCGGCTTCATGCCCATATTGACGGCAGAGCGGTTGACGCGCTGGCAGTGCAGGTCAAGATCGGGCGCGACGCCATCAAACCAGCGCGCGCCGTCAAACACCGTCGACGCCAGCCACATGGCATGCGAGGTCGGGCCGATGAGCGGCGGATTGCCGGGCAGCCATTGACCGTCAACATAGGTCCAGGTGGTTGATCGGGGTGCGGTATCGACGCTCATGATGGTCTCCTGTCTCAAGCGTTTCCTTTAAACGAAAACGCTCCGTCTTTTTGTTCTGATGCATTTCCGGATGAGGAACGCTACGCGCGCTCAACCTGGGATGTGCTGGAAATCGGCCGGAGTGAATGCCTCTCCCCTGACGAGGTCAAGTTTTAATTGCCGCGATTTCTGATTTTGATGGAAAATAACAAAGCGACGGTCCGACAAAGATGTTTTATGAGGTGAAACAAAAGGTTGATGAATAGATTCATCACAATAATTCATCGATCCGATGATGGCGGGGCGATTTCGCCCATGCGATGCTGACGATCTGACGGCAGTCCGCAGGAGGAAAACCATGGCATGGTCCGCCCACCAATATCTGAAATTCGAAGACGAACGGACACGCCCCGCCCGGGATCTCCTGGCCCAGGTTCCGCTGGAACGGGTGCTGAATGGCTATGACCTCGGCTGTGGCCCCGGCAATTCCACCGAGCTTCTGACCGACCGTTACGGCGTCAACGTCATTACCGGCATCGACAGTGACGACGACATGCTGGAAAAGGCGGCGGACCGGCTACCGACCACCCGCTTCGGCAAGGCCGACCTTGCAAAATGGAAGCCGGCGCAGAAGGCGGACCTGCTTTACGCCAATGCCGTTTTTCAGTGGGTGCCGGATCATCTCGCCGTTCTTTCGCAACTGATGGACCAGCTGGAAAGCGGCGGCGTTCTGGCCGTGCAGATGCCTGACAATCTGCAGGAGCCGACGCATCGCGCCATGGAGGAGACCGGAGCGAACGGCGCCTGGAAGGACAGCTTTGCGGACGGCAGGCTGCGCCGCAAACCCCTGCCTGCCCCTTCGGACTATTTCGATGCGCTGACGCCGAAATCCGCGCGGGTGGATGTGTGGCACACCGTCTATAATCATCCGATGAAGGATGCGGAAAGCATCGTCGAATGGGTCAAGGGCACGGGCCTGCGCCCCTATCTCGCCGCCGCCGGCGAGGAAAACCGCGAAGCCTTCCTCGCCGACTACACGCGGCGCATCAAGGAGGCCTATCCGCCGATGGCGGACGGCCGGTTGCTGCTGCGTTTTCCCCGGCTTTTTGTGGTGGCGGTGAAGAAGTAAGGACGTGAGATTGTCGCCCGTGGACGGCCGCAGGCTTATCTAGCCAACCGGCCTAAACGCCAATATTTAACCTGCAAAGGCATAGACCCGGAGACGGTGGTTATCGGGATCGGCAGCGGTGAAGGTGTAGCCGAACTCCATTTTGGCGGGCTGCTGCAGCATGGCGACGCCCCTTGCCTTCCAGCTGGCGAAAGTCTCATCCACCTCTGCGTCGTTTTCGACACGGAAAGCGAGCTCTCCGCCGCCGCCCGCGACCGATGCCTTCGGCTCCACGGTATGCTGCGACCACAGGCCGAGCTTCATGCCGTTTTGAAGCACGAACAGCGAAAATGTCGGTGAGGATTCCACCGGCTCCGCACCCAGCAGGGCCTTGTAAAATTCCGTGCTGGCCGGCGGGTTATCGACGTAGAGGATGGTGAAATCGGGGTGGTTCATGGCTGTTCTCCTGTGTTGCGGATGAACGGTTTCTAGACCCCGCTACTGTCAGTTTTTGTCAGCATGGTGCCGCCGCCGCTGTTTTTCCCGTTCGCGCCATTCTTTCAGCAGGGCCTGGCGGCGGCGCGGATAACGGCTGTCGAGGGGACGGAAATTTTCAATGCGGTCGGCCCGGAAACTGCGGTAGTCCTGCCGCGTCTCGCACCAGCCCAGCACCACCCGCACCAGATCGAAAAAAGCGAGTGCGAAGGGCCAGATCACCCGCTCCGTCACCTCTCCCTTTTCATCGCGATAGGTGATGACGACCTTGCTTTCCTTGCGGATCGTATCGCGAATAGCCGCCAGATCGATATGGATGGCGGCAAGACCCTGCCCCGGCCCGACAAGCAGGGTGGAATGATCGAGTTCCTCGCGCAGCGCATCGGGAAGCACGGCGCCGATCTTGACGAGGGCGGCGCGGGCGGCCTCGGCCAGCCCGGCATCGGCGCGGCCCGCCACCCAGCGCGAGCCGAGCACCAGCGCTTCGATCTCCTGCTGCGAAAACATCAGCGGCGGCAACAGAAAACCGGGACGCAGCACATAACCCACCCCCGCTTCGCCTTCGATATCCGCACCCTGCGCCTGAAGCGTTGCTATATCGCGGTAAAGCGTGCGCAGGCTGACGCCGGTCTGCGCGGCAAGGGCCGTACCGCTGACCGGCATGCGGTGGGCGCGCAGGATCTGCAACAGATCAAGAAGCCGTTGTGAGCGTGACACGCGACATTTCCTTCCACCCGCATAGTCGGATCATACCGTTGACGATCCCGGCGATAGACGCGTAACGCGGCCAGCCGCCCGGTGCAACCATGCAAAAAAGGGTGGACAAGGCCGCGCCGCCATCATGTAGATAAGGCCAGGGATTTTCACGCCCCCTCACCCGCCACAGGCATTTCGAGTTTCCGCCATGATCGTTCGTCCAAAACCGAACCTGCTGCAGCTTTTCCTCATCGTGCGCGGTTCCATCATCGTCCGCATTTTCCCGCAGGTGCTTGCGGTGTTCCTGCTGTCGACGCTGGTCGTCTGGGCGCACAAGGACCGGCCGGATCTGGTGCCGGCGTTGAACGGCGCGCCATTCTCGCTGCTCGGCATCGCGCTTTCGGTCTTCCTCGGTTTTCGCGCCAATGCCTGTTACGACCGCTGGTGGGAAGCCCGCAAACAATGGGGCGCGCTGATCACCGTCGCCCGCACGCTTTCGCGCCAGACCGTAATGCTGGAAAGCCGGCAGGATGTAGCCGATCCCGTGACCCGCAGGCGGATCACCGATCTTGTCATCGCCTTCTGCCACGCGCTGGTCTCGCACCTTCGCCCCGGGGATGCGACCGCCACCGCATCCCGCCTCATTCCGGATGACATTTCAGAGGCCTATGCGCGCAGCCGCAACAAACCGGATAAGCTGCTGCGGGAAATATCCGCCGCCGTTATCTCCGCCCATGGCAAGGGGCAGATCAGCGATATCCAGCTACAGATGCTGGATGCCACCGTGCAGCAGATGGGGGCGGCGCAGGCTTCGTGCGAGCGCATCCGCCAGACACCGGTTCCCTTCGGTTATTCGCTGCTGCTTCACCGCACCGCGCATCTGTTCTGCCTGCTGCTGCCGTTCGGTTTCACCGATCTGCTCGGCTGGGCCACGCCGTTTACCGCCACGCTCATCGCCTATACGTTCTTCGGTCTCGATGCGCTGTCCGACGAGCTGGAAGACCCATTCGGCGCCGGCCTCAATGCGCTGCCGATCAATTCGCTCGCCACCACCATCGAGATCAATCTGCGCGAGGCGATGGGCGAGACCGATCTGCCGGCCGATCCGCGCCCGGTGGATTACGTGCTGATGTGATATCGCCGCCGCCGGGTTGAAACCGATTGCGCGGACACCAGTTAATGAAGGACGGCTTCCCCGCCCGGCATCTGCCGCCGACCATGTTTTCAGCAAACAGGAGAGACATCCCATGTATCACGTCAACGCCAATGGCGCGAATATTCCCGCCCTCGGTTTCGGCACCTTCCGCATTCCAGAAGACGATGTCAGGCGCATTCTGCCGGAGGCGCTGAAACTCGGTTTCCGCCACGTCGATACCGCGCAGATATACAAGAACGAGGGGGCCGTGGGCGAGGTCATCGCTCAGTCAGGCATTTCCCGGCACGATATATTTCTCACCACCAAGGTCTGGGTGGATCGCTTTCGCCACGACGATTTTCTCGCTTCCGTCGATGAAAGCCTTGCAAAACTGAAGACTGACTATGTTGATCTGCTGCTGCTGCACTGGCCAAAAAGCGATGTGCCGCTTGCCGAGCGCATGGGCGCGCTGAATGCGGTGCGCAAGGCCGGAAAGGCGCGCAATATCGGCATTTCCAACTTCAACGTGGCGCTGACCGAAGAGGCGGTGAAACTGTCTGACACGCCGCTTGCCACCAACCAGATTGAATATCACCCCTATCTCGACCAGACGAAGGTGATTTCGGCCGCGCGCAAACACGGGATGTCGGTGACGGCCTATTATCTGATGGCCGATGGCAAGGTGCCGAACGATCCCGTGCTGAAGGACATCGGCGCAAAACACGGCAAGACCGCCGCACAGGTGACCCTGCGCTGGGCCGTGCAGCAGCCGGACATTGTGGCGCTTTCCAAGACGGCGACCGAAAGCCGCCTCAACGAGAATTTCGACATTTTCGATTTCGCGCTGACGGAAGAGGAAATGCAGGCGATCCACGCGCTGGCCAAACCGAACGGCCGCATCGTCAGCCCCGGCCACCTCGCGCCCGATTGGGACGACTAAGCCGGCGGGGCAGTCCGGTTCGGGTTTCACCGCTCGGTCAGGGCCAGCTTCGCCCCCAGCGCCACAAAGGCGGCGGCGAAGCTGCGCCTCAGCCAGGCGAGAACCGCCGGGCGTGACATCACTTGCCGCCGGACCGAGGCGGCAAAACAGCCATAAAGCGCAAAGACCAGAAACGTCATGGCCATGAAGACCAGCCCGAGGTCGATCATGCGCCATGTCGGCAAAGCCTCATCCGGTGCGATGAACTGCGGCAGGAAGGCGAAAAAGAAGATCGACAGTTTCGGGTTCAGCAGATTGATGAGGATCGCCTCGCCGATGACACGGGCGGTCCTCTGGGGTTCCCTGGTATCGTCGATCTTCAGCGCACCGTCTTCCCGCAGCGTGTTCCACGCCATGTAGATGAGGTAGGCGACCCCCAGATATTTGACGACGCCGAAGGCCAGCGCACTGGTGTGCAGAATGGCGGCAAGACCGGTGATGGCGGCGAGCAGATGCGGCACGATGCCGAGGGTGCAGCCAAAGGCCGCAATCACGCTCGCCCTCGCCCCCTGCGAGAGCCCGGCGGCCAGCGTGTAGACCACGCCGGTTCCCGGAGAAGCGGCGACGATGAAGGATGTGATGAGGAATTCGGGTGTCATGGTGCGGGTATGTCCTGTGGGTGGAGGACAGGAGCATGATGGTGCGTGGGGTGGGCGTCTTGGATGAAATTGCAGAACTGATGCTCGAAGGCTCGCGCGGTAATAGCAGGCTGAGGGGCTGGGCCAACCCACTCTCCCTCATTCCTGTGCTTGTCACAGGAATGAGGGCGGAGAAAGCATCTACGAAAACGCCGCCCGATAAACCGCCGGCGTCACGCCGAATTGCCGCACAAAAAACCGGTTCAAATGGCTCTGGTCGGTAAAACCGGCGGCAAAGGCCGCCTCGGCAGGCGGCGTACCGCTGGCCAGCGCATGCCGGGCCAGATGCACGCGCCGCTGGAGAAGATAGCTGTGCGGCGTCAGGCCTGTCGCCTTGGCGAAAGCCCGCAGGAAACGGAACTGGCTCATGCCGGCCTCGCTCGCCAGATCGGCGAGGCGGAACGGCCGGACGGGATCGTCATCGATGCTGCTTTTCGCCCGTCTTATGCTGTTGAGCGCAGTAGTTTCGCGCGATTTGGCAGCCACCTCCATGGCATCCGCCAAAAGCATCAGCAGGGCCTCGTCGCCATGCAGG
Organism: Agrobacterium sp. 719_389; assembly: GCF_900188475.1. Taxonomy (NCBI): domain Bacteria; kingdom Pseudomonadati; phylum Pseudomonadota; class Alphaproteobacteria; order Hyphomicrobiales; family Rhizobiaceae; genus Agrobacterium; species Agrobacterium sp. 719_389. The sequence continues at coordinate 230,390 of NZ_FYEM01000008.1, forward strand.
GTCTCGCCCGGCCGCTGCCTTGCGGTCATCGCAGAAAAGACTGTGCAGAACCGAGCTGCTAGCGGCCTTGCATCGACGGGATAGGCAAATTCGAAAGAACCTCGATCCTTCTCGCAGACATCGGCGATGGCGTCGCGGACGATATCGATGTCGAGATAAAGCATCCGCCAGGCGCGGCCGCCCTCCCCAAGCGGAATGCCGTCATGCACCTCGCCCGGATTGACGGTGATGACATGGCCGGCGCCGGCCTCCACCATACCGCGGCCGGAGAGCGATTTCTGCGCGCCGCGTTCGATGAGGCCGATGCCGAACTGATCATGCATGTGGCGCGGAAAAGAACGATCGCTATCCGCCACCACGGCGGAGACACCGGGCAGAACGGTTTTCGACATCAGGAACTGGGCTTGGCCCATGAAAGCACGCGCTCCGCGGATAAGAGCGCGAGGCTATCACAGGACGTCCGGTCGCAACAGACTTTGCGGTTTACGGATGCATATGGTTGATCATGGCGAAGACCTGATCGAAATTGCCGTTCTGCGCGGCAAAACGCAGCGGTTTGCAGCGCTCCACCACCACTTCCTTGTCGTCCGGGCGATTTTCAAGAATATCCATCACCTCGGAAATGAAGGCCTCGAGCGGCATCGCCCTTTCGTCGCTCGCCTGCCCCTCACCCATCAGCGTCGTCTGCACATAGGGCGGCACGATTTCGATGACTTCCACCGGCGTCTCCCTCAACTGCTCGCGCAGCGCAACCGAATAGGCATGGATGGCCGATTTGGTGGCGCTGTAGGTGGGGGTCAGCACCATGGGCACGAAGGCGAGGCCGGAGGAGACAGTCAGCACTGTGGCGGCGGGCTGCTTTAGGAAATGCGGCAAAAGCGCCGCCGTCAGGCGGATGGGCGCGAGAAGATTGGTGGCGACGGTTTCTTCGGCCGTATCAAGATAATCCGGTGCCGCGACGATGTCTTCCGGCCGCATGATGCCGGCATTGTTGATGACGGCGTTGAGGGTGGGATGGGCCTTCACCAGCGCCTCGGCAAATGCGCGAATACCTGCGGCGTCCGTCGCATCCATCACCATCGAGGCCATGCCCGGGTTGGCGCCCGTCACCTCGTCGAGCACGGCCTGGCGGCGGCCGGAAATGATGACCCTGTTGCCTGCCTGATGAAACGCTTCCGCCAGCGCCCGGCCGATGCCCGAACCACCGCCGGTGATGAGAATGGTGTTATCAGTGATTTTCATTGGAACATCCTTTGCTTGTTGGCTGAAAGGAAGTTAGCTATGATACTCTCCAATCGAAAGTAGGCACCTAAAAGATTTATACTTACCCAATGGAGAGTGTAAGGTGAAACGGCACGCGGCCGACCCGGCCATCGAGAACCGGCGCAAGGTTCCCCCGCCCACGGATACCGATCCGGTGATAGAGGCGCTGGTTCAGGACATCATTGCCAAAGTGGCCGACAAATGGACGATGCTCATTCTGGAAGTGCTGGAAGAGCACGGCACGCTGCGCTTCACGCAGATCGGCAGGCTGGTGGGCAACATCAGCCAGAAGATGCTGACGAAAACGCTGCGGCAGATGGAAAGCGACGGGCTGGTGCGCCGCACCGTGCACCCCGTCATTCCGCCGCATGTGGATTATGCTCTGACGAACCTCGGCCGCACGCTGGGCAGCGCCTTTTGCGGCGTTTGGATATGGGCGGAAACGCACCATGCCGAAATAGAAGAGGCGCGCCGCCTGTTCAATGAACAGCCGCCGCGCCCCGCTATGGAGTAGTTTCGCCTCAGGCGAACTGGCTGAGGCCCGGAACCGACGCGATCACCTGGTCGACAACCTCATCGCCCGCATGCTGGCGAGCAACGGAGATGGTTTCCTTGGCGAGCGTGGAAATCTCGCTCATGCCGAGGCCCTGGCTCATCAGCTGCTGGCCGAGACCCATGATGCCGCCGCCGCCGATGGCGCTCATCAGGCCGCCGAGCAGACCGCCGCCGCCGCCGGCACCCTCGCCATTATACTGCGCCACCAGATCGCTGGCGCCGGGAATGGCTTCGATCATCCGCGCGATCGGGCCGTCTGCGGCCTCGCGCTGGAGAAAACCGAGAATCATGCCAATGGCCTTTTCAGCCAGTTCAGGGTCGATCCCCGCCTTTACGGCGATCTGATCCACGACTTCGTTCATTCTTGCCTCCTGTTGAAAAACGACGCCAACATCGAATAACTGACGTTAACGTCAACGTAAAACAATCTCATGCTGCATTCAAGCGGCCACGAACAGGTGCGGCAACTTTCATCAAGCGGTTTTTCCTCATCGGCATCAAGCAGTTGTTGCGCCTTGAAACTGTCCTTATAAGATCATCACAACCAAACTATGAAAAGGCCGCTTTCGCGAGGAACGGTCATCGCATGCCAGCTACGCTTTTAATTCGGACATGACTTTTGCAAAATCCGGCGCGATTTTAAGGGTCATGCATCAGCCGCAGGAGAAAATGGTCGATGTTGCAGGACGGACAGCTCTATATCGGGACCAGCCGCAATCCGGACGACAGCCTGAACAAGGGCGAATATCTGGAACTGAAATTCGGCAACCGCCACGGCCTGATCACCGGCGCGACGGGAACGGGCAAGACCGTGACGTTGCAGGTTCTTGCTGAAGGTTTCTCCAAGGCCGGCGTGCCGGTTTTCTGCGCCGATATCAAGGGCGACCTTTCCGGCATCGCGGCGGAAGGCGAAGCCAAGGACTGGGTGCAGAAACGCGTCGAGCAGATCGGCTTCACCGATTTTTCCTACGGTAAATCCTCCGTCATCTTCTGGGATCTCTACGGCGAAAAAGGCCATCGCGTGCGCGCCACCATCGCCGAAATGGGCCCCCTGCTGCTCGCCCGGCTGATGGATGCCTCGGAAGCGCAGGAAGGCGTGCTCAACATCGCCTTCAAGATCGCCGATCAGGGCGGGCTGCCGCTGCTCGATCTCAAAGACCTGCAATCGCTCCTGAATTATATGGGCGAAAACGCAACGGAGCTTTCCAACCAGTTCGGCCTGATTTCCAAGTCCTCGGTCGGATCGCTGCAGCGCGGGCTGCTGGTTCTCGAACAGCAGGGCGCGGCCAATTTCTTTGGCGAACCGGCGCTGAAGATCGCCGACATCATGCGCGTCGGCACGGACGGGCACGGCACCATTTCGGTTCTTGCCGCCGACCGGCTGATGATGAACCCGCGCCTTTACGCCACCTTCCTCCTCTGGATGCTCTCGGAACTCTTCGAAGAACTGCCTGAGGTGGGCGACCCGGAAAAGCCGCGTCTCGTGTTCTTCTTCGATGAGGCGCATCTGCTCTTCAACGATGCGCCACGGGTGCTGGTGGAACGCGTGGAACAGGTCGTGCGCCTTATCCGCTCCAAGGGCGTGGGCGTCTATTTCGTGACGCAGAACCCGCTCGACGTGCCGGAAACCGTTCTTGCCCAGCTCGGCAACCGCGTACAGCATGCGCTTCGCGCCTATACGCCGCGCGAGCAGAAAGCGGTGCGCACGGCGGCCGACACCTTCCGCCAGAACCCGGCCTTCAACACTGCCGACACCATCACCACGCTCGGCACCGGTGAGGCGCTGATCTCGACCCTGCATGACAAGGGCGCACCCTCCATCGTCGAGCGCACCCTCGTGCGCCCGCCTTCCGGCCGTGTCGGACCGCTGACGGATGCGGAGCGCAGGTCGCTGATCGATGTGAGCCCTGTCGCGGGCCAATACGACAAGGATATCGACCGGGAATCGGCCTTCGAAATCCTCGCCGCCCGCGCCCAGAAGGCGGCGGACGCGGAAGCCGCCAAACGTGCGGAAGAGGAAAATGCCGCAAACCAGTCCGAAACTGCTTCCGGCCGCTGGCGTCTGCCGGGCTTCGGCGACGAACCCACGCAGGCTTCCACCACCGGTTCCCGCAATGGCGGCGCCCGCCGCACGGGTTACCAGCGCGAAACGGTGATCGAGGCGGCGATGAAAAGTGCGGCCCGTTCGGTCGCCACATCCGTCGGCCGCGCCATCGTGCGCGGGATTTTGGGTAGTTTGAAGCGATAGAAACAGGCACGCCGCCCGCTCCCGATGGGGCGGGCGGCGCTTGATTGGCACAGCTACTACTTCTGGCGATAGAAGATCATGCCGCCGTGATAGAGGATGTCGTCGACGAATTCGCCGTCGGCCGTAAAACCGGTATCGTCCCAGTAGTCGATATGGTTTCCCTTCACCTCATATCGCCCCTGATAAGCGCTTTTGCGGTTGCCCCGCGCCTCGTCATAACGACCATTGGGCAAAAGCTCCTGACGAACATGGCCATCGCCGGTGACCCACATGCCGATGTAAGGGTGGTTCTGGATTTGAGCCGTTTCGGTCATGTTCATGTCCATGGCGTTATTCGCTTTGCGGGAGCCCGTATCGGCGGAAGCCGTTGCGAGCAGAAGCGCAACCGATGTCGAAACAATATTCATTGCCTTTGCCCTCCCGATGCAGCGTTGTCGCGGCGTTCCTCGAACAGCTCAGCCAGCGTCCGGGATGCGGCGATGGCTTTGGGAAAACCTGCGGGAACCGTGATCAGATAGATCATTTCCTTCAGTTCCTCGTCGGTTGCGCCGACATTGAGTGCATAACCGGCATGGACCTTCATCAGATCACGCTCGCCAAGGGCCGCCATGACCGCAACGGCGGCCAGCTGGCGGGTCCGGTTGTCCAATCCCGGCCGCGACCACACCTCCCCCAGCGCGTAACCTTCGGTCGCTTCGGCGAGGAAAGGAAACTCCTGGCGCAAACGTTCCAGATTGGCCTGGGGCCGGCCATTGTTGAGGTTGCGGACGACGTCATCGCCACGCCTCAGCCTGTCATCCAGTTGCTGCGGATTGGCGATGGCGGCGGCACTTCCCGCAAGCGTGGCAATCGCAAGCACGGTTGGAAAAATCGCTTTCATGTCGGCCTCCTCAGGCAGCGGTGGGTCGGATGACGATTTCATTGACGTCGACATCATCGGGCTGCTCGATGGCGTAACGCACCGCGCGGCCGATGGCGTCGGGTTTCAAGGCGATGGCCCGATAGGTCTGCATCAGCTCCGCAGCGGCCGGATCGGTGATGGTGTGGGCAAGTTCGCTTTCCACCACGCCGGGGTGAATGCAGGTAACCCGCAGGTCGTGGTTTTCCTGCCGCAGCCCGTCCGAAATCGCCCGCACCGCAAATTTCGTCGCGCAATAAACGGCAGCCGTGGGCGAAACGGCGAGCGCACCGATGGAGGCGATGTTGATGATATGGCCGGAAGAACGGGCGGTCATCTCGGGTAGAACGGCGGCGACGCCATAAAGCACACCCTTGATGTTGACGTCGATCATGCGGTCCCATTCATCGACCTTGAGCGACGACATCAGCGATAGCGGCATGATGCCGGCATTGTTGACGATGACGTCGACCTGCCCGAAAGCCTTGCGCCCTGCCTCCGCAAAGGCCTCGACACTCTGTCTGTCAGTAACATCAAGCGGATGGATGGTGACCTCGACGCCCTTCCCGCGCAATTCTCCGGCAAGCGACTGCAAGCGGTCCATGCGGCGCGCACCGAGCACCAGCTTTGCTCCCGCAGCGGCCAGTTCCCTTGCAATACCCTCACCGATCCCGCTCGATGCACCTGTGATGAGAACGACTTTGTTCAATGTCATGGCTTTCTCCTTGGTGTTACGGCCCGCTTTTTCTGGAAGCGACCGTTGCGGACAAGATAAAGCTTGGGCATTGTCGTGATAACCGCCTCAATAATTACCTCAATGGATAGTTTTTCTAAACAATGAACATTGATCTCAACGCCCTTTCGACATTCTGCATGGTTGCCGAGGAGCGCAACTTCCGGGCCGTCGCGGACAGGCTCGGCATAACCCGGTCCGCCGTCAGCCAGACCATCCGCAAGCTTGAAGAGACAATGGGAATAGCGCTTGTGCAGCGAACGACGCGCAGCGTCAGCCTGACGGAAGCGGGGCAGCAGCTTTATGCGGACGTCTCGCCATCCATCGGCAATCTCGTCCAGGCAGCCAATGCTGCATCTTCCCTGAGCGGCGCCGTGCGCGGGCAGCTGCGCCTTGCGGTTTCCTCGATAGCCGAGCGATTTTTATCCGGCCCATTGCTTGCAAGCTTTGCGGACATGCATCCCGAGGTGCAGCTTGATATCGTCGTGACGGATGAGGAGTTCGACATCGTCGCCGAACATTACGATGCTGGCGTGCGCCTTGGAGAACTGATCGCGCAGGACATGATCGCCGTTCCGGTTTCCGCTCCGCAGCGGCAGCTCGCCGTCTGCTCCCCTGGCTATCGGGACCGCTTCGGTCTGCCAACGCAGCCCCGCGAGTTGATAGAGCACAGGTGTATCGGCTGGCGAGCCCGTCCGGGTGTCGCGCCATACAGGTGGGAATTTGCCGAAAACGACCGCGAATTCGCGGTAGCGGTGGAGCCTGATTTCACCACCAACGACATGCAGCTGATGATCAAGCTGGCCTGCGCCGGTGCGGGTATCACATTCGGCATGGAAGAAACGTTCCGCCCCTATCTGGAGAGCGGGCAGCTCGTTTCCATGCTGGAGGACCATTCCCCGACCTTTGCAGGATTTTATCTCTATTACCCCAGCCGTCGTAACCTTGCGCCGAAACTGCGAGCCTTTATCGATCACGTCCGCCTGTCGAGAGAGCGGTGATCTGCCGGAGCGGGCTCCGGCAGATCGTCAGAAAACAGGATTATTTCTTCTGCGAAACCAGCGAGAAATAGGCGCCCTGCGGATCGACGCAATTGACGATCCAGCTTCCGCCGGGAACCTCCATCGGGCCGTTGACGACCTTGCCGCCGCCGGTGCTGACGCGGGTAATGGCTTCATCGATACCATCCACATTGAAGTAATAACCCCAATGGCAGACGGGGACCTGCGGCATGCGTTTCATTATGCCGCCGACGGCTTTGCCCTTGTAGGCGAAGATGCGGTACGGGCCCATGTCGCCCATGTCGAAATCATGATCCTTGGTCCAGCCGAACACGTCGCCGTAAAAGGCCATGGCCTCATCAACATTATCGGTGAAGAGTTCATGCCAGCCGACATGGCCCTGCTTTTCCTGCATATCCTCGGGGAAACCGCCGGTTTCCATCGGCAGCGGCGTCATGATACAGAGCACCGCACCAAAGGGATCGGCAACCACGGCAAAGCGGCCGATTTCGGGAATATCCTGCGGGGGACGTCTGATCGCGCCGCCCTTTTCGGCGAATTGTTTCGCCGTAGCGTCCACATCGTCGACATCGACATAGGCGGTCCAGTTCGGGGGAATGCCCTGGCCCTTGTGCTCGTCGGTCAGTTCCATGACGCCGCCCATGCCTTTGCCATCGGCCTCCAGCACCAGATAGGGCATTTCCGGCGAGCCGAAATCCTTGGTCTGCCAGCCGACGACGTGACCATAAAAGCGGGCTGCCGCTTCCATGTCGGGCGTCATCAATTCGACCCAGATGAATTTTCCATGTGTATCGGACATTGTCGTCTCCTATGGAGGGTTTGGCGGGTGTGTTTCGGCCATTGCCCGCCGCGGGACGCGGCGGCGCTGGTGCTCAGGTGAAATTCCGGCGGGCTTCAGGCCTTGCGCCGGAACTCCGATGTCATGAAGGTCTTGAATGTGCCGTCCGGCTGCTTGACGCTGCCGGAAAAGCTGCGGTGATTATCATCATGCAGCACCAGCACGTCGTGATAGGTAGCGGTGCCGCCGGAACCATCGAAGGCGGGACCTTCCGCTTCCAGCGTCAGGGTCTTGCCGTCCTCTTCCAGCCAGCCCTTGTAGACCCAGAGATTGGTCATCATCGACCCTACCCAGGTGCCGACGAAATTGCCCTTGGCCGGATCAAAACCGACCGTGATCACGGCTGTCATATCCGTGCCGTCAGGCATCTTGCCGGTGCCGTTGCCGATGATCCACAAACCGCCGATGGAGCGGACGGTCTCGGTGAATTGCTGCGACGGGTCGTCGGCATTGTAGTCCTCATGACCGGAACTGGAGGTCATGACCCAGTCTCCGACGATCCTCTTCAGGAATTCATGTTCCTTCTGCGGCTTGGCGATTTCCATTTCCATTTTCGTTTCCTCCTCGTCCGTCAGTTTTCAGTGGCAGCAGGAAGCGGCCTTCGGTGCGTCCTCATACTGGTCGTGACGGCGCACCCAATCCATTACCTCCTCTTCATTACGGCCTTTTGGCACCAGATCGAGAAGCATCAGCGTGCCGAGCGTCTGCTCCGCGCCGCGGGCGTAAGTGGAATAGGTGTGGTAGATCTTGCCGTCATCGCCCTTGGCGAAAACGCTGATGCCGTGCAGGTCCTTCAGGTCGCCATAGGGCGCCATGTCACGGTAATTATAGGTGATTTCGCCTTTGGTCATATCCTCGTCGCGGAACGAGGCCTGATAATCATAGTTGAAATCGCTGCCTTCGGCGGAAACCCACGGGAATTTCCAGCCCATGCGGTTTTTGTAGCTTTCGATCTTTTCAAGCGGCGCGCGCGACACCGCGACGAAACCCGCATCGCCATGCTTGAGGTGGATCAGCGCGCCATCGACATGATCGGCAAAGAAGGAGCAGCCGACACAGCCCTCCTCCCAGTCCGGCGCCAGCATGAAGTGGTAGACGATCAGCTGGCTGCAGTTGCCGAACAGTTCCTGTAGCGATTTGGGGCCGGAAGGCGCGTCGAAAATATACTCCTTCGTCACCTCCTCCCAGGGCAACGCGCGCCGGGCCTCGTTCAGCTTGTCACGGGCGCGGGTCAGTTCCTTTTCCTTCACCAGCAGATCGCGGCGGGCCGCAAGCCACTCCTCTTTCGAAACGACGGGATGAGACATGATCTTTCCTCCTTGGATCCGTCTTTCACCACGGCGCCGCTCCGCTTTAACGCAGGGCGCCGCCTATTTCTGTGTTGAAAGGCAATTAACAGTCCGCGAGACATCAAGTTCCGCTTGACTAATTAGGTTGATATCAACATATTTATCCCATGTCAAACGCCAGCGTGATTCCTTTTTCGACAACTCTTTTCGTGCGGGACGCCTGTCTGTGCCTGCATGCGCAGCGTGCGGCGCGGGCCTTGGCGCGGCTGTTCGACAATGCGCTGAAGCCGGTCGGGATCACCAATGGGCAATTTTCGCTGCTGATGTCGCTCAACCGGCCGGAGCCGCCGCCGATGGGACCGGTCGCCAATCTTCTGGCCATGGACCGCACGACGCTGACGGCGGCGCTGAAGCCTTTGGAACGGCGCGGGCTGGTCAGCATCGAGCAGGACCCGAAAGACAAGCGCGGCAAGCGGCTGCGGCTGACGGCTGATGGCATGGCCGTGCTCGCCGCCGCCTTCCCCATCTGGGAACAGACCCATGCCGAAATCGAGGCCCGCATCGGCAGCGGCGATCCTGACCGGCTGCGCCGCGACCTTATCGATCTCGGCTGACGGGATGACGGCATAACGCCATTTTTGTGCGCAAGAATGTCATCCGGCCGTCGTGCCGGGGAGCGAAACTACAAGGACAACGCGATCAAGGAGGAAAGATCATGCGTGCAATCGTTTTTGTAAAAGCCACCAAGAGCAGCGAAGATGGCGTCATGCCCACGACCGAGCTGATGGAGGCAATGGGGAAATTCAACGAGGAACTGGTCAATGCCGGCATCATGCAATCCGGTGACGGCCTGCACCCCTCCTCCAAGGGCAAGAGGGTCATTTTCGACGGCGACAGCCGCACTGTCGTTGACGGCCCCTTCCCGCATACCAACGAGCTGGTTGCCGGTTTCTGGATCTGGACGGTGAAGGACATGGACGAGGCCGTGGAATGGGTGAAACGCTGCCCGAACCCGATGCTGGAGCGCAGCGAGATCGAAATCCGCCCGATGTTCGAAATGGAGGATTTCGGCGATGTCGTAACGCCTGAAATCGCCGCCCATGTTGAAGAGCTGCGCGCGCGTGTCGCGAAGCAATAAAGCCGCTCAAGGTCGAGAGCTGATTGAAACATGAGAGTGCGGGCCTGCCGCATTCTCCCGCACGGCACCCCGCTTCAAAAGCCATTGCCTCGAACAACCACCGCTGTTAATGGTGGAGCGGTTCAATCCGTTTCAAGAAAGGAGGCTTCGCATGGATATTTCCTGCTTCTGGCGCAATCGTCAGCTCTGCCACCTTTTTGCCCTGCAGACGCGTTTGCAGGGCTGACCGGAACACCAAAACTCTGGTTTGCCCAAAAGGCCGCGCAGAATGCAGCTTGTCTGCCGTTGCGCATGTTTTCACGACGGATCATCCCGAACCGAAACCCCGTACTGCATTGCCGCAGACCACGGTTCGTCGCGGGTCCGTTTCGCCAGAGACAAATTATGACCATCATCACGCTTCGAAACCTCGGAATCATTCTGGGCAAGCCGCTTTTTTCCAATCTCAGCCTCACCGTGAATGCAGGGGATCGCATCGGCATCGTCGCCGCCAATGGCTGCGGCAAATCCACCCTGCTCAATTGCCTTGCCGGTGAGCTGGACGCCACCAGCGGCGATATCACCCGGCTGCGCGGGCTGACGCAGTCCATCGTCCACCAGCATCTGCCCTCCCCGCTGATGGAAAAGACGATGCGGGACGCCGTGCTTTCCGCACTCCCAGCGGACACGATCGACAGTGAAAGCTGGCGCGCCGACATTATTTTCGACGCGATGCTGGTGCCGGAGCCGTTCCGCGAGCGCCGCCTGAAAGAGCTGAGCGGCGGCTGGCAGAGGCTGGCCATGCTGGCGCGGGCATGGATCACCGAGCCTGACGTCCTGCTGCTCGATGAGCCGACCAACCATCTCGATCTCGAAAAAATCAACGTGCTGGAAAACTGGCTCGCTGAATTGCCGCGCGATACCGCAGTTATCATCGTCAGCCATGATCGCGCCTTTCTCGACAATGTCACGAAGACCACGCTGTTCCTGCGGCCGGAAAATTCGGCGCTGTTCCGGTTGCCCTACGGCCATGCGCGGTTAGCACTGGAAGAGGAGGATGCCGCCGATGAGCGGCGTTTCCAGCGCGACATGAAAACCGCGCAGCAATTGCGCCGGCAGGCCGCCAAGCTTAACAATATCGGCATCAACTCCGGCAGCGATCTTCTGACCGTCAAGACCAAACAATTGCGCCAGCGCGCCGAAAAGCTGGAGGAGAAGGCGCGGCCCGCCCATGCCGAGCGCTCCGTCGGCAAGATCCAGCTCGCCAATCGCGGCACCCATGCCAAGGTTCTGGTGACGCTGGAAGATGTCCCCGTTTCGACGCCGGACGGAACATTGCTGTTTCGCACCGGCCGGCAATTTGTCCGCCAGGGTGACCGCATTGTCATTCTCGGCCGCAACGGCGTCGGCAAGACGCGGCTGATGTCGCTTCTGCAGGCGGCGGTCTCGGGCGCGGGCCAGATACAGGAGGGCGTCAAGGCCACGCCCTCGCTGGTGGCCGGATATGTCGATCAGTCGCTTGCCGAAATCGACGACGACAGCACGCCGGCGGCGTTCATGACCCGTCGCTTCGATATTGGCGATCAGCGCATTCATGGCCTGCTCGCGGGTGCCGGGATCGACATGGAGATGCAGAAACGCCGCATCGCCACGCTTTCCGGCGGCCAGAAGGCGCGGCTTGCCATGCTGGCGCTGCGGCTGGCGGAGCCGAATTTCTACCTGCTGGACGAGCCCACCAACCATCTTGATATAGACGGGCAGGAAACACTGGAGGCGGAAATCATCAGCCGTGAGGCCAGCTGCGTGTTCGTCTCGCACGATAGAAGTTTCGTGCGGGCGGTCGGAACCCGTTTCTGGCTGATCAACAAGCGCAGGCTGGTGGAAGTCGACGATCCCGAAGCGTTTTTCGCCTCGGCTTGATTGTCCTCAAAGGGCCGAGGTAAAACAAGCAAAACGCCCGTCAGCCCAACAGGCTGGCGAGGCGTGGATCACCGGCGAAATCCGAGACCGCAAACCCCGTCCTGCGCATCGGAAATTCGCACAGCGCCTGCACCCCGGTTTTCGACAGGCGGATGCGCCAGCTCATCCGCTCCACCGGCATTTTTTCGGCAAAGGCCTTTGGCGACAGGACCGCAATATTGAGGCCGCCAGCGGGATCGCGCACCGAGCGGTAAAGGATCGTCTCGATCTTCGCCAGACGTGCCTGCTCGGCCAGCGCCTGGCATGGCTCGTAATTTTGCAGATCGGTCCACAGCTCCTCGTCGCGGTTCAGTTCCGGTTCCGTCAAATCCAGCGCCGCATCGGTGGCGATACGGGCGGCGAAGGCGGAATAATCGGCGGGATTGGCGGGTAGCGGCGTGCCGGGGGATTCCGCATAAAACAGCAGCCGGTAGAAGGCCATTTCGGCAAGCGCCGTTTCCACCTTCGCGGCGGCGTAATAAACGCCCTCGGTGAACCCGGCCCGGCGGAACCGCGAGCCATGCGGATAGGCAGCGCCATAACGGAAGGGCGTGGCGAGAAGATAGTCGAAACCGGCGCATTCCGGCGGAAACGGCCTCTTGCTCGCCTCCAGAATATCTTCCAGCAGCGATTGCTCCTCCACCGTATCCACCAGCTTCATGGTGGATACCTGATGCTGCGCTTCCACCAGCCGCCAGTATTTTCCCGATGCGGCGCGTTTTTCAGACAGGAGCGCGTCGGGCGTCCAGATAGGAGAGGACATCGATCAATCCGGTAATGGTGGTGAGCCTCTCGGCAGGCACGGCATCAAGCGCCGTATTGTGATTGCGCAGCCAGTTTTTGGCTACCGCCTCGTCGCCGCCGGCGATTGCATCCAGCGAACGGAAAACCCGGATCAGCAGCACCGCAAGCTCGAAAGACTTGGCGCCCGGCTCCAGCAGGAAATCGAGCCGCTTCATGCGCGACACCGTAGGGGCGGAAACACCGAGAATATCCGCCGTACGGGCGGCATTAAGGCCCAGCCGCTCGGCAGCGGTCATAACGGCCTTGGTGACGACCCTGCCCTGCGAAGCAGGATCCATGGCGGTCTTGGCGTGAATATTCATGGCGCACATCCTTTCCTTGGAAAGAATATAGCATATTTCTTTCCACAAACAAGAAGGCCGGGATAAACCCGGCCTCATTGCTCACATGGAATTGCTCACGCGGATTGGATCAGGCCACCGAGACCGGCACTTCCGTGGAGGTGCGCATGGCGTGGCTGTAAGGGCAAACGATGTGAGCGGCAGCAACCAGCTTTTCGGCGACTTCGCGCTCGACGCCCGGAATATTTGCCTTCAGCGACACTTCGATGCCGAAACCGCCGCCATCTTCGCGCGGGCCGATACCGACGGTTGCCGTCACAGTGGTGTCTTCAGGAATCTTTACCTTTTCCTTGCCGGCGACAAATTTCAGCGCGCCCAGGAAGCAGGCGGAATAACCGGCTGCGAAAAGCTGTTCCGGATTGGTGCCACGGGCGCCATCGCCGCCCAGTTCCTTCGGAACGGTCAGCGTAACGTCGAGAACGCCGTCTTCCGACTTGGCGTTGCCGGCGCGGCCACCGGTGGCGGATGCTTTGGTCGTGTAAAGAATGGGCATGACATTTACTCCTTCGGGTTGGTGTTGAGTTCTTATAGCGAACAATTTAATTGTGCGCAATATAATTTTGCACGTTGAATACGAAATCGTTTTTTGCGATAATTTTCACGAAATTTCGCCGCGCATCCATGCGGCAGGAACCGAAAGCGGGGGCTGATTGTTCCCTCCCCGGTTGATTTTGGAGCACGAAAATGGACGCAGAGGGCGACGAGAAGAAGATGGAAAGCCTGTTGAGGCTGGACCAGCAGATATGTTTTGCCCTTTATGGCGCGGCACACGCCTTCACACGCGCCTATAAACCGCTGCTCGACCCGATCGGGCTGACCTATCCGCAATATCTGGTCATGATGGCGCTGTGGGAAAAGGAGACGTCCACCGTCAAGGCGCTTGGCGAAATGCTGGGCCTTGATTCCGGCACGCTGTCGCCATTGCTGAAAAGGCTGGAACATGCGGGGCTGATCACCCGCAAGCGCGGCACCGTGGATGAGCGGCAGGTGCTGGTGGCCCTGACGCCCAAGGGCGCGAACCTCAAAAAAGAGGGCGTGAAGATCATGGCGGCGATCGGCAGCGCCACCGGCTGCGGGCTGGAGGAACTGGTGCAGATTCGCGACCGGGTGAATGCGCTTAAGGACAGTCTCAGCCGTCCGTAACCCTCCGGCAAGTCGCAAGGGCTGATAATCTCTCTGCCGTCATGCTCGGGCCTGTCCCGAGCATCTGCAACGTATTGATTTAGTGCGACGTAATTGGATCCTCGGGACGAGCCCGAGGATGACGTCGAGTATGGGACAGGTTTTCCTTAAATTAAAGGCGGCCCAGGGCCGCCTTTTTATTCGAAACGTTTTCGGCTTATTGCCAGACCACCACACGGGCCTTCTGCGGCACGCGGTCATAGAGGTCGATGACGTCCTGGTTCATCAGGCGCACGCAGCCGGAAGAGACTGCCTTGCCGATGGAATTCCATTCCGGCGAGCCGTGGAGACGGTAAAGCGTGTCCTTGCCGTTCTGGAAGATATAAAGGGCGCGCGCGCCAAGCGGGTTCTTCAGGCCCGGCGGCATGCCGCCATTCTTGGAGGAATATTTGACCAGTTCCGGCTGGCGGGCGACCATCTCATCCGGCGGGGTCCATTTCGGCCATTTCTGACGCCACTGGATGACGCCCTCGCCCGACCAGGCGAAACCATCGCGGCCGATGCCGACGCCGTAACGCATGGCGCTGCCGCCCTGCTCCACGACATAAAGGAAGCGCGAGCGTGTATCGACGACAACGGTGCCCGGGCGCTCGCCAGTCGGATCGACAACCCGCTGGCGGTAATAACGCCGGTCGATTTTCTGATAGGGTACGGCGGGAATGACGTAACCGCCATCCTCAACCGAGCCGTACATGACGGCCAGTTCCGCATCGCTGACGCCCGGCGAAAACATCTGCCGGAAATCGGTGCCGATGGCGCTCGCCTGCTGGCGGATGGCGTCTCCCGTGCCCGATGAGGCGCAGCCTGCGAGAAGCGAAGCGGAGGAGAGGCCAAGAAGGGAAAGGAAGGTGCGTCTGGAAAGATCTGTGTCGGTGCTTGTCATAAGGCCGGTTTGTCCCACATTTCGAACGGCTATATCGCTGTTGTACGTCATTTGTTCCGTGTCATGCGTATTGCGAAAATAGTTAACCGACCGCTAAAAGCCAGTCACAAGGTGCTGGCGGAATGGGTCCCATATCTCTTTCTTTTAGAACGTGTTCAGATAACCACAATCTGCGCCCCTTGCGGCACGCGTTCGTAAAGATCGATCACATCCTGATTGAGCATGCGTACGCAGCCGGAGGACGTTGCCTTGCCGACGGACTGCCAGTCCGGTGTGCCATGCACGCGGTAAAGCGTGTCCTTGCCGTCCTTGAAAATATAAAGCGCGCGTGCGCCGAGCGGGTTGTTGAGGCCGGGCGTCATGCCGCCATTGGCGGCGGAGATGGAGGCGAGTTCCGGCTGGCGCTTGACCATTTCATCGGGCGGCGTCCAGCGCGGCCATTTCGCCTTCCACTGGATCTTGCCGCGGCCCGACCAGGCATAACCGTCACGCCCCAGCCCAACGCCGTAACGGATCGCCTTGCCGCCGGACTGCACGAGATAAAGGAAATGCTGCCTTGTATCGACGACGATGGTGCCCGGCGCTTCCGCCGTCTGGTAACTGACTTCCTGCCGGAGATAACGCGGATCGATGCGCCCATAGGGAATGGCGGGCAGCGAGCGGTCCTCGTCGCGGATAGGGCCATACATGACCCGATGCAGCGGGTTGGAGACGGGCAGGCCATAGGCCATCGTCTGGCCCTGCGGCTGCTGCGCGTTAAAACCCTGCACCTGCGGCGCATTGAGCCCCTGCCCGCGCACCGGCGGGCCGTATTCCTGATGGAAGCGGGTTCTGAACAGATCCGGCGGGCGCGTCGAAAGCTGGCCCGGCTGCGGCGGCAGTTCCGGCTGGCGATTGGAACTGACGGAGTTGAAATTGAACACCGGCGCCGTTTCCCTGACGAAGACGTCAGGGTCCATCCGGGTCGTATCCGTCACGAAAAGGCAGCCGCTCATGAGAGGCAGCAGCGCAAGCCCGACCAGAGAGGCCGCCCGGCGACCATTTTTCAAAAGGAGTGCTATCATCTGAACCGCTTCATGGAATCCAATCTACCGACATGATGAACCGTGCGGCTGGCGCGAAGCTGGCGTCGGTTTTTCAAAAAAAATCGAAACCCCGCATTTTTCCTCTTGAAGCTCTAGTTGCTAGAGGTGCCAGATTGACTGTCGACTGGAATTCAGGAGCGAAACCATGAATATTTCGACACGCGGCAGTTTGAACAGGGAATCGGAGGAACTGACCTTTACGGTCGGCGGCATGGATTGCGGCAGCTGTGCGGCGAAGATCGAAACCGCGCTCTCACGCCTGCCCGGCGTTGCCGACGTCAAGGTGTCGGTTGCCCGTGAAAGGCTGAACCTCTCGGTGGCCGAACAGAAAACCTCGGTCGAAAAAATCGAGGACACGCTGCGCAAGCTTGGCTTCAAACCCGCTTTGCTGCCGCGCGAAAAGGCTCCCCAGGCAAAGGTCGAGGCCGATCATCACGACCATTCCTCCTGCGGCGGTCACCACCATGACGAGGCAGAAACGGCCGCTGACAAGAACAATGCGCTGACCTTTTCGGTCGGCGGCATGGATTGCGGCAGCTGCGCCGCGAAGATCGAAACCGCGCTTTCCCGCCTGCCCGGCGTTGGCGACGTCAAGGTCTCGGTTGCCCGCGAACGGCTGAACCTCTCGCTGGCCGAGAACAAAACCCCGGTCGAAAAAATCGAAGACACGCTGCGCAAGCTCGGATTTAAACCGGCCCTGCTGCCGCAGGAAAAGACCGCGCGCGAAAAAGTGGCGGATCACGACCATGACCATGGGTCGTGCGGCGGGCATCACCACGACCACGACCATTCGGATCATGACCATTCAGATCAGGACCATTCCGGGCACGATCACGCGTCCTGCAGCGGGCATGATCATGACCACTCCAAACATGACCATTCTGGTCACGATCATTCCGGCCACGACCATGCAGGCCATTCGCATGGTTCCGCTCCGGTGTCTGCAGCGCAGGCCGCGGAAGTGGGGCATGCCCATGGCGCGGATGAAAAAGGCGTCTGGTGGCGCACCGCAAAGGCGCGCAACACCTTCACCGGCACCATTCTGGTCGCCATTGCCTATGCGGCGGAACTGACCTTCCCCGCATGGGGCGGTTATGCCTTCATCATCGCCACGCTGGTTACGCTTTTCCCGATCGCGAAGAATGCCTTCAATGCCGCCCGTTTCGGCGCGGTCTTCACCATCGAGATGCTGATGACCATTGCCGCCATTGGCGCGATCATCATCGGCGAGGCGGAAGAGGCGGCTATTGTCGTGCTGCTCTTCTCCGTCGGTGAATTGCTGGAAGGCTTTGCCGCCGCCCGCGCACGTTCCGGCATCAAGGCGCTCGGTTCGCTCTTGCCGAAGACGGCGCTGGTGGAAGAAAACGGTGCGCTTCGGCAGGTTGCCGCCGATCAGGTGCGCATCGGTCAGGTGGTCGTGGCGCGTCCTGGCGACCGTATCGCCGCCGATGGCGTTGTCATGGAAGGCCAGTCCAGCGTCGACGAATCGCCGATGACCGGAGAGAGCATTCCCGTCGCCAAGGAAAAGGGCGCACGCGTCTTTGCCGGCTCGATCAACCATGACGGCTCGCTGCGCATCCGCGTCGACCGCGCGCCGGAAGACAACACCATTGCCCGCATCATCACGCTTGTCGAAGAAGCGCAGGATGCGCGTGCCCCGACCGAGCGCTTCATCCAGAGCTTCTCGCGTTATTACATGCCGCTGATCGTGGCGATCTCCGTGCTCACCATCATCGTGCCGCCGCTCGCCGGCCTCGGTGACTGGGATACGTGGATTTATCGCGGTCTCGCCCTGCTGCTGATCGGTTGCCCCTGCGCGCTGGTCATTTCGGTTCCCGCGGCCATAGCCTCCAGCCTTTCGGCTGCGGCACGCCACGGCATGCTGGTGAAGGGCGGCGCGGTCATCGAAATGCTGGCGCGCACCGAAACCGTCGCTTTCGACAAGACCGGCACGCTGACGCTTGGCGAACCCGTCGTGACTGACGTTGTGGCGCTTGACGGCAACGAGGCCGGCCTGATCGCGGCGGCCGCGACCATCGAGCATGAATCGAGCCATCCGCTCGCCCGCGCCATCGTCAATCATGCCGAAAAGCTCGGCGTGAAGCCCCTGCCCGGCTCCAACATCAAGGCGATTTCCGGTCGCGGCATGCAGGGCAATGTCGGCGGAAAAGACCTGTTCATCGGCGCGCCGCGCTTTGCAACCGAAGTCGGCACCGTCTCCAAGGAACTGGCCGACCGCATCTCCACGCTGGAGAGCGAAGGCAAGACGGTGGCCGTCGTGATAGTCGGCGGGGCGGCAAGCGGCCTCTTCGCCATGCGTGACGAGCCGCGCAAGGATGCCGCCGAAGGTGTGAAAGCGCTGAAGGAGATGGGCATTTCCTCGCTGATGCTGTCGGGTGACAATGCCCGCACGGCAAAGGCCATCGGCAACAAGCTGGGCCTTGAGGCGCGCGGCGAACTCCTGCCGCAGAACAAGGTCGAGGAAATCCGCAAGCTTGCCGAAAAGAAGACCGTGGTGATGGTGGGTGACGGCATCAATGATGCGCCGGCCCTTGCGGCGGCCAGCGTCGGCGTCGCCATCGGCTCGGGCACTGACGTGGCGATGGAAGCGGCGGATGCGGCGCTGATGCGCAACAATGTCGGCGATGCCGCCCGCCTCATCGGCCTGTCACGCGCCACCATGAGCAATATCCGCCAGAACGTGACGATCGCGCTCGGCCTGAAGGCAGTGTTTCTGGTGACGACCGTCACCGGCCTTTCCGGCCTGTGGCTCGCCGTTTTCGCCGATACGGGCGCTACGGTTCTGGTCACCGCAAACGCCATGCGGCTGCTTGGATATTTCAACCGCAACAAAGCCTGATTGCAGCCCCTCCCAAACCGGCCGAGCCTCGTTAATCCGGGCTCGGCCGGTCTCATTTTCAGCGTATTGACAAACTAATTGCGTCCAATAAATACCGCGTGCCGCCGTTTTCCACGCGCGTGACAAACGATTCCACGCGCAGGAGCGCTGAACTTGGTTAAAACTGGCTATAACCGCATTGCGTACCGCGCGATCAAGATCGGCGGCAACATCGTCAAGGTTGTTTTCTCCATCGATCTCTTCATCCGCCCCGGCAGAAGAAAGACGCTTCCGGAGTATCAGCCTGCCAGACGCAGCCCGAAATCGGAAAAAGCCATTCCGCGCATCATCTGGCAGACGAATTACTCCAACCGGGTAACGACGCCGATCTATGCGAATTTCCTGTTCAACCGCTGGCTGACGCCGGAATTCGAATATCGCTACCATGATGACGAGGCGTGCCAGGCCTATATCGACCGGCATTTTCCCGGACGTTATGCCGATGCCTTCCGTCGATTGCAGGTCGGCGCCGCCAAGGCGGATTTCTGGCGTATTCTGGTTCTTCTGCAGGAAGGCGGCATCTATCTGGATATCGATTCCAACTTTGCGGCCCGCCCGGAAGATGTGATCGGCGCGGATGAAGACGCCGTTTTCATCGCCATGAAAAATGGCGAAATCACAAATTACTTCATGGCATCGAAACCCGGTCACCCGGCGCTGAGGCTGATGGCCGATCGTATTGCCCAGAATATCGAAGAGGGAACGCTCGTCAGCGTCTATGACATGACGGGTCCGACGGTGGTGCATGCCGTCGTCAAGGAACTCGGGCTGCCGGTTCGCAATTACCGCGAAATGTGCACGCAGGGGCAATTCACCAACAAACGCGCGCAATATGCCGACAAAAAAGACGGCGCATGGTGGGCCGAGCAGGCCAAGACGTCCATCGTCAAAAACTAGGACGCCATGCGCCGGCAAGCAGCCGCGCAATATCGCGTTTAGACGAAACCATTGAAAAAGCGGATGCTTTCTTCCACCGCGCCCGGAACCACGCCATTATGGCTGCCGGGCAGCAGTTTTTTATCGACCTTGAAGCCGGATGTCAGGGCGCGGTCCACAAAAAGCTGGTGATCGGCATCGAAGGGCCGCTCCTCCGTGCCGCGTAAAAGCAGCGCCGGGCATTTGAGGCTGGGGCCGAAACAGACGGAAGAGCGCATGATGAACTCGCGCTCGTCGGTTTCGTCGAAACAGATCTCGTCACTATAGCGGTTGAAATAACGCCAGGAATTGACCCCTGCCGATATGGGCGCGGCGGCGCGGAATTTGCGGCTCATGGCGGCCAGAAGCGTCAGCGTGCCGCCATTGGAATGGCCGGCGATGAAGAACCGCTTCCTGTCGATGCCGGGAAGGTTTTCCAGATAGGTCGCCGCCGCCAGCGCATCCGCCGTTTCGTCGTAAAAGCCGGAATAATTGCCATTCTGGCCGTTTTCGCCGCGAAAGGATGGAAGCATCACGACGAAGCCCGCCTCCCAATAGGGCTTCATCAGCGCCCAGTGGCCGTCACCGGTGGCGTTGCCGCCGTGGAGAAAAAGTACGGCGGGTTTCAGCGTTTTTGACGGCTGATAGTGGGAGAGCCAGGCGACAAGTTCGATCGAGCCATCCGGCCCGCCGGAATAGGTGACACGCTCCGCCCCTGGCGGCGTGCCAAGCGCCGAGGATTTTTCTGGCGCGGCCATCTTGCGCAGCAGATGGGTATGGAAACGTCGGCGGGCCTCCGCATAATCCTGCCTTTCCAGCGGCAAAACTTCGGGTGTGGGAATGCCCGCTTTCACGGCGGGCGGCAGGATAACTGCCGCTGACAGTCCCATGGCGCCTGCCAGCACTCTGCGCCGCGTCATGCCCGGCGAGATCAAGCAGCTCTCTTCCTGTCCGAAGGGTGAGGAAAGAAAGCGTTTGTCTGCCATATGTTCACCTGACGAGGATGGTTGTATCAGCAGTTCAACACTGCGGCGGGAGGCTGTCCAATCACGGATTCGCGAATGACAACAATGTATTCGCAGCCATCATGGCAATTTCTGGACAAAACACTTTCCTTGCTCCTGCACTAGTCACGGTAATGAGGGAAGCGGCGCAGCCCCCTACCCCTCCGCGCCATCGATCATCGCGACCAGCGTCGAAAGCCTGTCTGCTTCCGCCGGCAGCTTGTCGGCGCGCAGCCGGGCAATGCGGGGGAAGCGCATGGCGACGCCGGATTTGTGGCGGGTAGAGCGGTTGATGCCTTCGAAGGCCACTTCAAGCACGAAACCGAAATCCGGCGTGGCGCGCACCGCCCGCACCGGGCCGAAGCGCTCGACGGTGTTGTCGCGAACGAACTTGTCCAGCACCTCCAGCTCCGCATCGGTGAAGCCGAAATAGGCCTTGCCGACGGGTACGAGCTGTTCGCCACCCTCGCCTTCCGCCCAGACGCCGAAGGTGAAATCGGAATAATAGCTCGATCTTTTGCCGTGGCCGCGCTGGGCATACATCATGACAGCGTCGATATTATAGGGATCTCTTTTCCACTTGAACCATGGCCCCTTGGCGCGGCCGGCCTGATAGGTGCTGTCGCGGCGCTTGATCATCACGCCCTCGATGACAGGATCGGGCGGCGCGGCACGCAGCGTGTCGAGCTCCGTCCAGCTGGAAAAGCCGATCAGCGGCGACAGGTCGAAACGGTCATGCGGGGCATGTTCGATGATATCGGACAGCCTGCCACGGCGCTCCAGATAGGTCTGCGCGCGGATATCGCTCTCGCCATCGAACAGCAGGTCATAGGCGCGGATGAAGGCGGGATAGTCGTCCAGCATCTTTGCCGTCACCGTCTTGCGGTTCAGCCGCTGCTGCAGGTCGGAAAAGGTGCGGGTGAGATTGTTGGACCGCACTGTCCCGCCAATCAGCAACTCGCCATCCATCACGCCTTCGAAATCGATCGCCTCCAGAACGTCTGGAAAGGCGCCGGAAATATCGTCGCCGGAACGGGAATAGAGTTTTCGTGTCCCACCGGCGCGGGACAGCTGCACGCGAATGCCGTCCCATTTCCATTCGGCGGCATAGTCGGACGGGTCTAGCCCATCGAGATCGCCATCGGCCACCGGCGTCGCCAGCATCACCGAGTGGAAGATGGCTGGTGTCGCCAGCACCGGCCGGTCCGACCTGCCCTCAAGCCACGCGAAAAGCGGCGTATAGGGCGGCGTCAGCCCGTGCCAGAGGGTCTCGATCTCGGTGATGTCTTTCCCGGCAAAATCCGCCAGCGCCTGACGCGCCAGCCGCGCCGAAACGCCGATGCGCAGGCTGCCGGTTGCAAGTTTGAGGAAAGCGAAGCGCGAGGACGTATCGAGCCGGTCGAGCAGATCGCGCACCGCGCCGCGCACCTCCGTGCGGCCGAGTGAATTCATCAGTGTGACGACTTCGCCGAGACGCGGGTCCTGAGCCTCAGCGTCATCCGCGCCGCCGATATTGCCCCAGACCAGCGATATGGTCTCGGCCAGATCGCCGACATAATCATAGGAATAGCGGAACAGCACTTCATCCATCCGTTCCAGCACCAGCTCGCGCAGCAGGGCCGGCTTGACGCTTTTGAGGTCCAGCGTGCCGGCAATCGCCGCCAGCCCGTAACCCCGGTCGGGATCGGGCGTATCGCGGAAATAATCGGTCAGCAGCTTCAGCTTGCCGTTGCGCGAGGGGGTGAGAACGAGGCGATCGAGAAGGGTGGCGAAGGCTTTCATCTCAATCCCCCTCATCCTCGTAACCGACAAGATGCAGCGGCTTGGCGGCAATGCCCTGCAATTCGCACCAGCGCACCAGCGCCTCTTCACGGCCATGGGTGACCCAGACGGCCTGCGGAGAAATTTCCTTGATCGTCTCCAGAAGTTCCGGCCAGTCGCAATGGTCTGATATGACCAGCGGCAGCTCCACACCGCCCTGCTTTGCCCTTTGCCGCACCATCATCCAGCCGGACGCAAAGGCAATCAGCGGCTCGTTGAAACGGCGCGCCCAGCGCTCCTGAAACGCCGAGGGCGGACCGACGACAATCGCGCCCTTGAAGGCGGAAGGATCGCTTTTTTCGAGCGTCGCGGGGCGCAGATCGCCGAGATCGATACCCTCAGAGACATAATAATCGCAAAGCCGCGCCAGCGCGCCGTGAATATAGATGGGATCGGCATAGCCATTATCCCGCAAAAGCCGGATGACGCGCTGCGCCTTGCCCAGCGAATAGGCCCCGACCAGATGGGTGCGTTCTGGAAATTGTTTGATGGAGGTGAGCAGCTTGCCGATTTCCACACGCGGCAGGGGATGGTGGAACACCGGCAGGCCGAAGGTGGCCTCTGTGATGAAGACGTCGCAGGGTACCGTCTCGAAGGGTGCGCAGGTGGGGTCGACGCCGCGCTTGTAATCGCCCGAGGCAACGATGCGCATGCCGTTCATTTCCACGGAGATCTGGGCGGAGCCGAGAACATGGCCCGCCGGATGGAAACCCACCGTCACGCCATTGACATCCACCCTCTCACCGAAAGCGACCGCCTGCTCGCTGCCGCAGAAATCCTCGCCGTAGCGGATGCGCATGATATCGAGCGTCTGGCGCGTGGCCAGCACCGCGCCATGGCCGGCGCGGGCGTGATCGGAATGGCCATGAGTGATGAGCGCCCGCGCCACCGGGCGGACGGGATCGATATAAAAATCGCCCGCCGGGCAATAGAGGCCCTTGGGCGTGGAATTCAACAGCTGTTCCGGCTTCATATTCATTGAGATAGGGCCGCCCGCGCGAATGTAAAGTGCTGCGAGAATAACGCGGAACGGGCATTAAATTTCCAGTGGCGGTGTTTTTGTTTAGCCCCGTCATTTCGGCTTTGAGCCGCGGCCGTATGGAGTTTTGGTACGAAGTTCGCAGGCGCAATGCCAGCGCATAACCGGCTTACACGGTAGCCATGGGATTTACACTTGCAGAAATGTATCCAATCGGATACATGCTGTCATGAACAGTTTCCAGAAATCGGCAGAGTTCGACGAATGGCTGAAGGTGTTGAAAGATCGTGCCGGAAAAGTGCGGATTCTTCATCGTCTCACGGCAGCCGAGCATGGGAACTTCGGCGATTGCGCGCCGGTGGGTGAAGGCGTTTCAGAAATGCGCATCCACTTCGGTCCCGGTTATCGGGTCTATTTCACTCGCGTTGGCAAGAGGGTTTATTTCCTTCTGGTCGGCGGCGATAAGTCTTCCAGAGGCGGGACATAAAGCGCGCAATCGAGATAGCACAGACAATAGGAAGGGATGGCCGTGACGGAATTTAGCAAATTCGATGTGTCAGACTACCTGGATAGCGACGAAGCCATGATCGAATTTCTGGCAATCGCCATGGAAGACGAGAACCCCGACGTCTTCATTGCCGCCCTTGGCGCGGTGGCCAAGGCTCGCGGAATGTCGCACGTTGCGGATGCTTCGGGTCTCGGCCGCGAAAGCCTTTATAAAGCGCTTAGGCCCGGTTCGAAGCTCCGCTATGAAACCGTGCAGAAGGTCCTGCATGCGCTGGGCTTTCGGCTGGCCGTTGAAAAGTCATTAAACGCCGCGTGAGGCGGCGTTCACGACCTGTCGGTTAACCTCGCTATGCTACTCCGCCGCCTCTTCCGCCGGCTTTGCCTGCATCGCTGCCGGCAGCCGCACCGGCTTCAGCATCAGCGCCGCCGCAAGGCCGATGGCGGCGGTTGCGGCTGCGGCGAAGAATAGCGGCGTGAAGGCATCCGAATAAAGCGAGGCGACGGCGGCCTGTGAGGCGGCGGGAAGTTCGGAGAGGATTTTCGGCGTCAGCTCCTCGATCTTGCCGACACCGGGAATATCGACGGCCACGCCCCTGAGGCTCGATGATACGATGGCGCCATAGACCGAGATCGCGATCGCCGCGCCGCCCATGCGGGTCAGCGTCACCGCGCCGCTCGCAGCCCCGATATCCGCCTTGGGTGCGGAATTCTGCACACCGATGATCGGCGCCTGCTGGCCGAGGCCGACAGCAAAGCCTTGTGCCAACATGAGGACCGCAATCACCCAAAGCGGCGTTCCGGCGTGCATCTGCGTGAAGAGCAGCATGGCGATGAGGTTGATGGTGAGACCCGCCACCGAGAAGGGCTTGTAGACGCCGGTGATCGAAATCAGCCGCCCGGCCGAAAGCGAACCCATGACGATGCCGCCGGTGACGGCGATGAAAAACAGGCCGGCATGGGAAGGCGAAAGCCCGGTCGTGGTCTGCAGGAACAGGGCGTAATAATTGACCATGCCGATGCCGATGCCGCCGCTGGTCAGCGAAACGATCATCAAGAGCGGAAAGGTGCTGTCCTTGAAGAGCCTGAGCGGCACGACGGGCTCCGGCGCGCCGCGTTCAACCTGCACCCAGAGGAAAGCGGCGATGACGGCGAAAGCGATGATGCCAAGGCTGGGGCCTGCGATCAGCGAGCCGAACAATTCGCTGCTGTCTGCCCAGAAGACCACGCTGGCAATGGTGGCCGCCAAGAGGACCGCGCCGAGATAATCGATCTTCGGCTGGCGGGCCGGACGGCGATAGGGCAGCATCAGCGCCAGACCTGCAATGACGATAATGCCGAGCGGCAGGTTGATGAGGAAGATCGACCGCCAGCCGAACAGGTCGCTCATCGTGCCGCCGAGGATCGGGCCGACACTGCCTGACGCCATGATGGTGAGGCTGGAATAGCTCTGGTAGCGGGCGCGCTCGCGCGGTTCGAACAGATCCGCATTGACGGAAAAGATCGACACCATGATGCCGCCGCCGCCAAGCCCCTGCAGCACGCGGGCCGCAATCAGCGAATCCATCGACCAGGCCAGCCCGCAGGCAAGCGAGCCGAGCGTGAAAATGACGACCGCAGCGATCATCACATATTTGCGGCCGAAGAGATCGCCGAGCTTGCCGTAGACAGGCATGACCGCGCTGGTCGCCAGAAGATAGGCCGAGCCGATCCAGCCGAAACGCTCCAGCGCGCCGAATTCACCGACGATGGTGGGCAGTGCTGTCGATACGATCTGGTTATCGAGGGTCGCCATGAACATGGCCAGCATCAGGAATAGAAAGACGATGAGCCTGCGCCGATGATCCGACACAAGCGGCGCCACGGGGGCGGTGGACATATCCATGAAAAATCTCGTTGGCTTTCGGCGGTTTTACTGCGGCAATTTGTGTGCTATCAGCACATATATGTCAATGGCAAGTTTTTGACATCTATGCTAATGCCGCTAAATGTGATCGGGAAACTGCATCGAAAGGGACGATGAAGCGTGAAGACTGAGGAAAACTGGAGCGAGGATCTGCCTGAGGACATCAAGCGGATCGGCAATACGATGACGCGCATGCGCATCATGATCGGCCGCCGCATCATCGGCCGCATGGCGCTTGCCAAGCTCGCTCCGGGTCTGGAACTTTCGCATATCGACGTGCTTGACATTCTGCGCCGGGCGGAAGGCGACGTTACCGTGGGCGCGATTGCCGAGGGCATGCGCATCGATCCCTCGCGTGGCAGCAGGGTCGTGGCGGATATGGTGGGGCGCGGCCTGCTGAAACGCGGCGTTTCCCAGGAAGACGGCCGCCGCAGCATTGTCGAGATCACCCCGCTCGGCACCAGCCTTTTGCAGGAAATGCGCCGGACCAAGATGAGCGTCATCGAGGACGTCATGGACGGATGGCCGGCGGAGGATGTGGAGACTTTCGCCCGCCTGTTCGAACGGTTCATCGACCGCTTCGAATGCCGGCTCTCGCCGGATACGGACCTCCTGACGGATCAGAAAAAATCATAGTTGACCCTGCGATCCGCAGCTTCACTTTAAAATGGCTAGACCGTAACGTGCCGCCATCTGACAGGTTAAAGGGGTAATTTCGATGTTGACGATTTACGGTGTCTACCGTTCCCGCGCCACGCGCACATTGTGGCTGGCAGGGGAACTCGGCATAGAATTCAAGCATGTGCCTGTGATACAGGCCCGCCGTCTTGCCGATCCGCTGGCTGCGGATGCGCCGCTCAACACGCTTTCGCCGGATTTCCTGGCGGTCAACCCGATGGGCACCATTCCCTGCATCGAGGATGACGGCATGGTGCTTTACGAATCCATGGCCATCAATCTATACCTCGCCCGCAAATATGGCGGACCGCTTGCGCCCGTCGATTTGAAGGAAGATGCGGCGATGCTGCAATGGTCCTTCTTTGCCGCGACCGAAATCGAGACCAATTCGCTGAAGATTTCCTCCGCCATCGCCGAAGGCCTGTCGGAAAGCGATAGCGGCAAGGCGGTGATCGATGTCGCCGCCCGCCTGCTGAAGCGCCCCTTCCGGGTACTGGAGCAGCACCTTTCCAGCCACGAATACCTGGTGGGCGGCCGTTTCACCGTGGCCGATCTCAACGCGGCGGAAATCGTTCGTTACGCGCAGGGCCACAAGCCGCTGTTCGATGCCCATCCGGCGCTGAAAGCCTGGCTGGACCGCTGCCAGACCCGCACGGCGTTCAAGACGATGTGGGATACCCGCGCGGCCGAGGCGGCCTGAGCGGCAGGTTACTCCGCCAGCGCGTCTCTCTGCCCTCACTCCTGTGCTTGTCACGGGGATGACGGAGCAACACCAGAGCGAGTTGGGGCCTCTCAGCCCCTCTCACCCGCCAGCGCCCGCTGCACCGCCGGGCGGTCGTTCATGCGGCGGAAGTGGTCATGCACCCTAGGGAAGCGGGCAATATCCACGCCATCGCTTTCCAGCCAGCCGGACATCACAAAAAGATAGGGATCGGCAACGGAATAGGCCGTGCCAAGAACCCATGGGCCGTGCAGCATGCCGTGCTCGATCAGTTCGAAGCACTCGCCCATGGTCTGCGGCACCTTCGCCTTCATATCGGCCAGCGAACTATCCTCATTCGCCCAGCGGCTGCCGCGCCGGCCATGCGCATGGGCGACATGCACGGTGGAAGAAATGAAGGCGTTGAAGGACTGCATCAGCGCGAATTCGAACGGATCGTCGAGCGGCGCGAGCTTCTTTTCCGGCGCCATCTGGGCGATGAAGGCGAGAATGGCGGGCGTCTCCGTGAGCACGCCGCTTGCGGTGGCCAGCGCCGGCACGCGGCCCTTGGGATTGATCTTTAAAAATGCCTCGGAGCGTTGCTCGCCCTCCGCGAAATTGACGCGATGGGCCTTGTAAGGCAGGCCGGATTCCTCAAGCACGATATGGCTGGCGCGGGAACAGGAACCGGGGGAGAAGAACAATGTGAACATGGATATGCAACCTCCAAAGCAATGAAGCGCCCGTTTCTTCCTCATGCGGACGCCGACCCGCGGCGGCCATGGGATGGCCGTCACATAAAGGGCACGTCATCATCGTGCCGGCAACCGGCCGCGTCAAAGGTTATTTAGAGCCCGACGACTCTGACATCGCCGACATGGATGCCGTTCCAGTTGCGCATCTGCCGGTTCGCCATGCCGCTCAGCGCCTGCTGCTCGGCGCTGCCTTCATCGAAATAGCGGGCGAGCAATGCCGATACCATGGCTTCGGCGGCGCGTGTCGTACCGTCTTCGCATTTCACCGCCATGGCGATACCCTTTTCCGGCAGGGCGGCAACGAAAACGCCTTCAGCGCCGGTCTTGGCAAAGATTTTGCCGGGCGCAATCTGCATCAATTTCGTGCAGGCTCGGCCGGTGCCCGCCACATAAAAGGGTTCCGCCATGCAGGCCTCAATGAGACGACGCGACGCTGTCGCACGCCCCGCTTCCAGCCCCCTGCCCGTCGCCATTTTCGCGAAACCATGCACCAGCCCCTTGAGCGGCACGGCATAGGTGGGGATGGAGCAGCCATCCACGCCGCAATTGTCATGGCCAAGAGCAGCACCCGTCAGGCTTGCCATCGTGGCGCGGATTTCCCGCTGCAGCGGGTGGTCGTAACCGACATAGCCCTTGGGATCGGTGCCGGTGTGGCAGCAGGCGCAGATGAAACCGGAATGTTTGCCGGAGCAATTATTATGCAGCGCCGTCGGCTTTTCCAGCGTACGAGCCTGATGGATGATGGTTTTCTGGTCCGAAGACCAGTGCGCGCCGCATTCCAGCGTATCCACATCCCTGCCCGCCTTTTCCAGCATCGAAGCGGCGAGTTCCACATGCGCGTCCTCACCGGAATGGGACGAACAGGCAAGTGCGAGTTCGCGGTTACCGAAACCATAGGCATCCGCAGCACCGCTTTCCACCAGCGGCAGCGCCTGCATGGCCTTGCAGGCGGAACGCGGGAAGATGCCGCGCTCGATATCACCAGCCGAAAACAGCACGCCGCCATCGCCATCCACCACCACGACAAGACCCTGATGGCGGCTTTCGACGAGATTGCCCCTGGTGACTTCGACGGTAACGGAATTGTTCATTCTCTCAGCCTCAAAAAATTCTGATTTTATGTCGTTGATACCGCAATTGATTTTTCGATGCACGGGGCTATCAGTGAAATTTGCAAAACGTCTGCTGCTGGCGATTGCCACTATCTATCTGCTGCCGGCGCTGGCATCGGCAGGGCTGTGGGCCATGAAGGACCATCCGCGCGGCTGGAACGCCGCAAGATGGTCGTCCTCCGGCATGCTGCCGGCGGCATCCAGCGACAGAGAAGCCGCCGTCTACGTCTTTTCCGCCATGACCGGCGGTTTCAAGGGCTCCGTCGCCAGCCATGCCTGGGTCGTTCTGAAAAAGCCCGGTGCTGCGAGCTATGACCGTTACGACAAGGTGGGCTGGGGTACGCCGATCCGCCACAATGGTTATGCGGCGGACGCCTACTGGTATTCCAACATGCCGCGCCAGGTGGTGGCCATTCACGGCGCGGAGGCGGAAAAGCTGATCCCGAAGATCGAAAAGGCGATTGCCGATTACCCCTATGGCCGGCCGGGCGGCTATCGCATCTATCCCGGCCCCAACTCCAACACCTTCGTCGCCCATGTATTGCGCAGCGTGCCGGAACTGGGCGTCGTGCTGCCGCCGGATGCGGTCGGCCGCGATTATCTGCCGGACGGCGCGTTTTACCACATAGCCGACGACTGGAAGGATGCGAGCGTTTCGCTGGGCGGATTGTTAGGCATTTCGGCAGGCGCCCGCAGCGGTTTTGAGGTCAATTTTCTTGGTCTTGTCGCCGGCATCGATTTTGGCCGCCCCGGCGTGAAGATACCGGGGCTCGGTTATTTCGGCGTGGCGGGCATCCGCGCCTAAACGGTTACGTTTCGCTGGCCTGAGCGGCGCGTCTGGCGCGGATGCTCTGGGCGATGAAGACCCGCGACAGGCCATGATAAAGCGGCTCGCGGGAGAAAAGCCGCGATGTCAGATATCCCAGCATCGATGCAGCCATGATGGGCATGACGCCTTCATGATTACCGGTCATTTCAAGGATGATGACAAAGGCCGTCATCGGCGCCTGCACCACGCCGGCAAAATAACCCGCCATGCCGACGATCGCGCCAAGGCCGATGCTGGTGCCGAGCAAGGTCGCCATGGTGCTGCCGAAACCCGCGCCCACCGACAGCGAGGGCGCAAAGATGCCGCCCGGGATGCCTGACATCATTGCCAGAAAAGTCGCCGCCAGTTTTTCGATGAAGAAGAATGCCGGTGCCGCCTCACCCTCGATTGTGGCGCGCGCCTGTTCGTAGCCGGTTCCGAATGTCGCGCCTCCAGACGCTATTCCGATTGCCGCAGAGGCAAGGCCGCAGGCTGCCGCCACTGCCAGCATCCGCTTCAACGGCATGGTCTGGGCAAAACGCCTGATACGGGCGGACAGTCGCAGGGCCGCAGCGCTGAACAGCGCACCAAATGCGCCGCCGCCGACACCGCAGATCAACACCAGCAGCCAGTCCATCGTCGTTTTCGCCATGACGGAGCTGGTGCCGAAATAGGTGTAGCTGCCGACCAGCGCCAGCGAGGCGAGGCCCGACAGGATGACGGCGGTCAGCACAAGGCCGTTGGCGCGGGATTCATAGGTCTTGCTCATTTCCTCGATGGCAAAGACGATGCCGGCCAGCGGCGTGTTGAACGCCGCCGCGATGCCCGCCGCCGATCCCGCGAGGATGAGACCCTTTGCCTGCGCCATGCCGCCCCAGCGCGCCGCCTGTAGCATGATCGAAGCCCCGACCTGCGCCGTCGGCCCCTCTCGGCCGATGGAAGCGCCGGAGAGTAGGCCGGCAACCGTCAGTACCACCTTACCGAAAGCGAGTTTCAGCGACAGAAGCCGCGAACGGTCCGCATCATCCCGCAGGTGCCGGGCGGCGATGGCCTGGGGAATGCCGCTACCGCCGGCATTGGGAAAAACCGTGATCGCAAGCCATGCGCACAGGGTGAAGCCGAGCGGCGTGATGATGAGCGGCAGCAGAAACGCCCATTCACCCGATGATGTCGCCGCGAAGAAAAGGTGCTGGGCCCGATCCGCAAGCCATGCAAAGCCGACGCTGATAAGGCCGACCGCAATCGCGCCAATCCAGAAAACCGCCCTCGGCCTCCACACCCGCCAGGAACCCCAGACGACACGGGAACGGCGGAGCATCTTCAGCTTTTTGTAGTCGACGGGCATGGCGGTCCAGATCTGTGATTTCGGTATTGTTTCTCGGGCGGGATGCCCGTTTATCTGCCTCCCCGGACGTGATTGCAAGGTTTTGCATTTGACAGGTCGCCCCCATCGGCACATTCTTTGCGTCGCAATTGCAACGCACGGAGACGTAGACATGAAAACGGCAACGATCCCTTCGCTGCGGGTGACGGCGGATTTTCGCGAGGCTGCTGAAAGCGTGCTGAAGGAAGGCGAGACGCTTTCTTCCTTCGTTGAAGAGTCCGTGCGCAGGCAGGTGCAAATCCGTAAATCGCAGGCGGAATTCATTGCGCGCGGGCTGGCGTCACTCGAAGAAGCGGAGCGCACCGGCATTTATTATAGCACCGACGATGTTCTTTCGATGATGCAAAAGAAACTTGATGCTGCGAAATCCGCGAAGCGGAAATGACGTATGAGCTTCGCTATACCGAAGAAGCCTTGGCCGATTTTGATCGCATCTATGATTTTCTGATCGCCTACGACATCGATGTGGCTGAGAAAGCAATCCGCGCCATAAGAGCAGGACTGGAAATTCTCGGCGATTTTCCCTTCAGTTGCCGCAAGGCATCTGCCGAAAACAGCCTCATACGCGAGCTCCTCCTGCCCTTCGGTTCCTCCGGCTGTATCGTGCTGTTCCGCATTGATGGCCCGAAAACCGTCACCATTGCCGCCGCCCGCCACCAGCGCGAGGACGACTACCATTGATCCTCACCGGTCGCTGACGGCCGCGCGCGGGTTTACCCACGGTTCCTGATTGGAGCGTGGCAGCGGGGTTTTGCCGAGAATGTGATCCGCCGCCTTTTCGCCGGTCATTATCGACGGGCCGTTGAGGTTGCCATAGGTCACATGCGGGAAGATCGAGCTGTCCGCCACTCTCAAGCCCTCCACCCCGATCACGCGGCACTCGGGATCGACGACGGCCATTGGGTCGTCCCTGTCGCCCATGCGGCAGGTGCCGCAGGGGTGGTAAGCGCTTTCCAGATGCTCGCGCAAAAAGGCGTCGACCTCTTCATCCGTCTCCACATTTTCGCCGGGCTGGATTTCCGGCCCGCGAAAATCGTCGAAGGCTTTCTGGCTGAAAATCTCGCGCGTCAGGCGCACGCAATGGCGGAACTTCTCCCAGTCTTCCGGGTGGCTCATATAGTTGAAGCGGATAACCGGGTCGTCATGCGGATCGGCCGAGCGAAGCGTGACATTGCCGCGTGATTTCGACAGGTTGTAGCCCACATGCACCTGAAAGCCATGGCTTTTTGCCGCGGCCTTGCCGTCATAGGAAATGGCCACGGGCAGGAAATGATACTGGATATCAGGCTGTTTCAGGCCGGGCGCGGAGCGCAGGAAGGCGCAGGCCTCGAACTGGTTGGAGGCGCCAAGCCCGCCTTTCGACAGCAGCCACTGCGCACCCGCCACCCCCTGCCAGAACCATGGAAGCCAGGAATAAAGCGAGACCGGCTTGGTGGAGACCTGCTGGAAATAAAACTCCATATGGTCCTGGAGATTTGCGCCAACGCCCGGACGATCCGCCTTCACCTCAATGCCCATGTCTTTCAGATGCGCAGCAGGGCCGATACCCGAAAGCATCAGCAGTTTCGGCGAGTTGAACGAGGAGGCAGACAGGATGACCTCGCGATTGGCCGTGATGGTTTCCACCGCGCCCTTGCGTTCGATCTCGACACCCACGGCCCGGCCGTTCTCGATGACGATCTTGCGGGCGAAACCCTTGACCAGCGTGACATTGCCGCGCTTCAGCGCCGGCTTCAGATAGGCATTGGCGGCGGACCAGCGGCGGCCATCATGGATGGTCTGCTCCATCAGGCCGAAACCTTCCTGCTTGGAGCCGTTATAATCGTCCGTCAGTTCAAAGCCAGCCTGCGCACCCGCCTGAATGAAGGCGTGGAACAGCGGATTGCTGACCGGGCCGCGCTGCACATGCAGCGGCCCATCCGTGCCGCGCCAGCCTTCCTCGCCGCCATGGCTGTGCTCCATGCGCTTGAAATAAGGCAGCACATCCGCATAGGCCCAGCCATGCGCGCCAAGCTCCTCCCAGCGATTGAAATCCTCCGCATGGCCGCGCACGTAAACGAGGCCGTTGATGGAGGACGAGCCGCCGATGACTTTTCCGCGTGGCGCGGTGATGCGGCGATTGTCGAGGTTGGGTTCCGGTTCGGAGAGATAACCCCAATTGTAGCGCTTCATGCTCATCGGCCAGGCGAGCGCCGCCGGCATCTGGATGAACGGACCGAAGTCCGAACCGCCCGCCTCGATGACGATCACCGAATAACGGCCGTCTTCCGACAGGCGATAGGCGATGGCGGAACCTGCGGAACCGGAACCGACGATGATGTAATCTGCCTGCATGATTGTGCTCTCCAATGAGCGTTGGTTCCGATTGACTGTGGCGGGTGAGGTTTACCCCCCTCTGCCCTGCCGGGCATCTCCCCCTCAAGGGGGGAGATCGGCAAGCGGCGCTACCACCGCTTCATTCGCAAACGTTGAGATCGGCGCGACCTCGCCGCATCTCGATCTCCCCCCTTGAGGGGGAGATGTCCGGCAGGACAGAGGGGGTGAAGCCCCACGCACCGCCCATCAATAAGGCGCTTCCACCTTCCCCGTGCTCACATAAACCGTCTTCAGCTCGCTATAATGCTCCAGCGCCGCCGCCGAATTCTCCCGCCCGAAGCCGGATTGTTTCGAGCCGCCGAAGGGCATTTCCACCGGGCAGAGATTGTAGGTGTTGATCCACAGCGTGCCCGCCTCCAGTTGGTCGACCACACGATGGGCGCGGGCGAGATCGGCGGTGAAGACGCCGCCGGCCAGCCCGAACTCGGTGGCGTTGGCGCGGGCGATAACCTCGTCCTCATCGTCGAAATCCAGCACGCACATGACCGGCCCGAAGATTTCCTCGCGGGCGATGGTCATGCCGTCAGTCACATCGGCAAAGACGGTCGGCTGCACATAAGCGCCCTCCCCCGAGACATTGTTGGGAATGCCGCCGCCGGTGACGAGCGTCGCACCCTCCGCCTTGCCCTTCTCGATATAGGAAAGAACCTTCTCCTGCTGGGCCTTGGAGACCAGCGGGCCGAGATGGGTGGCGTAATCGAGGGGATCACCGAGGATCATCGCCTCGGTACGGCTTTTCAGGTTGTCAAGGAAACGCTCCTTCGCCTTTTTCTGTACGAAGACGCGGGTGCCATTGGAGCAGACCTGACCCGAGGAATAAAAATTGCCGAGCATCGCCCCGCCGACAGCACTTTCGATATCGGCATCGTCGAAGACGATCAGCGGCGACTTGCCGCCGAGTTCCATCGTGACGTGTTTCAGATGACCGGCGGCGGCGGCGGCAACCTTGCGGCCGGTCGGAACCGAGCCGGTGAGCGAGACCTTGGCGACATCCGGGTGGTTGACCAGCAACGGCCCGGTATCGCGATCGCCCTGAATGACGTTGAACAGGCCCTTCGGCAGGCCGGCCTCGATGAGGATTTCGGCGATCTTCAACGCGCCGAGCGGCGTGTTTTCCGAGGGCTTGAAGACCATGGCGTTGCCGGCGACCAGCGCGGGCGCAGCCTTCCAGCAGGCGATCTGCTGCGGATAATTCCAGGCGCCGATGCCGACGCAGACGCCGAGGGGCACACGCTTGGTATAGGCGAAATCACCGCCGAGCGGGATGTAATCACCGTTCAATGCGGACGGCGCGATACCGCCGAAAAATTCGAAAGCATCGGCACCGGAGGTTGGATCGGCGACGATGGTTTCCTGAATGGGCTTGCCCGTATCCAGTGTCTCCAGCGTGGAAAGCGCATCGTTGCGCTCGCGCATGATATCGGCAGCGCGTTTGAGGATGCGGCCGCGCGCCATGGGGCTCATCGCCGCCCATTCCTTCTGCGCGCGTTTGGCCGAGGCGATGGCGCGCTCAACGATGGCAGGTGTCGCCGCATGCAGCCTTG
The DNA here is from genome assembly GCF_900188475.1 of Agrobacterium sp. 719_389. NCBI lineage: Bacteria > Pseudomonadati > Pseudomonadota > Alphaproteobacteria > Hyphomicrobiales > Rhizobiaceae > Agrobacterium > Agrobacterium sp. 719_389. The sequence goes on from NZ_FYEM01000008.1 coordinate 265,992, forward strand.
CGATCACTTCGCCGGTGGCCGGGAAGATGCTCTCGAACGGTGTGCCGGTATTATCCTCGACATAGTCCCCGTCGATGAAATGCGAGGCTTTCGGCTGCGCCTTGAGCGGCGTGGCGATGGTCATGTCGAAGTCTCCTTGAGAACGCGGATAGACGGCTTCGGGCGCTGTCCATCGGGAAAAGATTTAAGCTGCATGTCGAAATAATCCTCGACCAGCGCCGGCGCGGAGGCGAGGCCAAGCGGGGCGAAACGCAGGCTGTGCCTGATATAAAGCCCGTCGATCAGAGCCGCCGCCGCTTCCGCGATACGCGCGGCATCGTCCGGCGGGCAAAGCCGGTTGAGGCTCGCCATGAGGTTTGAGCGCAGGCGGCGGGAATAAAGCACCAGCAGGCGGCGGGTTTCTTCCGAACGCTGCGCCTCGACATAAAAGGCGAGCCATGCCGCCACCGTTTCGGGCGTGAACTGGTCGCTCTGGAAGGAGACATGCACGATGGCGCTCAGCCTTTCACGCGGGCCGGAAGCGCGGGTCAGCGCCGCCACGGCATCGCGCCTCAAGTCACGCAGCAGGCTGCGGATGGTTTCCAGAAGAAGCTGCTGCTTGCTGCCGAAATAATGATGCGCGAGCGCTGCCGACACGCCCGCTTCCCGGGCGATGTCAGACATTGTCACATTCAGCGAACCATGGTGGCCTATGGTGCGAAGCGCCGCATCCACAAGCGCCTTGCGGCGCAACGGCTCCATTCCGATCTTGGGCATAGGGGTCTCCTTGACGGATGGCAAATTATTCTTGATTGATCAATCAATCAATAAAAAACGCGCCATTTTATGTCGCTGATTTGCGATGGATCATATTTTCCGCCGCCGGACAGTGATAGTTTCGCAGGCATCGGCCAGCGCGGCGAACCCCATGCTGCCGCCCGGTTCACGGGGGAAAAACTAAACCGTGATATACTGCGAATTGGGAATGGAACGCGTTTCGTGCTAATATCGCTGATGATACAAATTTCGCTGGAAGCGGCGCCAGACGAAAGACGATAAAAACGCCCGCCTAGACCACGACGGCGCCCGATCCGCAAACCGGACATCGAAGGACCGATCGCAGCGTTTAAAGAAGGGAGTGATATCATGCCAATGGTAACAGTATCGATTTCCCCGGAACAGGCAGCAAGAATGCGCGAGGCCGTGAATTGCGGCGCTTACGCATCCGGCAGCGAGGTCGTCAGGGCGGCGCTGAGACTATGGGCGGCCTCCGCCGAACATGGCGTCGACACCAAGTCCGCAGAGCCTGTCGAGGCTGACCGGGAGCGCATGAACGTTGCGGATCTCTACGCCGCTCACACCGGACACATCCGCCGCGCATGAGGCCCGGCGCAACAACCCCAAAATGCTCATGGGGTTGTAATAAAACGTTCATGAAAGCTTCACAGTCGTGAAAGCTTTTGTTGACCTGTAATCTGCGATTGTTCGCCGCAAAAGAGACAGGCTCCCCTTACGTTAGCCACATGGGGACCGGCAACAGCGGAGAATAAAATGCAGGCCGTCACGCTGGAGAATGATGTCATCAGGCGTTTTGCCTCCGGGCACATGTTTCCCATGGCCAAGCTTGTGCTCGAAACGGCGTTCCAGCCGATTGTCGAGGCGACGACGGGCACGATTTTCGGTTATGAATCGCTGATGCGCGGCCATGATCGGCTCGGTTTTTCCAATCCGCTGGCGCTTCTTGATCAAGCTGCCGCGGATGGCGAGCTGAAGGCCTTCGAGCAGATGCTGGCAAGCCGCGCTCTCGCAAAATTCTCCACCCTGCCCGATTTTTCCTCCGCCACCCTGTTCCTCAATCTCGATGTGCGGCTGATCCCGCATGGCGACGCCATTTTGGACAAGCTCGTCGGCCATCTGGCGCGGGCGGGCATACCGGCCTCCTCCATCTGCTTTGAGCTTTCCGAACGTTTCGACAATACCAGCGTGCCGGAGTTCACCGCGCTGATCGCCCGCATGCGCAAGGAAGGCTTCAAGCTGGCAATCGACGATTTCGGCGCCGGTCACGGCGAGATGAAGCTGCTCTGCGACTTCCCGCTGGATTACCTGAAGATCGACCGGCATTTCATCACCGGCGTCGACCAATTGCCGCGCAAGCAGCACCTCGTGCGCAACATCGTCAACATCGCCCATGTTCTCGGCGTCAGGGTCATTGCCGAAGGCATCGAAACCGAAGCCGAATTTCTGACCTGCCGCGAATTCGGCGTCGATCTGGTACAGGGCTGGCTGATCGCCAGGCCAACGGTCTTTACCAGCGAATTGCCTGAAAGTTTTCCCCACATCAACCGCATCGGCGTGGCGCGACGCAGCAGCCAGACGCTGGATGAAATTCTCATCCGCCGGGAAATAGAGCGCCTTCCCACCGTCTTCGAGCATGACAGCGTCGACAGCGTCTTCGAACTGTTCCGCAGAAATCCGCAGCAGGCGTTCTTCCCGGTTCTTAACGCCAATGGCGAACCGCGCGGCGTCATCAACGAATATCACCTCAAGGAATATATCTATCGGCCCTTCGGCCGCGACCTGCTCAAGAACAAGATTTATGAGCGCACCATTTCCCATTTCGTCGATCCCGCGCCGATCGTCGGCCTCGATGCGGATGCCGACCAGCTGATGAACATGTTCGCCAGCATGGGTGGCAGCGCGTGCATCATCCTCACTGAAAACATGCGTTACGCCGGCATTGTTTCCGCCGCCTCGCTCATCAAGGTCATCAACGAAAAACAGCTGAAGATGGCGCAGGACCAGAACCCGCTGACGGCGCTGCCCGGCAACCGCGCGATTGGCGGCTTCATTGCCGACCGCTGCAGCGATGGCGACGAGGCGCGTTTCTTCTGCTATTGCGACTTCGATAATTTCAAACCCTTCAATGACAAATACGGCTTCAACGCCGGCGACCACGCCATCACCCTGTTTTCGGCTCTGATGCGCCGCTACTTTTTTGCCGGCGATTGTTTCCTCGGCCATATCGGCGGCGACGACTTCTTCATCGGTGTGCGTGACTGGTCGATGGAAGAACTGACCGAAATCCTTGAGCGGCTGCTCAGCGATTTTCACGATGACGTCGCCGAACTCTATTCTGACGAAGACCGCGCCGCCGGCTGCATGAAGGGCCAGGACCGCCACGGCAACGAGCGGGACTTCGCGCTGCTGCGCTGCTCCATCGGTGTCCTCACCCTGCCGAAGGGGCTGATCATTGCCAATCCCGAGCGTATCGGCAGCGAGATCGCGGGGGTGAAGGCCGCTGCGAAGGAAAATGAAAGCGGCTTCGTCGTTCGGGTGTTCGGCGAGACAAATTGACATCAGCGGCAAAGGGCCACCTTCCCTCGACGGCGCATCTGACCTACATCTTCAGGCGACGCCGACAAGTGAGGAGTTGCCCCTGGCCATGCCCGACACGAAGACCCTGCCCGAAAATATGCGCTTCATCGACCTTCCCTCCCATGGCGGTCCGGAGGTGATGCAGCTTTCACAAGCGCCTTTGCCCAAGCCCGCAAAAGGCGAAATTCTGGTGAAGGTCGAGGCGGCGGGCGTCAACCGCCCCGACGTCGCGCAGCGACAGGGCGCCTATCCGCCGCCAAGGGATGCAAGCCCCATCCTCGGCCTTGAAATCGCCGGCGACGTGGTTGCGCTGGGCGAAGGCGTCGATGAGTTCAAATTGGGTGATAAAGTCTGCGCGCTTGCCAATGGCGGCGCTTATGCCGAATATTGCACCGTGCCCGCCGGGCAGGCCCTGCCCTTCCCCAGGGGTTACGACGCGATCAAAGCGGCCGCCCTACCGGAAACCTTCTTCACCGTCTGGGCCAATCTCTTCCAGATGGCAGGCCTTACCGAAGGGGAAAGCGTGCTCATCCACGGCGGCACCAGCGGTATCGGCACAACGGCGATCCAACTCGCCAAAGCCTTTGGCGCAGAAGTCTATGCCACGGCGGGCTCGGCGGAAAAATGCGAGGCCTGCGTTAAGCTCGGCGCCAAGCGCGCGATCAATTACCGCGAGGAGGATTTCGCCGAAATCGTTAAATCCGAAACCGGCGGCAAGGGCGTCGATGTCGTTCTCGACATGATCGGCGCGGCCTATTTCGAAAAGAACCTTGCGGCACTCGCCAAGGACGGTTGCCTGTCCATCATCGCCTTTCTCGGTGGTGCTACGGCCGAAAAGGTCAACCTCACCCCCATCATGGTCAAACGCCTCACCGTCACCGGCTCCACCATGCGGCCCCGCACGGCGGACGAAAAACGCGCCATCCGCGACGACCTCATCGCAGAGGTCTGGCCGCTCATCGAAAGCGGCCAGGTCGCGCCTGTCATCAACCGGGTCTTCACGCTGGACGAGGTTGCGGAAGCGCACAGGCTGATGGAAAGCAGCAATCACATCGGCAAGATCGTGATGCGGGTGTCGTGACGCCCGGCGTGCCCCCTGGAAGTAATCCCTCTTGCATTACTGACGAATCGTACTACCTTCTAGTTATGTTCAACGTATCGGAAGGAGGTGATCCAATGTCTAGTGAGATTTCGGTCTCTGGTGCAGGCAATGGAAAGGGTGTGTTTTCGACGGGGCAGCCCTCGGCGTAAAACATCTTGCCTTCGGAACGTTGAGAAACAGTCCCGGGTCTGTAAACAGGACCAAACTCATGGAAGGGTCGCTTCGGCGGCCCTTTTCCGTTTTTGCTTATTACTTCGACTATTGGGGAAATCCGTGCCTCGAATGCCGGGGCGGCTGTCCCGCGATGAGAAGAACTCCTTTCAGCCCAAGGACTTGGGCTGGCTGGATACAGGCTCGAGGCCGGTATGACGGAGAACTGAAGCCCGTCGCATGAATCAGATCACAGTTCACCACAGTTGAAAATCATCGAGTGTGCTGGGTGTCGTTACCCCCCTCTGTCCTGCCGGACATCTCCCCCTCAAGGGGGGAGATCGTTCCGTGGTGAGGCCTCGCACCTCTCGACGGTCGAGGATGAAGTGGCGAGAAAGCCTCTTGCCGATCTCCCCCCTTGAGGGGGAGATGTCCGGCAGGACAGAGGGGCGGTAACGACACCCAGCACGCTCGATGATTTCAACTGTGGGGTACTGTGGAATCAGATTAAACGTGATGCGCGTTAACGAGCGACAAATCATCGACCGTCAACTGCGGTCACGTCTCCCCTACTTCTTCCCGAACACCTTCCACCGCGTCGGACGGAAGCGCAGTTCCGCGCCCACGGCCACGGCGGCGTTGAGCGGCACTTCGATTTCGAGGTGATAGGGTTCGTGGCCGTTATTGGCGATGTCGATTTCGGCGATGCGGGTGCCGGCGAGACGGCGACAGGTGGTAACCTTGCCGTAAAGCGCGTCCTTCTCCTGCGTCAACACCACATCTTCCGGGCGGAAAAAAAGCTCACCCTCGCCCGTGCCGCTCTCATCGATGCCGATGCTCTCTCCCTGAAACAGCACATGGCCGTCGCGGATCGTTATCGGCAGGCTGGAGGATTCGCCGATGAAGGAGAAAACGAAGGGGGAGTTGGGCGTGTCATAGACATCGTCCGCCGTGCCCACCTGTTCGATCTTGCCCTGGCTCATGACGACGACGCGGTCGGCCAGTTCCAGCGCCTCTTCCTGATCGTGGGTGACGAAGACGGTGGTGTGGCCGGTGCGGTCGTGGAATTCGCGCAGCCAGCGGCGCAGTTCCTTGCGGACCTTGGCGTCGAGCGCGCCGAAAGGCTCATCAAGAAGCAGGACCTTCGGCTCGATGGCGACGGCGCGGGCAAGCGCCACGCGCTGGCGCTGACCGCCGGAAAGCTGGGTGGGATAGCGCTTTTCGAGACCGGAGAGATGCACCATGTCGAGAAGCTCGGATACGCGCCTGCGGATTTCGGCCTTTGGCGGGCGCTTGGCGGAAGGACGCACCTTCAGGCCGAAGGCGATGTTCTCCGCCACCGTCATGTGGCGGAACAGCGCGTAATGCTGAAAGACGAAACCGACATTGCGTTCCTGCACCGTGCGGTGCGAGGCGTCCTCATCGCCAAAGAAGATGTGGCCTTCGGTCGGCTGCTCCAGGCCGGCGATAAGGCGCAGCAGCGTCGTCTTGCCGGAGCCGGACGGCCCGAGCAGCGCGATCAGCTCGCCGGAACGAATGTCGAGCGACACGTCGTTCAGCGCCGGAAAGCGGTCGAACTGCTTGGTGATGCCGGAAACTTTCACTTCCATGAAGATGCCTTTCAATGCTTGCCGGCTGCGTTGCCCGCGCCAAAGCGTATTTCGAGAATGGTTTTGAGAACGAGCGTCACGAGCGCCAGACCGGCCAGCAGCGTCGCCACCGCAAAGGCAGCACCGATATTGTACTCATTATAGAGTATCTCCACATGCAGCGGCATGGTGTTGGTCTCACCGCGAATATGGCCCGACACGACGGAGACAGCGCCGAACTCGCCCATGGCGCGGGCGTTGCAGAGCAGCACCCCATAGAGCAGGCCCCATTTGATATTCGGCAGCGTGACATACCAGAAGGTCTGCCAGCCGGAAGCGCCGAGCGAAATCGCCGCTTCCTCATCGCCATTGCCCTGATCCTGCATCAGCGGGATCAATTCGCGAGCCACGAAGGGAAAGGTGACGAAGATGGTCGCGAGCACGATGCCTGGCACCGCAAAGAGGATTTCGATTCCGTAACTCTTCAGCCATGGCCCCAGCACGCTGTGCGAGGAAAACAGGATGACATAGACAAGTCCCGATATGACCGGCGAGATCGAAAACGGCAGGTCGATGAGCGTGATCAGGAACGCCTTGCCCTTGAATTCGAATTTCGCGATCGCCCAGGCGGCCATCACCCCGAAGATCAGGTTGAGCGGCACCGAAATGGCGGCGACGAGCAGCGTCAGGCGGATGGCGGAGAGCGCATCCGGTTCGACGATTGCCTCCCAGAAGCTTTCCGCACCCTTGCGGAAGGCTTCGAAGAAGACCGATATCAGCGGCAGGACCAGAAATGCAGCGAGAAACACAAAGGCTATGGCGATCAATGCCAGCCGGGCGGGAAAGCTCTCGCTGGCGGGGTCGCGGAACGGCCGGGGGGACGTGCGGGGAGCGGTCTCAGACATAACCGTACCTCTTGCGGCTCCAGGCCTGAATGAGATTGATGAGGAACAGCATGGCGAACGAGATGATCAGCATGATGGTGGCGATGCCGGTCGCGGCCGCATAATTGAACTCCTCCAGCCGGATGACGATGAGAAGCGGTGCGATTTCCGAGACGTAGGGAATATTGCCGGCGATAAAGATGACCGAACCATATTCGCCGACGCCGCGCGCGAAGGCGAGCGCGAAACCCGTGAGGATGGCGGGTGTCAGGCTCGGCAGCAGAACGCGGGTGATGGTCTGGAAACGATTGGCGCCAAGCGTCGCCGCCACCTCCTCCACCTGCCGGTCGATTTCTTCCATGACCGGCTGCACGGTGCGGACCACGAAAGGCAGACCGATGAAGATCAGCGCAATGACGATGCCGGTCGGCGTAAAGGCGATTCTGATGCCGAAGGGTTCGAACAGCGAGCCGACCCAGCCGCGATTGGCATAAAGCGTGGTGAGCGCGATACCGGCAACCGCCGTCGGCAGGGCAAAGGGCAGATCAACGATCGCATCGACAAATCGGCGGCCGGGGAAACGGTAACGGGTCAGAACCCAGGCGACGATGACGCCGAAAACCGCGTTGACCAGCGCCGCCAGAAACGCCGTACCGAAGCTGACCCGCAGCGCATTCAGCGTGCGGCTATCGGTGGCAATCGCAATGAAATCTGAAAAACCCAGTTTCGCCGTGGACCAGATAAGGCCGCCGAGCGGAATAAGAATGATGAGAAACAGATAGGTCACTGTGTAACCAAGCGTCAGGCCGAAGCCGGGTATTACGCTCGACTGCCGCCATTTCCACCTGTTTCCGGATGTATTATTGCTCATCAAGGCTCCGGATAATCTTTGTTTTGGCGCATTTCCGGAGAGAAAACCGGGGTCCACTTTTCCTGGAAATGCTCTCTGGGAGCCGGTGTTCCCCGGCGTCTATTATAAAGGATCGACCGGCGCGGTGTCCGGTCGATCAGGCTCTCATTGTCTTGTCCCTGCGGATGGGTGATCGCGTTTCACCCCATCATCCGCTTACTTTGCGGGCTTGTAAATCTGGTCGAAGATGCCGCCGTCACCGAAATGTTCCGGCTGCGCCTTGGCCCAACCGCCAAACTGCGGGTCGTCAATGGTGACGAGCTTGATGTCGGGCAGCTGCTTCAGCAGATCCTTGGAGACCACGGCGGGGTTGGACGGGCGGTAGAAGTGTTTCGCCGCGATATTCTGGCCTTCGTCGGAATAGAGATATTGCAGATAGGCTTCCGCCGCCTTACGGGTGCCCTTGGCGTCGACATTGGCGTCAACCACGGCGACCGGCGGTTCGGCAAGGATCGAGATCGGCGGCACGACAATATCGAAGGCGTCAGCGCCGAATTCCTGGCCGGCGAGATAGGCTTCGTTTTCCCAGGCCAGCAGCACGTCACCGATCTGGCGCTGTGCAAAGGTTACGGTGGAGCCGCGGGCGCCGGTATCGAGAACGGGAGCGCGCTTGTAGAGCTCGCCGACATAGGCCTTGATCTTGTCCTTGTCGCCCTTGAATTCTTCATTGGCCCAGGCCCAGGCTGCGAGATAGTTCCAGCGCGCGCCGCCCGAGGTCTTCGGGTTCGGCGTGACGATCTGCACGTCGCCCTTTACCAGATCGCCCCAGTTATGAATGCCTTTGGGGTTTCCCTTGCGCACCAGGAACACGATGGTCGAGGTATAAGGCGAGGAATTATGCGGCAGGCGGGTGCGCCAGTCCTTGTTGATCTTGCCGGAGTTCTGGACGATGGCGTCGATATCGCTCTGCAGCGCCAACGTCACCACGTCGGCCTCAAGGCCGTCGATAACCGAGCGCGCCTGCTTGCCGGAACCGCCATGCGACTGCTGGATGGTGACGTCCTCGCCGGTATCGGCCTTCCACTTCTTGGCGAAGGCTTCGTTGAAATCCTTGTAGAGCTCGCGGGTCGGGTCGTAGGACACGTTGAGCAGCTTGGTCTGCGCGGCGGCCGAGCCAGCGCCGCCAAGTGCCAGTGAAAGGCTAAGCGCAACAACGCTCAAACCGGACAGAAGCTTGGACATCGGTATTCCCTCCTGATTGCGATGGCTTAACTCTACCGGTTGAGTAGAGTTGGTCAATGAGGCCGAATACGATCGAAAAAGTGTTTCCCGAGAGCGTTTCCCCGGGCAACAAATACAGCGCAGCATAAGCGAAAGGCGCAACAAGCGTCGTGTAAAACTTTTCTGAATGCAAAAGCATTTCACATTTTTGGCGATTTTTTACCGCGATGGCGAAAAATATTATGGGGTTTTAGACGATTTTTTCGTCTGAGCGGCATGAGGGGATGGGGGAGACGTATCAGCACAGGGCTGTCCGTTCAGCGGACTTAAGCTCACGGGGAGGCGCCCACACAGGAGAAGCAGTTCCACTGAGCAGTCTTTGAGTTTGCGGTCCGATGCGTCAGGCCGTCAAAAGCTCCGGCACTTCGACACCGGCAACGGCATCGGCAATGGTCGTATTGAAAAGGATATTGCGCGTCGCATCGGCCACTCGGGCAAAGACGTGGCGGATTTCGCACTGCTTCTCGCCGTCACAATCCTCGCAGCGGCGATAGGCGGTCTGCGACAGGCACGGCAAGGGGGCGAGCGGTCCGTCGATGAGGCGCAGCACCTCGCCGAAGGTGATATCCGAGGCCGGACGCGCCAGGAGATACCCGCCCTGCTTGCCGCGCCTGCTCTCGACGATGCGTTCCTTCTTCATTTCGAGAAGTATCTGTTCCAGAAACTTTTTTGGAATGGCCTGTCCGCGGGCAATATCGGAAATCTGCACAGGACAGCCGCCGTCGGCCTTGGCCAGCGAAAGGAGCGCCCTCAGCGCATATTTTGCCTTCTGCGAAATCATCGTAAAACCAGTAGACCACAAGCCCGGGAACCCGGCAATTCCGGCTTAGCGCAGAAGTTGTCACAATTCAAATCCAAGCTGCAAAGAAGGTGAACGGGCATCTTTTGCTCATACCAAGCGCGCGTGAGGCATTTTTGCTCTCAAGTGCAGCGCACAAAGACTGTCATTTCTGTTCCAGAGGCCGGATTTCAACAATAATCGGCCATGGAAATCCCGGACGTGACAATGACGATCAATTCAGCAAATGCCTCTGCCGATGCCGCTTCCCTCGACGCCACGCTTGCCGGGCTCGATCTTGCGGGACGACTTTCCTTCATCGCCGGTCTCGGCGGCCGTGCGGTCTTCACCACCAGCCTCGGCATCGAGGATCAGGTCATCACCGCCGCCATCGGTACGCACCGGTTGCCGATCGATGTCGTGACGCTGGAAACCGGCCGTCTGTTCAAGGAAACCGTCGATCTCATCGATGAAACCGAGGAACGTTTCGGCATTGAAATCCGTCGTTTCCGGCCCGAGCAGGACGATATCGACGCCTATGCCGCAAAATACGGTCTCAATGGCTTTTACGAAAGCATCGAGGCGCGTCACGCCTGCTGTCATGTCAGAAAACTGATCCCGCTCGGCAAGGCGCTTGATGGCGCCGCCTTCTGGATCACCGGCCTTCGCCGCGGCCAGTCGGGCAACCGTGCGACCACGCCCTTCGCCGAGTTCGACGCCGAGCGTCATCTGATCAAGATCAATGCTCTGGCGGACTGGGACATCGACCAGATCAAGGCCTATGTCGCGTCCGAAAACATTCCCGTCAATCCGTTGCATGCGCGTGGATACCCCTCCATCGGCTGCGAGCCGTGTACACGCGCCATCAAGCCCGGCGAGCCTGAGCGCGCCGGACGATGGTGGTGGGAAAACGACGAGAAGCGCGAATGCGGTCTTCACGTCGCCGGTGCGGAACAGACATCCGCCGTTTCCGCCATCCCGCAACGATAATCATTCAGTACATTTTCCGGAGTTCACAATGTCCAACGCAGTCCACGAGACGGACAGCAAGAATACTGTCGCATCCAAGCCGCCGCTCGATCCCCATCTGAAGGCGCTTGAAAACGAAGCCATTCACATCTTCCGCGAAGTCGCCGCCGAATTCGACAATCCCGTGATGCTCTATTCCATCGGCAAGGATTCATCCGTGCTGCTGCACCTGGCGCGCAAGGCCTTCTTTCCCGGCCGCATTCCCTTCCCGCTGCTGCACGTCAATACGGGCTGGAAGTTCAAGGAAATGATCGAATTCCGCGACAATATCGTCAAGGAATATGATCTCGACCTGATCTCCTATACCAACCCGCGCGGCAAGACGGAAAATGTGACGCCCTTCTCCCACGGATCGGCGCTTTACACCGACATCATGAAGACGGAAGCGCTGCGCCAGGCGCTCGATGCCGGCCAGTTCGATGCGGCCTTCGGTGGCGCACGCCGCGACGAGGAAGCAAGCCGCGCCAAGGAGCGCATCTATTCCTTCCGCACGCCCGACCACAAATGGGACCCGCGCAACCAGCGCCCCGAACTGTGGAACATCTATAACGGCATGGTCCGCAAGGGCGAAAGCGTGCGCGCCTTCCCGCTCTCGAACTGGACCGAAGTCGATATCTGGCGTTACATCGAAGCGGAAAACATTCCGCTGGTGCCGCTCTATTACGCCGCCGAGCGTCCTTACATCGAGCGCGACGGCATGATGATCCTTGCCGAAGACGAGCGCCTTGAACTGCTGCCCGGCGAAGAGATCAAGCACGGCTCGATCCGCTTCCGCACGCTCGGCTGCTTCCCGCTCACCGGCGCGATCCGTTCCGAAGCCACAACGCTTCAGGAGGTTATCGCCGAGCTGGAAATCGCCACCGTTTCCGAACGTCAGGGCCGCGCCATTGACCGTGACCAGTCCGGCTCGATGGAGAAGAAGAAGCGCGAGGGCTATTTCTGATGAGCACTGCCGCCGCCAACACCCCCTCCTCTTCCGCCACCATCCTGCCCTTTGCCGAGCATTCGAAGGCGGCGCGCGATACGCGCCCCTTGCGGCTCATCACCTGCGGCAGCGTGGATGATGGCAAATCGACCCTGATCGGCCGTCTTCTCTGGGACACCAAGGCCGTCAAGGAAGATCAGGCCGCCACCCTGCACCGCGACAGCGGCAAGCAGAACGATCTCGGCCTGCCCGATTTCGCGCTGCTGCTCGACGGCCTGCAGGCGGAGCGCGAACAGGGCATCACCATCGATGTCGCCTATCGTTATTTCGCCACCGACCGGCGCGCCTTCATCGTTGCCGATACGCCCGGCCACGAGCAATATACCCGTAACATGGCGACCGGCGCTTCCACAGCCGATCTCGCCGTGCTGCTCGTTGATGCCCGCACCGGCATTCTGGAACAGACGCGCCGCCACGCCACCATTGCGGCGCTGATGGGCATCCGGCAATTCGTGCTGGCCGTCAACAAGATCGACCTGACGCATTACGACAAGGCCGGTTTCGAGCTGATCGCCCACGAATTCCGCGAGTTCGCCTCCAACCTCGGCATCAAGCAGATCACGGCGATACCGATGTCGGCGCTGAAGGGTGAAAACGTCGTTCTGTCAGGCAAGGCCGCCATGCCCTGGTATGAAGGCCCGACGCTGGTGGAAACGCTGGAGTTGGCCACCGTTCGCTCCGCGCAGTCCGGCGGCTTCCGTCTGCCCGTGCAGCGCGTGTCGCGGCCCGGTGAAAGCTTCCGTGGTTATCAGGGCACGGTTGCCGGCGGTTCGGTGAAGCCGGGCGACAGCGTTGTCATCCTGCCGTCAGGCATGGTCGCCAATGTCAAGCAGATCGTCACTTTCGATCTGGTGCGCAATGCGGCCGTCGCGGGTGACGCAGTCACGCTGGTTCTCGACCGTCAGGTGGACGTATCGCGCGGCGACATGATCGTCTCCATCGAGGCGCAGCCGCAGACGGGCCTTGCCTTCGACGCGCAGATCGTCGCGTTGCAGCCGGGCGGCATCGAAGCGGGCAAGCGCTACTGGCTGAAAAGCGGCAGCCGCCGCCAGCGCGTCAGCGTCCAGCCCGTCAGCCAGCTCAACCTCAAGGAAGGCGAATGGCAGGCGCATGAGACATCGCTGCCGATGAACGCCATCGGCAAGGTGCGGCTTTCCTTCGACGAGACGGCGATCTTCGATCCTTACGAACAGAACCGCTCGACCGGCTCGTTTATCCTGATCGACCCCGACACCAACAACACGGTGGCGGGCGGCATGATTGCCGGCAAGCGCAGCGTCGGCGCGACGGAAGAACAGGGTGACCGCGTGATTCTCTCGCTGCCCGCCGATCTCGCGGAAAAGCTGCTGGCGAGCGAACTCCTGGCAAGGCACCGCGACGGGATCGACATCCGCCGCACGGATGCCGCCACAGCCTCGCGACTGATCGGCGACCTCAGCTGACAGTCAGGCGCTCGGACAAACAAAAGGCGACCGTCAAAACGGTCGCCTTTTGTTTGAGAGGCTCTTCCGTGTAAAAGACTTGGGATCAGCTTAAAACACGAACATATAAAGCAGAATAATCACCACAACCGGAACGCCCATAGCCCACAGTGCAATACCCTTCAGCATGTTATCCTCCATTGTTGTATGGTTAGATAACGGCTGAGGCGGCTTTCCGATCCATGTTGCTATCCTGATTTTTACGGGTTGTTTCTCGGCCACGCAGAAAGCCGTTTGTTCATTCGCCGTTCATGCGCAAAAGGCGAATTTGCGTGCGGTCGCTCCGCCAAGCGGCCCAACAGAGGCTCGTTGTTTGAAAAAACAGCGGGCCTCTTTTTTGATCGCGATAAGTTGATCATGCCGATGGCCCCGGATTTCAGGGCTTGTGACCGTCATGGATAACTTCTTGGATTGTGGACGAGAATTGACGCTTCTAAGACGGTCCGTGTCGCGCGTCCCCTGAAACAAGGCCGCGACATTGAGGCCTGGCGCTTGGCGGAGCGACGGGCCTCTTTTGTTCGGGCGGCCGGTGCAGCAGGGGTGCGGTTCCACACCAGTGGAAGAGCTGGAATTTGAGGGCCTCAATCCGCACCTGCACCCTGATTTTTCAGGCACGAGCGACGAGTGCATTCCAACCGGTTCTGATTTAACAGGTCCGGTTTCGGTGCGAGGCTTTGATCTGGAGATTTTCAGAAAGTATCGGGATCAGTTGCAAGCCGCTGTATCTATTGGGCTTCAAGCTGGTCGGAGTGAGAGGATTCGAACCTCCGACCCCGTCGTCCCGAACCACCGGCACCTTAGCAAAAAGTCCAGATTTCCGGGCTTTGTCAACTTCGTTGATGCTCGTTCGTTCCCGATATTTTCCGTTGTATCGGTGGCAAACGGTGGCGGCATCAATCAGGTACGATAAAACTCTCCACCTGTCTTGCATACATCAAATGGCCACCCACTCTCCTAGCGTCTTCATCGATAATGCGACCATTCGCCTGAAGGTGCTCATAGGCACGAATTCGATTTCTGTAACCTTTAGTTAGCCTGATTTTATGCCCGTGGACCAATAGCCCGTGAACCTTCAACCTATGGGGTAGAATCGCTGTCTCAGTCTTTTCAGGGGCCAGTTGCCAAGGCTGACCAACGAATATTTCTTCGACACATGCGGGAAGGTCTTCAGGAAATTGCTGCGTTCCAGAGAAAACAATATCGTCGGCATAACGAGAGAGCCGCGCTCCGAAACGTTCGGCAATTTCCACCAATCGGTTGTCCATGGCGCGAAAAACAAGATTGGAAAGGGTTGGACTTGTAGGCGCTCCCTGTGCAAGCTGGCCATTCAAGCAGCAAAACTTTGTGATAAAATCTGATGACAGATCATTGTATCCCAATTCCACAAGCTTACTGGAAAGAACATTCGCCGTTATCGACGGGAAGAAATCTCGAATATCGACTGAATGAACCCAACGCGCACCACAATGTGCGTTTGCGGCCTGTAAATGGGATCGGCCAGCTACAAAGCCGAATACATGAGGCGGTGCCAAATATGTTCTGGCGAACTGATAAGAAAGCCATTTCTGAATAATTTTAAGTGCAACCCTTGGTGCGAATATGTGCCTTTCACCCACGCCCTTCTTAATAGGGAAATATCTATAGTATTTACGAGGGCGACGCTCCATAGACCAGATCAGGCCGGGATTGACACCTATAATTGTGGCCAAGACATCTCGGGAGATCACTGGAGGCAAGCCCAAGGCTACTAACCTACGTATGTCTAACACCTCAGCGGGAGTGACTTCAGAGCCGAGCGACAATACCAAATCATCTACGGTTTCGTACTGGAACAGCAGTGATTCTACTAAATGGTGTGGGAGCCTCATTTTAGCAAAGCTATCTTTCGTTAAGTGCCGTGAGCTTGACTCTCGGTTCGAAGGACCGCGAGTCAAGCTCACGGCGGTCTTCTATGTACCAGTCTTGGCATTTGGGCATGATGCACACCCTCGCCTGAAGCTCCCACGACAAACTGTTTAACCTTGTGAACGAGCGAGTGCAAGAACTCGACCGATATCTGGGCTTCGCCTGTTTTTTTGCGTTCCTAAAGCTTTTAAGCCAGAAAGAGTAACAACATACCTGCCTGACTTCTGCCGAATAACAAAACCTGATTTTCGAAGATTGTCGAGTATACGGGTCGTCCAGTTTTCCGAAGGAATTGTAAAGCCCTTTTGAAGGAGGGCTTGCGTCAGATCAGCAACGGTAAAAGGTGATTTTAGCCGAGCTACCTGAAGGCAGGCGAATTTACCGGGCAAATTGGCGTCGGATGTAAATTCCAACGCTGACAACTCCAATTCGTAATTTGACAGGAACAGCTTTGTACGATCTTCGATCTTTGGAAGGACGTCTGTCTGAATTTTCACTTTCGGGGCGATCCAGGCAACAACATTTTTGCCGTCGATAGTGAGGAATGCGTTCCTAACGAATTCCCCGAAAGAGTGTAAAATACTTGCACGATACCCAGCCTCAATATCCTGTTGGGTCGCATCTGTAAGAACGAATTCGATAGTCACGCCTTCTTTTAGAATCTGTTCTCTTATGTCGTTGAGCAACTTATTGGATGGAACCTGACGATTTTCTTTGTCGCGTGTGACATCAACGAAAACAACAAAACGGTTCGCCTTAAAGGCATCTTTAGCTATTCGACCGGCAGCAATAATGCCGCGTTCGCCAAGAAAGTATTGGATGTTTTTTTCGTCAAACATCAATGTTACTCCAAGCAACCTCAATAGCTCTGGCCCATATGTCGACCTTCTCCACCCATTGGTGGGCAGTTGTGATGTCTACATTATTAAGCGAAAATCGTCCCCCAGAAAGGAATTGTATGGGGATGTCTGGATTATAGTCAGCCACAACTCTAACTCGTGATGCATCTCTCATGAGGCTCGCGATACCTTCTGCTGCGGTCAAGGCACGAGAAAATAGGCTTACCGTTTCGGTGTCACGCATGCGTAGCGCGTTATCCTTGCCCCGTTTCAATTCCCTGCGGATAGAGCCGCGTAATATCTCTGGATAATCTGCATGCCCCAACTCAGTCCATTGTGCGGGGTTCAGTTGCACCATCATCTTTCGGGCCCTTAAGAAGGCCGCGTAATAATACCTATTATAAGCCGATCTCCCAAATACATCGCGGTCATCTGCTGAAGGCAAATCCAAGGCATGTATTTGCAGATGGTGTGCGACTCTCTCCATCATTTTTAGACAGCCCACCTATAGTTACAAACTTTTTATCTGACCCGAAGACAGCCAATGCGATAACATGACATATCAGTTCAGGCTGCTTTTTGTCGACCATCCTTGCCGCGTCCAGCTTTCCCACGTGAAAAAGCATGATCGGCCTCGGCTTGAAAATCTGGGTGAAACTGGCCGTAGACTTCTTCGATAATTTTCTCTGTTGTGGACAGGTATTTCGCGACAAGGGCAATCGAGACTCCTGCCTGCATCAACCATGTTGCGCACGTATGGCGAAGCGTATGCCGGTTCAATACCTTCGCCCGAATTTCCTCGAAGACCTCCATTTTCAGAGAATAGAAGCCTTTTCTCGTCGTCACGGGTCGCCCTTGATATTCGATCAGGTATCTCGCGCCCTGCTTTCCCGGTTTCCCTTTTTTCCACCGCTTCATATGTTCAAGAAGAGGCTTAGGAATACGGACTGGATCAGCTCTCTTGTTAGTTGGCGTCACCTCTCCGTCGTACTTTCGGAAAAAGATACCTCGTTCCAAATCAATCCATGGGCGACCATCTTCGCGATCAAATGACGCCTCTTCAATACGCTCGGCGCGTGTGCCTGTGTAAACAGCCGTCAAGATAAATCTCGCGATGTGAACAGAAGTCTTATGACCTGCCCCACATCCCATAACGTCATTCTTTCGTTTGTACGCGGTCCAGACGAGCTTGGCGACTTCATCGCGGGTATAATATTGGAAACGGGCTTTTGGCTTCGGAGGGAGCGCGTAGTCGAGAACGCGACCTCCTTTGTCGAGCTTGCCTTTGAGTTCCGCAAAATTCACAATTGCTCGCAGGTTCTCAAGCTGCCTGCGGACCGTATTCAACGCCTTTCCTTTCCGGTAAGCGATGCAGTTTTCTTCGTTAATGCCTGACACAAATTGCTCGCCCTGAATAGCCCCGAGTTTCGTAGACACCCTCGGGTTAGATTTTCTGCTGCTTCTCGAACTCGACGGGCGACAGCATCCCGTTCCTGACGTGTTTGCGTTTCGGGTTGTAGAACATTTCGATGTAGTCGAACACGTCCTGGCGTGCTTCATCGCGTGAACGGTAGACTTTGCGCCGTATCCGCTCTCGCTTCAGAAGATTGAAGAAGCTCTCGGCCACCGCATTGTCATGGCAGTTGCCGCGTCGGCTCATCGAGTGAACCAGATTGTGGTGCCTGAGGAACGAGGCCCAGTCCATGC
>NZ_FYEM01000010.1:0-221980 GCF_900188475.1 Agrobacterium sp. 719_389
CTTGTTCAAAACGTGACCGTCAAAGTCTATTCACTAGGGTCCAAATCTCTCCAGACCCCGCAAGCTTCGCCGCCCACGTTTCTCTTTCTTCTCATATTCAATTGTCAAAAAACAGACCGCATCAAACAGTCACAAAATCAAACCCCAAAAGCATCAAGCCATTGGAAACAAACAAGCATTCAGCTCATCATCCTGATTTCTTTAGAACGAAAGTCGTCGTCGCCAGCAGCGCCGCCGCCCTCGTTCAGTGAGCGGACTTATAAATCCACACCCTCAAACAAGTCAACACAGCAATATCAAAAAAATCAAGAAATGTGACAGATTACTGATTCTAAAAGGGAATTTCGTTTTCACCGGCCGATCAACATAAAACCGCCCCACCGCGCCTGTGGTTTTGCACAGGAGAACAGGGGCCCGGGCGGCAAGGCGCGTCTTGCGCCTTCTTTTAGCCCCCTTCCTCGCTAATTGCTTTGCCAACGAAACGTTAATACGAGACACGCCTGCGCGTGTCCTTATATGGGCTGTTGCGTCATATCCGCCGGTGCGTCGACCGATTTGACTCACGGCTTTGAAAGTTGCACACCTTCGCCTGAAGTTTCTGGAGAGCGCATGACCGACGGGGCACAGCTGGTATGACTGCGGATCGCAATGTGATCCGGTCGCTAGGCACAGAACCGCCAATTCTGGCGGAAGGACGCCGTGCACCCGATCGCCGCGAAATTTCACTGCGATGGCTTTCCGGCACGTTCCTAACCGGCATTACCTCTTCCATATTGATGGGCGTGGCGCTGTTTGCCGCTCTCGACGGCCGCCAGCAGCTTGCCATTCCCGCCGAAGCCTTCGCCAAGGCGGATATGGGCAACAACGCCACGGAAGCCGCCCGTCGGGGCACACGCCTCATCGCACCGAATATCGCGGCCCGGCCATCCGACCGGTCGATCATGGAAGTCTCCACCGTTATCAATGAAGGCGACAAGGAGGTGGTCCGCAAGGTCCCCTTCTCCCACGTCAAGATTCCGCTGGCGGCAAATTACGCCAAGCAAGACGATTATCCCGCCTTCGATCCCCTGAATATTTTCGCGAGCAACGAGGACAAGGACGCATCGGCGCCCGCACCAAGCCGGACTGGAACGATCTACGGCTCCGAGGTCGAATCCGAAGTCAGCCTGAAGACGGTCGCCTTCCCCGTTCAGCACTCCAAATACCCCTTCGCCGGCTCCCTGAGCTTCGACGAGGTTGAGGAAGCGGTACGTTCGAACGGCTCGATCCTGACGGATGGCAACGAACAGCTGGCCGCGCTCTATTACATCGACCCCCGCCGTTTCGATAATGATGAAGGCGATGTCGATATCACCGCCGGCCTCGCGGCCCGCGTCGTTGAACAGAACATGTCGGTTTCGACCCCGCAGTCAGCCTCGGTGCCCGTCAAGGAATATGCCGACGACGTGATCCCTGCCCGCCAGACCGAGACCATCGAGGCCGCCCTGTTCGGCGCTGGTTATTCGAAGGCGCAATCGTCGGAAATCGCAGGCCTGCTCTCGCCGCAACTACAGTCGAACAATGTCGAAAGCGGCGATGTGCTGCGCGTCGGCATTATTCAGGAAGACGACAAGAGCGACATCGTGCGCGTGAGCCTTTACCGCAAGGGTCGCCACATGGTCACCATGGCCATTGATGACCACAAGCGTTTCATCAAGGCCAGCGAACCGCCGAAGCTCGACGCGGTGGCGACCGCCTTCGACAGCACCCCGGCACCTGCCGCAGGTCGCGATCTGCCGAGCGTTTATGACGGGGTCTACCGTGCGGCCCTGGCTTACGGCATGAACCAGAGCATGGTTTCCCAGCTCATCAAGCTTCTGGCCAGCAGCGTCGATTTTCAGGCGCAGCTCAAGCCGGCCGATACGCTGGAAGCCTTCTTCTCCGTGGAAGACGCGGATGGCAAGGCGACGGACAAGTCGGAACTGCTCTATGTCAACGCCAAGTTCGGCGACAACGAGACACGTTTTTACCGGTTCCAGAATCCTGATGACAACAGCATCGATTATTTCGACGAGAACGGCAAAAGCATCCGGCAGTTCCTGTTGCGCAACCCCGTTCCAAACGGCCGCATGACGTCAGGTTTCGGAATGCGCCGCCACCCGGTTTTGAAATTCAGCCGCATGCACACCGGCACCGACTGGGCCGCCGCCCGCGGTACGCCGATCATCGCGACGGGTAACGGCACCGTCGAGAAGGCCGGATGGGCCTCGGGTTACGGCAACCAGACGCTGATCCGCCACGCCAATGGCTACGTCTCTTCCTATAACCACCAGAGCGCCATCGCCAAGGGTGTCACCGAAGGCTCAAAGGTCCGGCAGGGCCAGGTCATCGGTTATGTGGGATCGACCGGCCTTTCGACCGGCGCACATCTGCATTACGAGCTGATCGTCAACGGCACCAAGGTGGACGCGATGAAGGTGCGCCTGCCGGGCGGCAAGTCGCTTTCCGGCGACGCGCTCGCGCGGTTCTCCGACGAGAGAAAACGTATCGACAATCTGCTGAATATTGACGAAAAGCCCAATCAGGTGGCGAGCCGGTAATTCGCCGGACCTTTACGGCCCGAAAAGCTACCAAATGAAAAGGGCTCCGTTTCCGGAGCCCTTTCGTTTTATGCTGCATCGGCCGTTTCAGCTTCGGTCTCACCCTTTGCGGGTTTGACCTTGAACAGCAGCCGATCGGTGCCCGAGGTTACCTTGACCCGTGAACCGTCAGGAACTTCGCCGCCGAGGATCATTTCGGCAAGCCTGTCCTGAACAGCCTTCTGGATCACCCGCTTCAGCGGACGCGCGCCATAAGCCGGATCGTAACCCTTATTGGCAAGCCAGTTGCGGGCATCCTCATCCAGCTCGAGCGAAATCTTGCGATCGCCAAGCAGCGAGATGAGCCGCTTCAGCTGGATTTCGACGATGGCACCCATCTCATCCCGCCTCAGGCGGTGGAAGAGGATGATATCGTCGATACGATTGAGGAATTCCGGCCGGAAATGCGACCGGACCCGCTCCATCACCAGATCACGAACCGAATCAACATCGTCATTGTCGCCCATCTGCGTCATGAATTCCGAACCGAGGTTCGAGGTCATGATGATGATGGTGTTCTTGAAATCGACGGTGCGGCCTTGGCCGTCCGTCAGGCGGCCATCGTCCAGCACCTGCAAGAGGACGTTGAACACATCCGGATGCGCTTTTTCGATCTCGTCGAACAGCACGACCTGGTAGGGCCGGCGGCGAACCGCTTCCGTCAGGGCGCCGCCCTCTTCGTAACCGACATAGCCGGGAGGTGCGCCGATCAGCCGGGCAACGGAGTGTTTCTCCATATATTCCGACATGTCGAGGCGAACCATCGCGGTTTCGTCGTCGAACAGGAAGCGGGCCAAGGACTTGGTCAGCTCGGTCTTGCCGACACCCGTCGGGCCGAGGAAGATGAACGAACCGATCGGCCGGTTGGGATCCTGAAGGCCGGCGCGCGAACGACGCACCGCTTTCGACACCGCCTGAACGGCCTCGCCCTGCCCGACAACGGACTTGGCAAGCTCGTCTTCCATGCGCAGCAGTTTTTCGCGCTGACCTTCCAGCATCTTGTCGACCGGAATGCCCGTCCAGCGGGAAACGACATGGGCGATGTTATCGGCCGTGACAACCTCCTGAACCATCGAACCGACACCGCTGCTGTCGCGGGCTTCCGCCGCAGCCAGTTCCTTTTCGAGGCCGGGAATGATGCCATAGGTCAGCTCGCCGGCGCGCTGGAACTGGCCGTTGCGCTGGGCGATCGCCAGTTCGTTGCGGGCTTCGTCCAGCCGCTTCTTCAGGTCTGCGGCGTGACCGAGCTTCTGCTTTTCCGCCTGCCAGCGGGCCGTCAGCGCATCCGCCTTTTCTTCCGTATCGGCCAACTCGTCCTCGAGCTTCTTGAGGCGGTCGGCGGAGGACTGGTCCGTCTCCTGCTTCAAGGCTTCGCGTTCGATCTTCAGCTGAATGATGCGGCGATCCAACTCGTCCAGTTCTTCCGGCTTGGAATCCACCTGCATGCGAAGACGCGAAGCGGCTTCGTCCATCAGGTCGATTGCCTTGTCGGGCAGGAAGCGGTCAGTGATGTAACGGTTGGAAAGCGTCGCAGCCGCAACCAGGGCCGAATCCGAGATACGGACCTTGTGGTGCTGTTCGTATTTTTCCTTCAACCCGCGCAGGATCGAGATCGTGTCCTCAACGGTCGGCTCATCCACCAGCACAGGCTGGAAACGGCGGGCAAGGGCCGGATCCTTTTCCACATGCTTGCGGTATTCATCGAGCGTGGTGGCGCCGACGCAGTGCAGCTCACCGCGGGCAAGCGCAGGCTTCAAGAGGTTGGACGCATCCATCGCGCCATCGGCCTTGCCGGCGCCGACCAGCGTGTGCATCTCATCGATGAACAGGATGATGCCGCCGTTTTCGGCCTGCACCTCATTGAGCACAGCCTTCAGACGTTCTTCAAACTCACCGCGATATTTCGCACCGGCAATCAGCGCGCCCATATCGAGCGCCATCAACTTCTTGTCCTTCAGGCTTTCGGGCACATCGCCGTTGACGATGCGCAGCGCAAGACCTTCGGCAATCGCCGTTTTACCGACGCCCGGTTCCCCGATCAGCACGGGGTTATTCTTGGTACGGCGCGACAGGACCTGGATAGTGCGACGGATTTCGTCGTCACGACCGATCACCGGATCGAGCTTGCCTTCGCGGGCTTCTTCCGTCAGGTCGCGCGCAAACTTCTTCAGCGCGTCAAAGCCCTGTTCGGCATTGGCGCTGTCAGCCGTGCGGCCCTTTCGGATATCATTGATGACCTGATTGAGCGCCTGCGCCGTCGCACCCGCCTTCTTCAGGGAAGCCGAGGTGGAAGCGGAGCTTTCAATCGCAAGCGCCTGCAGAAGACGCTCGACGGTGACAAAACTGTCGCCGGCCTTCTTGGCAATATCTTCCGCGGTCGAGAACACTTTGGCGAGCGGCGCGGTGAGCGAAAGGCCGCCATTTCCGCCGGAAACCTTGGGCAATTTCGCAAGCGCCGCATCATTGGCAAGACGCGCTTCCTTGGCGCTGCCGCCGGCGCGCTCGATCAGCGATGCCGCCATGCCCTGCTCGTCATCGAGCAGAACCTTCAGAACGTGTTCGGGCGAAAACTGCTGATGATTTTCGGCAAGCGCAAAAGTCTGCGCCGATTGCAGAAAACCACGAACGCGCTCGGAGTATTTTTCAATATTCATAGTCAAACCTCCATAGACCGGCCCGCCCGCTTTCGGCACGGCTCCGGGTGTTAGGGTTGAGGCTCCCTCAAAAGGCAAGCCCCGCTACGACAGCCGTGTTCAAAGGATTTCACGATCGCCGCCTCTTGAAGGTCGGTTGCCGGCGAATGCGGCTTCCGTCCTTCCTGCACGAATATGGGAGGCATTTTCATCGGTTTAAAGGGGAGAAAATCCACCGTCCGGGAAATTTTCATACGAACTGACAGGCGTCAATTCGCCGCGTGAAATCCACGCCGTCTGCCAGCGGAATGTTCATAGCCAATCGGCAAAAACAAAAAACTCCGGCAAGCCGGAGTTTTTCGATCGCAGAGTGGTTTGCAGAAGCTGCTTATTCGGCAGCGTTCTCAAGCGTGGCAGGTGCAGCGTCGTCACCGGCCGGCGCATCTTCGCCTTCGGCGCCTTCCGCAGCGGCGGTGCGGCGCGGGCGGCGCGGGCGCGGGCCAGTTGCACGGCGCGTCTTCGGTGCGCGTTCAGCCGCCGGAGCTTCCGCCTGCTGCTGCTCTTCCTCGACGGCTACTTCCATGGGAGTGCCTTCGATGACCGGCTGCGGCGCCTGGCTGGCGTCGTAAACCGGCGGCTGCTGTTCGGCGGCCACCTGCGGCTGGCGCGGCTGACGTTCCTGCCGCTCGCGGCGGTCCGGACGCTCACGACGCTCCTGGCGCGGTTCGTTCCGCTCAGTACGCTCCTGACGTTCGGGCTGCTGCGCGCGCTCGACCTGTTCGGCCTGCTGCTGCGGTGCAGCGACGCCTTCATCGCCGTCATTCACATCCATATCGTCGCCATCGGCAGCGCTATATTCGCCGCGGTCGTCGCGCTGGAAGCGTTCCTGCATCTGGGCCTGAGCCGAAGCGATGATGCGGTTATAATGTTCAGCGTGCTGCAGATAGTTCTCAGCGATCACGCGGTCGCCGGAACTCTGCGCGTCACGCGCCAGAGCCGCGTATTTTTCCGCTATGTGCTGGGCTGTGCCACGGATTTTAACATCGGGGCCGGAGCTGTCATAAGTCCTGGTGAGCGGGTTGCCGCCCTTGCGGTTGAAGTTGTTGTTGTTACCGCCACCATTGTTATTGTTGTTGCTTCCACGCCCCCGGCCGCGCTTGTTTTGCTGTCCTGGCCTCATCAATTGCTCACCTGAATTCTGTTTTGCTGACAATCTGGTTGTTTTCATGCAATTCCGGGCGGAAAACCGCTGGAAATTTTTCCTGAAATTGCTCCATCACGCGCCTTGCCGAAGATAACCCCGGGACAAGACCTCGCGTATGACGACCGGCTGCGCAAATGCTGCACCGAGCCGCCTGCGAACAAAGTTTACTGATTCACATGCCGGAAACGCCCAGCCTTTCAGGGCTCTCAAAAAGAACCCGCTTCGGGACTGACCCATACCCTGACGAATCTGTGTTCGTCCTCAGCCACCCGGCATGTGGCCGCAAACTATCCCGCTTCCTGCGGAAATCCAAGCCTTTTCTTTTGCTGTGCAAAATATCCTTGCAAAAAATCCGCAGACATATCGCGAACAACTATCTTCGGAACGTCAAAACTCTGTCGTTACCGCCATAATCCTTCACGGCGTCCAGAAGAGAGAAGCCGTGGGAAGCAAATATAGCGGAAACATCAAGCCTTTGATCGAAACCGATCTCCACACCGACAATCCCGTTTTCCACAAGAAAGCGGCCTGCATCGGCAGCGATGAGGCGGTACGGTGCAAGGCCGTCCTGACCTCCGTCCAGCGCCGCCATCGGATCGTGGTTACGAACCTCTTGGTCAAGCGTTGCTACGATATCAGTTCTTATATAAGGCGGATTCGACACAATTATGTCAAAGCTGCCGGAGATTTTTTCAAACCAGTTGCTGCGTATGGTCTCAAAGCGCGCGCCAAGGTCATTTCGGGCCGCATTCCTGGCCGCCGTTTCCAGCGCATCGGCGGAAATATCGCTGCCGATGCCGGTGGCGTCGGGGCATTCTTTCAACAGCGCCAGACAGATCGCGCCCGTGCCGGTGCCCATGTCGAGAATGCGGGCGCTGCCCTTGGCGGAGATGGCTTTCTTCAGCGCCGGCAACAGCGTGTCGACCAGAACTTCCGTATCCGGCCGGGGTTCGAGCGTCTCCTTTGACAGAAGAAGATCGAGGCCATGAAATTCCCGGTGGCCGAGAATGCGGTGAACGGGTTCGCCATTTGCCCGCCTTCCGATCATGGCGGCGATACGGGCGCTTTCTTCCGGCGTAACGGCGCGATCAGGCTTCATCACGAAATCGGTCAATGAAAAATCGATGACCTCCGCAATCAGGAGCCGTGCATCGAGAAGCGGGTCTTCGATCCCTGCCGCCTGCAGCCTTTTGCGGGCGGCGGCAAGCACGCTTGCAACGCTCGCTTCGCCCGCCGTGCTCAAAGCTGCTCGCCGAGCTGGGCAAGCTGACCGGCCTGATAATCGGCGATCAGCGCGTCCACAAGTTCATCGATTTCGCCCTCGATCATCCGGTCAAGCTTGTAGAGCGTGAGGTTGATGCGGTGATCGGTGACGCGGCCCTGCGGGAAATTATAGGTACGGATGCGCTCGGAGCGGTCGCCGGAACCCACTTGGCTCTTGCGGTCGGCCGAACGTTCGCTCTCCACTTTCTGGCGTTCGATATCGTAAAGCCGCGAGCGCAGAACCTGCATGGCCTTGGCGCGGTTCTGATGCTGGGATTTCTCCGAACTGGTGACGATAAGCCCCGTCGGCAGATGGGTGATACGAACGGCGGAGTCGGTGGTGTTGACGTGCTGGCCGCCGGCGCCCGAAGCGCGCATCGTATCGATGCGAATGTCTTCCGGGCGAATTTCGACATCGATGTCTTCCGCTTCCGGCAGCACGGCAACCGTGGCGGCCGAGGTATGGATACGGCCGCTCGCTTCCGTTTCCGGCACACGCTGCACCCGGTGTACGCCGGATTCGAATTTCAGCTTGGAAAATACCCCTCGCCCGCTGATCGTGGCGATGATTTCCTTGTAGCCGCCCGCTTCACCCTCGCTGGCGGAAAGCACTTCCACCTTCCAGCCCTTGGTCGATGCGAAGCGCTCATACATGCGGAAGAGATCACCGGCGAAAAGTGCGGCCTCGGACCCTCCCGTACCGGCGCGGATTTCAAGGATCGCGCTTTTTTCGTCCGCCGCATCCTTCGGCAGCAGCAGAACCTGCATGTCCTTTTCAAGTTCGCCGATTCGGGTCTCGATTTCCGGCAGCTCCATTTCCGCCAGGTCGCGCATATCCTTGTCCGTCGTCTTGTCAGCAAGCAACGCCTCGAGATCGGCGGCCTCGGAAACCGCCTTCTCGTATTCGCGGATTTTCTTCACCACCGGCTCGAGTTCGGAATATTCCGAAGCCAGCTTCACATAAACATCCGCTGCAGGCCCGGCCGACATACGCGCTTCGATCTCGCCGAAACGTCTTTCCAACTCGCGCATTTTTTCGACGGGAAGCTTCGCCACCAGTCACTCCAATATTGAAACAGGTCTTTTTAAATGGGAATGGAATGCGTCGCCGCAAAGCGTAACAACACCTCGCGCGCGCTTTCCAGCGAATTGTGATCGTCCAGCGCCGCATTCAGCTCATCGGCAAGGCGCGCGGCATCAAGCCCGAGCAGCATGGCCTTCACGGGGCCGATCGCCGTCGGCGACATCGAAACCGAACGGAAACCAAGACCAATCAACGCCATGGCCGAAAGCGGCTTGCTCGCCATTTCACCGCACAGCGTCACCGAAGTGTGGTGCCTTTCGCCAGCGCGCACGATATCGCGCAGAATGCGCAGGAACGGCTTGCCCAGATTATCGAAACGATCCGAAACACGCGCATTGCCGCGATCGACCGCCATCGAGAACTGGAACAGATCGTTCGAACCGACGGAGACGAAATCCACCTCCTGCATCAGCTCATCGAGCTGCCACATCAGCGAGGGCACTTCCAGCATGGCGCCGAATTGCAGCTTTTTCGGCAGCGCGTGGCTGAACTTCGAAAGATGCTGCACTTCTTTCTGCAGAAGATCACGCGCGGCGCGGATTTCGGACACTTCCGTCACCATCGGCAGCATCATGCGCAATTCAGCACCGGAGGCGGCGCGCAGCAGCGCGCGCATCTGCGTGCGCATCAGGCCCGGCCTGTCGAGCGACAGGCGGATCGCCCGCCAGCCAAGCGCCGGGTTTTCCTCTTCCTGGCCGCGCATATAGGAAACGACCTTGTCGCCGCCGATATCCAGCGTGCGGAAGGTGACGCTTTTTCCCTTCGCCTGCCGCAGAACGGAGCGGTAAAAAGCCTCCTGCTCCTCGCCCTTCGGCATGTTGGAGGCGATCATGAATTGCAGCTCGGTGCGGAAAAGGCCGATGCCATCGGCACCGGATTCCTCCAGCTGCGGCAGGTCCACGAGAAGGCCCGCATTCATCTTCAAGTTGACCTTCTGGCCATCCTTGGTGATCGGCTCGACATTACGAAGCGCGCGGAACTGCTCCTGCCGCTTGGCGCGCAGGCGAACTTTTTCCTCATAGGCGCGCTGCAAATCCGACATCGGACGCAGATGCACCTGACCGTCATCACCATCGATGATGATGGGGTCGTTATTTTCAGCAAGTGCGACGATGCCCGTCGCCTGCCCGATGATCGGAATGCCCATGGCGCGCGCCACGATGACGACATGGCTCGTCACCGCGCCGTCCTCAAGCACAAGACCGCGCAATTTCTCACGCGGATAATCCAAGAGTTCGGCGGCACCCATGGCGCGGGCAAGCACGATGGCGTCGAGCGGGAAATCCTGCTCGGGACCACGCCCGCCGAAACCGATCAGCTGGCGCAGCAGCCGGTTGGCGAGATCGTCGAAATCATGCATGCGCTCGCGAAGATAGGGATCGGTGAGCCGCATCATGCGCGCCTTGGTGTCGCTCTGCACCTTCTCGACCGCCGCTTCCGCCGTCAGGCCGTTGCGGATCGCCTCTTCCATGCGCCGCACCCAGCCCTGATCGTGGGCGAACATGCGATAGGTTTCGAGAACCTCGCGGTGCTCCCCTTCGGTCGGCACGTCGCGGCGTTGCAACATGTCGTCGATCGACAGGCGAAGCGAACCGATGGCATCGGCAAGACGCCGGATTTCCGTATCCGCATCCTCGTTCAAAAGATTGGTGACGACGATTCGCGGATCGTGCAGCACGACATGGCCGAGGCCGATGCCTTCGCCATAAGCGTCGCCATCGATGGAAACGGCGCGCGTCAGGTCCAGCTCGACGCCGGGACGGGTGATCTTTTTCAACTCGCCGCTCGCCACTATTTCGGCAATGAGCATCGCGGTTGTCTCAAGCGCTTCCACTTCATCCTCCCGGTATGTTCGGCTGGCCTTGTTCTGGACCACAAGAACGCCAAGAGTGCGACCGGAGCGCAAAATCGGCACGCCGAGGAAGGAATGATAAATTTCCTCACCGGTTTCAGGAAGATAGCGGAAAGCGGGATGCGCCTGCGCATCGGAAAGATTGAGAGGTTGGGCAGAAGCGGCAATGGTGCCGACAAGACCCTGCCCCATTTTCAGCTGGGCAAGATGCACGGCATCCTTGTTGAGACCTTCTGTCGCGTACAACTCCAGCACGCTGTCGGAGCGCAGCACATAGACCGAGCAAACCTCCGCCACCATGTTGCTGGCAATCTGGCGAACGATCTGGTCCAGGCGGTCCTGCGGCTCAAGGTGCTCCGCCATCATTTCGCGCAGCCGCTTGAGCAGGACGCGTGGACCTGCGGAAAGGTCTCTCATCGCGTTTGCTCCCCGACGCTTCCGATCCGAATGTCATAATATTCGGGAATCAAAACGTCATTTAAAAATTTATAGCGAGAGAAGCGCGTCCCGCAAGGGACACGCTTTCATGAAACGCCACATCGGAAGAACGCAACTCCGAAGAATCGGAGCATCGGGAACCGATGTCTCGGGTTCAAGCCTTATCGAGACCGTAGGCGGAATGCAAAGTGCGAACGGCAAGTTCGGCATAGGCGCCGTCGATCAGGATCGAAATCTTGATTTCGGAAGTGGTGATGGCCTTGATGTTGATGTTCTTCTCGGCGAGCGCCTTGAAGGCGCTGGCGGCCACGCCCGCATGGCTGCGCATGCCGATACCGATGACAGACACCTTGGCGAGACCCGTTTCGTTCTGCGCGACGTCAAAGCCGATCTGGGCCTTGTTGTCATCCAGAACCTTCAGAGCCTTGGCGACATCGCCCGAGGGAACGGTGAAGGTCATGTCGGTGCGCGAACCGTCTTCGGAGATGTTCTGCACGATCATGTCGACGTTGATATGCGCTTCGGCGAGCGGCCCGAAGATCGCGGCCGAGACGCCCGGACGGTCGGCCACGCGGCGCAGCGAGATCTGTGCTTCATCCTTGGCATAGGCGATGCCGGTTACGACTTCCTGTTCCACGATTTCATCCTCGTCACAAATCAAAGTACCGGGCGGGTTGATGAGGTCGCCCATGCCCGGCGCATCGGGATCCTCGAAACTGGAGCGAACGAAGGTGCGCACCTTGTGTACCATGGCAAGCTCGACCGAGCGAACCTGCAGAACCTTCGCGCCGAGAGACGCCATTTCGAGCATTTCCTCGAAGGCGATCTTCTTCATGCGGCGAGCCTTCGGCTCGATGCGCGGATCGGTGGTGTAAACGCCATCGACGTCAGTGTAGATGTCGCAGCGATCCGCCTTGACGGCGGCGGCGATTGCAACGGCTGATGTGTCCGAGCCGCCGCGGCCGAGCGTCGCGATGCGGTTGTCCGGACCGATGCCCTGGAAGCCGGCAACGACGGCAACCTGGCCTTCGCCCATGCGGTGGACGATATCCGAACCGTCGATCTCGAGAATGCGGGCGGCGCCATGCGCATTGTCGGTGCGGATCGGGATCTGCCAGCCCTGCCAGGAGCGCGCATTGATGCCCATGGATTGCAGCGTGATAGCCAGAAGACCCGATGTCACCTGTTCGCCGGATGCGACGACCGCGTCATATTCGCGCGCGTCGAAAAAGGAGGCGGCGTTGGCGCCGGCGACCTTGGCTGCGTTCTGCACCCAGTCCACCAGCTCATTGGTTTTGCCGGACATGGCGGAAACGACCACGGCCACTTCATGGCCGGCATCCACTTCGCGTTTCACATGCCGTGCGACATTGTGAATGCGTTCGAGGTTCGCGACGGACGTGCCGCCGAATTTCATGACAATGCGAGCCATAGCCTTGACCAGTACCATCCCATTTTCCCGCCGCCTCCTTCAGGAGACGGACGGACAAGAACAAACCCAGTCGGCCCTTCCTGACAAAGAGCCTCAAGTTGCGGGTCTCTTAGCGAAAAGGCGGGGGGCACGCAATGCCGTTTATGAACCATGCGGTACGCCTTTTTCGGGAGCGTGAGCATCGGACAATAGCGGGATGAAGCGCCGGCGGGATAAAGCACCCACAAAAGAGCGTACCGCAGTGCACTGTACAAACGGGCCCATTCGCAGTATGAGCGCGGCAATGCAACCGGCCAGATGGCCGAAATGGCCTGTATCGGCTGCCCCGGAGACTTTAGGACCTATTGGTTTCGGGCGGATGCGGGCAGCTTCATATCCGAAAGACGGTAGATGACAGACACCCAGGGTATCGCCCCGGCGATCGCGCAGGCGTTGGAAAAACGCGGCTACAAAGACTTGACCCCCGTGCAGCAGGCGATGCTGTCGCCGGAACTCGCCGACAAGGACGCGCTGGTTTCCGCCCAGACCGGTTCCGGCAAGACGGTCGCCTTCGGCATCGCGCTCGCGACCACGCTGCTTTCGGAAAACACCCGTTTCGGTCAGGCTTCCGCACCGCTGGCGCTTGCCATTGCACCGACCCGCGAACTGGCCATGCAGGTCAAGCGCGAGCTGGAATGGCTTTATGAGTTTGCCGGTGTTTCCATTGCCTCCTGCGTTGGCGGCATGGACATCCGCAATGAGCGGCGGGCGCTGGAGCGCGGCGCGCACATCGTCGTCGGCACGCCCGGTCGTCTCTGCGACCACATCAAGCGCAATGCACTTGATCTGTCCTCCATCCGTGCGGTTGTGCTTGACGAAGCCGACGAGATGCTCGACCTCGGTTTCCGCGAAGATCTGGAATTCATTCTGGAAGAATCGCCCGACGATCGCCGCACGCTGATGTTCTCGGCCACCGTTCCGCGCAGCATCGCCAAGCTTGCCGAAAGTTACCAGAAAAATGCCGTGCGCATCGCCACCGCTTCCGAACAGAAGCAGCATGTAGATATCGAATATCGCGCCCTGCTGGTGACGGGTGCGGACCGCGAGAACGCCATCATCAACGCGCTGCGTTTTTACGAAGCCCGCAACGCCATCGTATTCTGCTCCACCCGCGCTGCCGTCAACCATCTGACGGCCCGCTTGAACAATCGCGGCTTTTCGGTCGTGGCGCTCTCCGGTGAGCTCACCCAGAACGAGCGCACCCACGCGCTGCAGGCCATGCGTGACGGCCGCGCCCGTGTTTGCGTGGCGACCGACGTTGCCGCACGCGGCATCGACCTGCCGGGTCTCGAACTCGTCATCCACGCCGACCTGCCGACCAATTCGGAAACGCTTCTCCACCGTTCCGGCCGCACCGGCCGTGCCGGACAGAAGGGCGTCAGCGCCGTCGTGGTGCCGATCAACCAGCGCCGCAAGGCAGAACGCCTTCTCGAAGGCGCCAAGGTCAGCGCGGCATGGGTTCGCCCGCCGTCCGTTGAAGAAATCGTCGAGCGCGACGGCGCCCGTCTTCTGGCCGATCCTTCGCTGACCGAGGCCGTCGCCGAGGACGAACGCGATTTCGTCACCCAGCTGCTCGAGCAGCACGGTGCGGAGAAAGTCGCCGCCGCCTTCGTGCGTCTTTACCATGCCGGACGCTCCGCTCCGGAGGACATCACGGAAGTCGCGCTGGACAATACCCGCAAACCGCGCCGCGACAGTTTCGAACCGGTCGAAAACAATGCGCCGCGCCGCGAACGGTCGGACTTCTCCGACAGCGCATGGTTTTCGCTGTCCGTCGGCCGCAAGCAGAGCGCCGAGCCGCGCTGGCTCATCCCCATGCTCTGCCGTTTCGGCAAGATCACCCGTCAGGATATCGGCGCCATCCGCATGCAGCAGACGGAGACCTTCGTGGAACTGGCGGCCGATGCCGTCGACCGTTTCACCTCCGCCATCGGCAAGGACATGATGCTTGAGAAGGGCATTCGCCTGAAGGCGCTCGAAGGCAAGCCGGAAATGACCGGCAATGTCCGCGAAGACACCCGCCCGGCCAAGGCCCAGCGCAAATTCTCCAAATCGGACAATGCAGGCGCGCCGCGCGATGACCGCAAGGCTGAAGACAAGCCCTGGAAAAAGAAAAAGGCCTTCGGCGACAAGCCGAAATTCGAAGGCAAGAAAGACAGACCTTTCGAAAAGCGTGGGCCGAAGCCGACAAAGGGTTGAAGACTCACCCGCTTTCAGAATTTTCAAGACAAAGGTCCCGTTTGCACGGGACCTTTTTTATTGTGCCAAGCTGCGGTGTGGACACCGCTCCCACGGATCAGTCTTTTGTCGTCACTTCGACAAGCGCCGTCACGGGCTTGCCGTCTAGCAGAACGGGCTGATGGTGATCATTGGCCAGCAGAATGCCGATGACATGCCGCCCGGTCGGGCTTGGGCAATGTCCAAAACGGGCCTTGATGAGATCGCCGCCGAAGTCGCTGTTCATGCTGTTATAGGCGCGGCCGGGAATGTTGCATGTATCGCCCGAAGGGTCGATTTTCATGTGCACATGGCCGCATTGGCCGTTTCCTCCGCACTGCCCGCCGGGAAGCAGCTTGAAGTTGCTTTTCACGACGACGCCGATCGCGCCTTCCGGATCATCGCCCAATTCGATGACATCGCCTGCCTTCGGCCAGACGATTTCCAGCTTCGGGCTTTCCTCGGCCTGGGCGGCGGCGATCGGAAGGAATGAAAATACGAGAGTGATTCTTAAAAACAAATGCAGCATTGAAATCTCCATAGCTCAATGTAATCGATGCTTACATAAGATTCACTTCGACACAAGAAAATAAACAGTGCTTACATCTGGGTTCGGTGCTAACCAAAGACCTATGGAAAAGCGCCAGGATAAAAAGACGGGGCCAGCCAGGCCCTACCACCACGGAAATCTTGTCGATGAACTTGTCGCAGCGACGATCGCCATCATCGAGGAGCGGGGTGCTGAAAACGTCTCCGTGCGCGAGGCGGCCAAGCGCGCGGGCGTCTCCCCAGGAGCACCATTCAGGCATTTCCGTTCGAAAACGGCACTGATGACAGCTGTCGCGGAGCAGGCCATGAACCGGCTGACCGAATCCGTCGAAACCGCGAGAGCGCAGGCGGGCGACGAGACCCCACTTGTCATCTTTGAGGCTATTGGCCACGGTTATTTACGCTGGGCGCTGGCCAACCCGACGCATTTCGAGGTCATAAGTTCCCGAACGCTGATCGACTTCAGTTCTTCCGATATTTTGCGTGAGCAGAATGACGCCATCCGGCGACTGATGATCAGCCTGCTGACGCAGGCGCGCGAAAACGGCCAGCTGTCCCCAAGCCTCGACCTCAACCAGCTCGTACTGGGCGCTCGCGCACTGGTCTATGGCCTTGCCCGGATGGCAATCGATGGACATTTTCCGGAATGGCATGGCGCAGAACCCCCTTCGGAGGCAATGCATAAAACGCTGCATCTCTTCATAAGGCAGCTCACCAAAAGCTGAGGTCGCCATTAAAAAAGCCCCGCTTTCGCGGGGCTTTTTTGTCTCGACAGATCAGAACGCCATCGATCAGAACGTCAGCGCGCGGTCGCCGTTTTCGTCCTTGATGCGGTTCGGAAGACCGATCTTGTTCAGAAGGTTGAGGAACGGCTTCGGCGGCAGTTCTTCAACGTTCGCCATCTGCTTCACGTCCCATTCGCCTGTTGCAATCAGCATGGCGGCGGCGACCGGGGGAACGCCGGCGGTGTAGGAAATGCCCTGCGAGCCGACTTCCTCATAGGCTTCCTTGTGGTCAGCCACGTTATAGATGAAGACTTCGCGTTCCTTGCCGTCCTTGATACCCTTGACGATATCGCCAATGCAGGTCTTGCCGACATAATCGGGCGCCAGCGAAGACGGATCGGGTAGCACGGCCTTCACCACCTTCAACG
Source organism: Agrobacterium sp. 719_389 (assembly GCF_900188475.1). NCBI lineage: Bacteria > Pseudomonadati > Pseudomonadota > Alphaproteobacteria > Hyphomicrobiales > Rhizobiaceae > Agrobacterium > Agrobacterium sp. 719_389. The sequence goes on from NZ_FYEM01000010.1 coordinate 16,483, forward strand.
GCACGACTTCAAGGCCTTCAGCCGTCTTGACCGGCTTCTCCGACAGGAGGCCGAGGTTCTTCAGCACGGTGAAGACATTGATGTAGTGATCGCCGAAACCCATCCAGAAGCGCACATCGGCGCCGTCCATGTTCTTGGACAGCGAATGGACTTCGTCGTGGCCGGTCATATAGGCCTTCTGCTTGCCGACGACAGGCAGGTCGAATTCCTGGCCGACTTCGAACATCTGGTTCGTCTGCCACTCGCCATTCTGCCAGGAATAAACGACACCGGTGAATTCGCGGAAGTTGATTTCCGGATCGAAGTTGGTCGAGAACCAGCGGCCGTGGCTGCCGGCATTGATGTCGACGATATCGACCGAGGTGACCTTGTCGAAATAGTCATCCTTGGCAAGACGCGCATAGGCGTTGACCACGCCGGGGTCGAAACCAACGCCGAGAATGGCGGTCACGCCCTTTTCCTTGCATTCTGCGGCACGCTTCCACTCGTAGTTTCCGTACCACGGCGGCGCTTCGCAAATCTTGGTCGGATCCTCGTGGATCGCCGTATCCATATAGGCAACACCCGTGTCCATGCAGGCACGAAGAACGGACATGTTGACGAAAGCCGAACCGACATTGATGACGATTTCCACGCCGGTTTTTTTGATCAAGGCTTTCGTCGCCTCGATATCCATCGCGTCAAGCGCATGGGCCTCAAGTTTCACATCTGTCTTGAGACTCTTCTTTTCGCGTACGGACTCGACAATCTTGCGGCACTTTTCCAAAGTCCGTGACGCAATATGAATGTCTCCCAATACATCGCTGTTCTGGGCGCATTTATGCGCCACGACCTGTGCTACGCCACCGGCGCCGATGATCAGAACGTTCTTCTTCATTTCAGGTGATGCCTCCTTTTCCCCGCAGGGATGAGCTTCGTTGGATGTTGAAACAGGGTTTAAGACAGGCTTTGCTCGAAATCGGCAAAGTCGAATTCACGAACGGCGCGCACGGTGCCGTCGAGTTCCTTGATGGCGATCGCCGGCATCTTCACGCCGTTGAACCAGTTCTTCTTGACCATGGTGTAACCGGCCGCATCCTGGAAGGAGATGCGATCGCCAACCTTCAGCTCCTTGGCGAAGCGGAAGTCGCCGAAAATATCGCCGGCGAGGCAGGACTTGCCGCAGACCATATAGGGATGCTCGCCCTCGTTCGGAGAAACCTTGGCGGTTTCGCGGTAGATCAGCAGATCAAGCATATGCGCTTCGATCGAGCTGTCGACGATGGCGAGGTTCTTGCCGTTGAACAGCGTGTCGAGAACCGTCACTTCCAGCGTCGTGCTCTTGGTGATCGAGGCTTCGCCCGGCTCCAGATAGACCTGCACACCGTATTTTTCCGAGAAGGCGCGCAAACGGTCGCAGAACTGGTCGAGCGGATAATTGTCGCCTGTAAAATGAATGCCGCCGCCGAGGCTGACCCATTCCGCACGCGACAACAGCGATCCGAATTTTTCCTCGATCTGCGTCAACATGCGGTCGAACAGCGAGAAATCACCGTTTTCGCAATTGTTGTGGATCATGAAACCGGAAATACGGTCCATGACCTTGTCGACCTTGGCGACATCCCATTCGCCGAGGCGGCTGAAGGGACGGGCGGGATCGGCGAGATCGAAGCTCGAGGAGCTGACCTGCGGGTTGAGGCGCAGACCGCGCGTGATGCCGGAAGCCTTGTCCGCGAAACGCTCGAGCTGACCGATCGAATTGAAGATGATCTTGTCGGCATTGGCAATCACCTCGTCGATTTCATAATCGGCATAGGCGACGGAATAGGCATGGGTCTCGCCGCCGAATTTCTCGCGGCCGAGACGGACTTCATAAAGCGACGACGAGGTCGTGCCGTCCATATATTTCGACATGAAATCGAACACCGACCATGTGGCGAAGCACTTCAGCGCCAAGAGCGCCTTGGCGCCGGATTTTTCCCGCACATAGGCAATCTTCTCCATATTGCGAAGAAGTTTTGTCTTGTCGATGAGGTAATAGGGCGTCTGGAGCATGTCGTTTCACATATTGATTGAAGTCAAGGTACGTCTCGATGATGGGCCTTATATGATGCTTGTGACAGGAAAACAAATGTCCGGCACCGAATTCCCGGAAATTTGCCCCCGAGCCGAAATGCTTGTGAAGAAAACACCTTCCCTTGCGGAACCAAGCCGGCATGGGCGCGTTTGAATGGCGGACAGGCGGGTGTTTCGGCCGCCGTAACGAAGGTTCGTGAGCGGTGGCAGTCTGTAACATGCCGCCATTCGCATAAACGATGTTCAGGAAGGACTTCACCTATGGCAAGCGTGCGTAGCAGCGTAAATGACAAGATCCAGCAATCCCTCGAAAACGGTGATGCAGCCGACGTGGCGGCGCAGCTCGCTCAGCTTCGCGAAGATCTGGCAAATCTTGCCAAGAGCGTGAAGGCGCTCGGCGTCGGAGCATCGCACGAACTGAAGGCGCAGGCAGCCCGTGTAGCCGATGACGCGCTGACCGCGTCCGGCGAAATGGCCGACAGCGTCCGCAGCGAAATCTCCACGCTGAACGACAATCTGACCGACCACGTCCAGAAGAACCCGCTGCAATCGCTCGGCATCGCCGTCGGCGTCGGTTTCGTGCTCGCCCTTCTGACGCGTCGATAAGGTCGAGCTCATGCTTGAGGCATTGCTGGTCTATCTGGGGGAGACCCAGCGCGAAGGCCGCGTCGTCACAAGGCGATTGCGCGCGACCATAATCCTGTCGGTTCTGACCGGGATATTCTTTCTGATCGCCTTCATCGCCGCGGTGGTGGCGGGGTCCATCTATCTTGCCCGGCATGTAGGCGCAGGCCCCGCAGCGCTGGTCGTCGCCGGCACGGCATTCCTGCTCAGCGTCATCATGCTGGTGGCGCTGGCGATCGTCAAACGCCCGAGGGTCTATGCCGCACGGCCGGCCGTCGCACCTTTGACGGCGCCGCCGCTTGCCGCAGCACCGCTGGCCCTGCAATCGCTGCTGACGCTGGCGATCCAGGCACGCCCCTATGCCACGCTCGCCGTCGCTGTCGCGGCCGGTTTTCTGGCCACCAGGGTCAATACGAAAAAGTCCAAGTAATTTCTTGGCGACACGGCAAGACAAACCGCGCATCCAGACCATGGATGCGCGGTTTTTTTTATGTTACCCGCGAAGGATAGACTGGTTGATGGCGTCCTGCGCCACGCCGCCCTTATTTGAACAAAGTGACATACAGTCTCGGGCAGTCTCGGCGCGTCCGTAATTTTCTGAAAGGCGATTGATGAAGAAGAAAGTCCTTGTTGTCGGCGGTGCCGGCTATATCGGTTCGCACACCTGCCTTCTCCTGTCTGAGCGAGGATATGAACCTGTCGTTTTCGACAATCTGTCCAACGGCCATGAGGAATTCGTCCGCTGGGGACCCTTCGAACAGGGCGATATTCGCGACCGGGCGCGGCTGGACGAAGTCTTCGCCAAACACCGGCCGGAAGCCGTTCTCCACTTCGCCGCCCTGATCGAAGTCGGTGAATCGGTCAAGCAGCCCGTGGCTTTCTACGACAACAACGTCATCGGCTCGCTCAACCTGCTCTCCGCCGCCATTGATGCCGGTGTCACGTCATTCGTTTTCTCCTCCACCTGCGCCACCTACGGTTTGCCGGAACAGGTGCCGATCGACGAGACGCACCGGCAGGCGCCGATTAACCCCTATGGCCGCACCAAATGGGTGGTGGAGCAGGCGCTGAAGGATTACAGCACCTATAAGGGGCTGCGCTCCGTCATGCTGCGCTACTTCAATGCCGCAGGCGCGGATTTCGAGGGCCGCATCGGCGAGTGGCACAAGCCGGAAACCCATGCGATCCCGTTGGCCATCGAGGCGGCGCTCGGCAGGCGTCAGGGCTTCAAGGTGTTCGGCACGGATTACGACACGCGCGACGGCACCTGCGTGCGCGACTACATTCACATTCTCGACCTTGCCGATGCGCATGTGCGGGCCGTGGATTATCTGCTGGATGGCGGAGAAACCGTCGAACTCAACCTCGGGACCGGCACCGGAACGACAGTGAAGGAACTGCTGACGGCGATTTCGGAAGTTTCCGGCCGCCCCTTCCCCGTTGAATATACAGGACGTCGCGACGGCGATTCCACGACGCTTGTCGCCAATAATGACAAGGCTAAAGAGGTTCTGGGCTGGGAACCGCGTTATTCCCTGTCCGATATCATCAGATCCGCCTGGGCGTGGCATTCCTCCCGCAATGCCGGTGACTGAATAATCAGCGGCCAGATACAAAAAAGACACCGGCCTTCTGGCCGGTGCCTCCCGCGGGACGGCTCATCAAAGCCGGTCCCGCTCCTGCCTCCCAGGTATGGGGATCAGGGCTTTGTGGCGGACGTCGTCGTGCTGTCGGGAGCCGCCGGTACTGCCGCATTCTTTTCGCTGGCCTTCTGTTCCAGCGTCTTGAATTCGGGAGCGGCCTTCAGCGTTTCCGCCGTTTCCGTCGTCGTCAGGCGGATCGTGCCGTCCTGCGCATTACGCGTCATCGTTACCTTGTCCATGGGAACGGCAACGTCCTTTGCGCCGATGCCCAGAAAGCCGCCGACGCCAATCACAGCCGCAACGAGACCACCATCTTCTTCCATGATCAGGTTGGTGACGTTACCGATGCTTTCATCGGCCGCTGTATAGACCGACTTGCCGATATAGTCGTTGGCGCTGACCTGCGTTTCGCCCTGTTCGGTCAGATAGGCGCCGCCCGTCGTTGCAGCCGCGCTGTCATTGGCCGCAGGAGCCGCAGGCGTCATCGGCGTGGCAGGAGCTGCCGGCTCAGTCTGCGCGCTCGGATTTGCCGGCGCAGGCTGGGTGGCGCCCTGAGCGATGGCCAGCGGCGCGAAAGCCGTCGTGCCCATCAGGGCGGCGGTGACGAGTATCGTAAGTTTCTTAGCCATTTCGTACCTTCCTTTCATCGTTCTCGACTGGCCGGCGGGGATGAATTTCATGTCCGCTTCTCGGCCGGTTCGTCTGGCAAACGGGTTGGTCGTTGAAATAGTTCCGATTTTTTCAATCACGCCGACGCAATTGTGGCCTGCCGCAACAACCGAAGGTAAAAATCAGGCATTGCTAAAGGGGGACGGCACGGTATTATCCGTGTCGTAACAATGCCATAACTGCCGGAGTTTTTTGTATGCCTCGACCCGGCGACAGACTGAAAGACATGATCTCGGCTTTGCGTCGGCGCAGTGCGAATTTTTTTCCGACCGCCTCCATCGGCACCTATCTGGTGGTGATGGCGACCGTCATCACGCTCCCGCTCATTCTTTTCGGCGGCTATCTGATGCTCCGCCTCGAGGCGGAAAAACGTGACGACCTGCAAAGGGAAACCATCGAGGATGTGCGGGTGGTCTCCCGCAACATCGACCGCCGCCTGCAGGAAATAGCCACCTCGCTCAATCTCCTGTCACAATTCCCGGAACTTGAGAGCGGCAACCTTGCTGCATTTCAGGGACGCGTCGCAGACAGCCTGAAGCGGGAAGGCCTCTACGCCATTCTCGCCACCAAGGACGGCCAGCAGCGTCTCAACACCCGGGTGCCCTATGGCCAGCCGCTCAGCAAGGTGCCGGAGGAAGCCAATCTCGCCAGGGCGGTCGACTCCCGTCGCATCACCGTCTCGGACATGTTTTTCGGCGCGACCAGCAAGGAATGGGTGTTCAACGTTACCATGCCGCTTGGCCCGGAACTGGATTCAGCCGGGGATGCCCTGATCCTGACGCAGAACGCCAGCGACCTCCGCCGGCTGATCTCCACGGAAAACCTGCCGCGCAACTGGGCGGTCGCCATTATCGACGGGACCAATCGCGTCGTCGTTTCCAGCGCGCAGGAGGAGGCGGAAGTGGGCAAACCCTTCGTCAATCCTGACGTACTCTCGGAAATGCAGGCCTTCAGCGGCAATTTTTTTGACGGCAAAGGTAATCTCTACGCCTATGCCCAATTGCCGGGATGGCAATGGAAGACCGTGATGTGGGGGCCGCTTGCAGCAAGCCAGGCCGTGCTGGTGGACACATGGCGACAGATGATGATCGGCAGCCTTGTGCTGGTGCTGATCGCCATTGGCGGCGCCTATCTGGTCGGCCGGCAATTGCGCAGCTCCATTCGTGACCTGACGCTGATGGCCGAGCGCATCGGCGAAGGCGAAATCGTCGCTCCTGTCGATACCAAGATAAAGGAAGCCAACCAGGTCGCCATCGCACTCTCCAACGCTTCCTTCGACAGAAGCCAGTCGGAAGAGCGGCTGCAATTGCTGCTGCACGAACTGGTGCACCGTTCCAAGAACATTCTGACGCTGGTTCAGGCGATGATACGGCAATTGGGACGCGAGAATAAAAGCATTCCGGAATTCCAGAAGGAGGTGGATCACCGCCTGCGTGGTCTTGGAATGTCGATCCGGGCGTTGGCGGAGGTTCAATGGCAGGGCCTGCCTATCCGCAAGCTGATCGAGACCCACCTCGATGTTTTCGGCACCGTGGCGCAGCGCGTCGTGCTGGTGGGAGATGATTTCATGCTTTCCCCGGAAGCGGCGCAGAATTTCGGCCTGGTGGTCCACGAGCTGACAACGAACTCCATCAAATATGGTGCATTGTCGGCTCCATCAGGAAAAATCACGGTGCGCTGGCAGTCACTTGAAAAGGACGGTCGGCAGATGATCCATCTCGTCTGGACTGAAACGGGCGGACCACCGGCGAGAGAGCCAAGCCGCAAGGGCTTCGGCACCACGGTCATCAAAAGGCATGCGGAAGGCGCATTCGGCGGGCAGGTGGTGACGGAATATCGCGAATCCGGCTTCGAGTGGTCTCTGGAAGCGCCGATCCGTTATTTCACGCCCAAACGATCGGAACAGACGGGCACGCATTGAGGCCGCCCGTTGGCGAACCGTCTCCGCCATGCGGACAGCAAAAAGCAGCGCAAAATGGCTGATATCTTGCGTAATGTTAAAAAAACGCATTTTTCGGGAACCGAATCCGGCCATGCGTGTTTTTACTGCAGGCCAAGCAATTCCCCCGTCCCCGCCTGAAGCTTGGCTGAAAATAAACAGGTTTCACCCCTGAAAACCTGTCATAAAAATAGCACGGCTCTTTCATGGGCCGTGCTTTTTGCTTTTTATCTTCACGAAATGGAAGTTAGACCCGGCTCTTCGAGGAGCAGGCGGATTTCAGGCGTCCGCGCTATCGCCGGAGGGAAATCTCAGCCGGTAGACGATCCGTTCGGGCGTCAACTGATACTCGGCGCTTCCCCCCAATGCGGACGGAACCACCTTTTCCAGCACGACGCTGCCGAAGCTGCCGCGCCGGGCCTCCGTCGGCTCTTTCGACGGCATCATCGGCTCATTCCATTCGACGACATAAAAATCACCCTCCTGGCGACATTGCAGGGTTATGGGCGGGTGGTAGGCAAGATTGCCGCTATGGCTGACGGTGTTGACAACCAGCTCATGGAAGGCAAGTCCGATATAGAGCGCACCATTCGGGTTGAGGAGAAGGTTCTCCCCTTCCATATGGATGAGGTTCGGATATTCCGGCACGTAAAGATCAAATTGCTGGCGCAGCAGCTCGAATATACGCGCACCCCGCCAGTCCGAATCCGTGATGAGATCCTGACTTTGGGCAAGAGCGTGCAGCCGCCCCCGGAACTTGCGCAGGAAATCATCCTTGGTGAGGCTGAAGCGGGCTGTCTGCCCGGCAAGGCTCTGGATGATCGCGAGCAGGTTCTTGGAGCGGTGGCTGACTTCACGCAACAGCGAGCGAAGAAGCTGCTCGCGCCGCCTTTCCGCCGTCACCTCGCGAATGGTGGTTTTCATCACCACCTGGTCCGTTTGGTTGAAGGTGGAATGGACCTGAAACTGGAAGACGCGATCATTGCCGGCATTGACTTCCAGCATGCCGCGGCTGCCCACGGTGTGCATGTCCTTCTTGAGTTCGGCAAGCCGCGCTGACAGATCGTTGCCAAACAGATTTTCATCTGTCGGGTGGGAATCTGCCGGAAGTTTCCAGACATCAGGCAGATTGGCCACGAATATATAGTCGCGGTTCCAGTCCTGAAGCATGACTGTCTCACCCGAATCGAGCAAGGCGAGGACGAGCGAGTCGTGAAGTTCGCTTTCGTTCCTCTCCGCGTTATGCCATGCCAGCCGATGCAAATTCATCTCCTTGCAGAAAGCCGTGGGCAGCCCCACGACCGTAACCGCCAACGTCCGGGCACCAGACTGGTTCCCGGTCAGTCCGCGGTTTCGGCAAAATTCACGCCGCCACGCGTGAGCTTTCGTTGAAAAACAGAGCCTGGCTGATGAGCGCTTTCACCATGTCCGGATTAAACGGCTTCGTCACAAGGAAGGTCGGCTCCGGCCGCTCGCCCGTCAGAAGACGTTCGGGGAAAGCCGTGATGAAGATCACCGGGAGGGTGGTCATCTGCAGGATGTCCTTCATCGCGTCGAGACCGGAGCTGCCATCGGCGAGCTGAATATCGGCGAGGATCATCTTCGGCTGGGTGCGATGGAAGAGCTCGAGAGCTTCCGTGTGGGTGCGGGCAATGCCCGTGACACGGTGGCCGAGATCGGTGACCATCTGCTCGATATCCATGGCGATCAGAGGCTCGTCCTCGATGATCATGATATCGGTCGCCACCTGCCGGGCGATTTCAGACGCCGCCTCGTCGATCAGCTTGCCGACCTGATCTTCGGAGACCTTCAGGACCTCTGCGGTTTCCGATGGCGTGAATTCTTCGACCGTCGTCAAGAGGAAAGCCTGACGGGCCAGCGCTGGCACGGCGGAGAGGTTGGCCGAGGCGCGTTTTTCCCATCCGGACAGGTTTTCATCGGTCTTAATATTGATCGTGACGGAACTAAAGATCGATACGAACAATTGATAGAGCGAAACGCGATCGCCGCTTGTCTGCGGAAAAATGCTGATATCGGCGATCAGAGCTTCGAGTGTTGCCGCAACATAGGCATCGCCCGTTGATTGTGAGCCGCAAACGGCACGCGCGAACCTGCGCAGATATGGCAGGTGCGGTGCGATGCGTGTAGAAACTGACATGGAATTCTCCCCTTTCATGCGGTCTGCAGCGCAAACCCACGATAGCAACGTGCGCATCGCAAAAATAGTTCCGGATCGCCGGAACTATTTTTTTTACCGCGCATTATTTGCCACGACACAAAAGGAATACCGGACGTTATGAACATATTTCAATCGGACCAAGAATCTCCGGACAATCCAGCCGCCCCCCAGGTCCCGCACTCCGGGCGGGCGGTGATTTCCCGTAAGCTCAGGGAGCTCTACGATGCCGTTCAGGAAGAGGGCATCCCTGACAAATTCCTCGATCTTCTCGAGAAACTCGATGAAGCCGAAAATAAAGCCAAAGCCAAGGCTTCGGAGGAATGATGGCGAAAGAGCCAGAGCAGACAGAATACAATTTCAAGCGGGAAATGCTGGCGGCGCTGCCAAACCTGCGGGCATTCGCTATATCGCTCATCCGCTCGAGGGATCGTGCTGACGACCTCGTGCAGGACACGATCATGAAGGCCTGGGCCAAACAGGACAGCTACCAGCCGGGCACCAACATGCGCGCATGGCTGGTGACGATCCTGCGCAACGAGTTCTATAGCCAGATCCGCAAATCCGGCCGTGAGGTGCAGGATACGGACGGGGTCTATACCTCGCGCCTGTCAGTCCCGCCCGAACAGCATGGTTCGGTGGATCTTCAGGATTTCCGGGCAGCACTCGCAAAGTTGCCGGATGACCAGCGTGAAGCCATCCTGCTGATCGGCGCCTCGGGTTTTGCCTATGAGGAAGCCGCCGAAATCTGCGGCTGCCCGGTCGGCACGATCAAGAGCCGTGTCAGCCGTGCAAGACTGCGCCTGCAGGAATTGCTGGGCATTGAAAACGAAAACGAGTTTGGTCCGGACGCGCAGATGAGCGCGGTCACCGCCGCAGCCACGGCGCGCTGAGAAAACCGAACAGCCAAAACGGGCAGGCAGTCGCCTGCCCGTTTTTTTTTATGTCCGCTTTTCAGATGCCGGTTTCCTTCACCGATTGCATGACCACGAATGTCGAGGTGTTGGAGACGGATGGCAGGCTGGAGATCTTCTCACCGAGTACCCTTCGGTATTTGCGGATATCGCTGGTGCGCACCTTCAGAAGATAATCGAAGGCGCCGGCGATCATGTGGCACTCCTCCACTTCCTTGATCTTGCGCACCGCCGTGTTGAACTCCTCCAGCGCCTTTTCCCGCGTATCGGAGAGTTTCACCTCAGCGAAGGCGATGTGATCGACGCCGAGCTTCTCCGGGTTGAGCATGGCGCGGAAGCCGAGAATATAGCCCTCATCCACCAGCCGCTTCAGCCGCGTCTGGCAGGGCGTCTTGGAAAGGCCTACCCTTTTCGACAATTGCAGAACGGACATGCGCCCATCCTCGCTGAGCGCCTCGAGAATCTTGAGATCGAAGTGGTCCAGACCGTCTGTTTTCTGACTGTTTGCCATGTGATTTCACGCCAAATCTGAAAAATAAAAGTTCATATTGCCTGTTTTATCCTGAAAATAGGGCCATAGCAATTTCTGCGATGATGATATTGTCTGCGACAGGATGACAAGCGGCGGGCGGAGGACACGCTGCCGCCGACGGTCTGTCTTCAACAGCTTTTTCAGGATTTTCAGAATGGCCGATGGTGCAAGCAACGCCGGTGTAATGGCGAACGGTATCTTCCAGAATTTTGCACCGCCGGTGCGCGAACAGAGCCTGCTACGCAAGGCAATCACCGCCGCCTATCGCCGCCCCGAAGAAGAATGCCTTGCGCCACTGCTCGACGCGGCAACGGTGACGGCTGAAGAGGCGAAAGCCATTCGCGACACTGCCCGAAAACTGATCGAGGCATTGCGTGCCAAGACCAAGGGCACCGGCGTCGAGGGGCTTGTGCAGGAATATTCGCTTTCCAGCCATGAGGGCGTGGCGCTGATGTGCCTTGCCGAAGCGCTGCTGCGCATTCCCGACACCGCCACCCGCGACGCGCTGATCCGCGACAAGATCGCGCGCGGTGACTGGAAATCCCATATTGGCGGCGGGCGCTCGCTCTTCGTCAATGCCGCAACCTGGGGGCTCGTCATCACCGGCAAGCTGACCTCGACGGTCAATGACAGCGGCCTTTCGGCGGCGCTCACCAAGCTGATCGCCCGGGCCGGCGAACCCGTCATCCGCCGCGGCGTCGACATGGCCATGCGCATGATGGGCGAGCAGTTCGTGACCGGCGAAACGATCGGCGAAGCCATCAAGCGTTCGAAGCCGCTGGAAGAACAGGGCTTCCAATATTCCTACGACATGCTGGGCGAAGCCGCGACCACCGCGAAGGATGCGGAGCGTTATTACAAGGATTACGAAAACGCCATCCACGCCATAGGCAAGGCCTCAGCCGGCCGTGGCATCTATGGTGGCCCCGGTATTTCCATCAAGCTTTCGGCGCTGCATCCGCGTTACGCCCGCGCCCAGGCCGAGCGGGTGATGGCGGAGCTTTTGCCGCGCGTCAAATCGCTGATGCTGCTCAGCAAGAAATATGACATCGGCCTCAACATCGATGCCGAAGAAGCCGACCGGCTGGAACTGTCGCTAGATCTTCTGGAGGAACTGGCGCTCGACAAGGACCTCGCCGGCTGGAACGGCCTCGGTTTCGTCGTGCAGGCCTATGGCCGCCGCTGCCCCTTCGTTCTGGATTACATCATTGATCTCGCCCGCCGTTCGGGACGCCGCATCATGGTGCGCCTCGTCAAGGGCGCTTACTGGGACGCGGAGATCAAGCGCGCGCAGGTGGAAGGGCTGGAAGATTTCCCGGTCTTCACCCGCAAGGTCCACACTGACGTCTCCTACATCGCCTGCGCCCGCAAGCTGCTCGCCGCGCGCGATCTGGTCTTCCCGCAATTTGCGACCCATAACGCGCAGTCCATGGCGACGATCTACCATCTCGCCGGTCCTGACTTCAAACTCGGCGACTACGAGTTCCAGTGCCTGCATGGCATGGGCGAACCGCTTTATAGCGAAGTCGTCGGCAAGAAGAAGCTCGACCGGCCCTGCCGTTTTTATGCCCCCGTCGGCACCCATGAGACACTGCTGGCCTATCTCGTCCGCCGCCTGCTGGAAAACGGCGCGAACTCCTCTTTCGTCAACCGCATTGCCGATCCCGCTGTACCGGTGGGCTCCCTGCTGGAAGACCCGGTCGCGGTGGTCAAGGCCTATGCCGTTCCCGGCGCACGGCATGACCGCATCGCCGCGCCCGCCGACCTGTTCGGCCCGGAACGTAAAAACTCCGCCGGCCTCGATCTTTCCAGTGAAACGACGCTCTCTGCACTGGACAATACCCTGAAAGCAGGTGCTGCGACCGAATGGAAAGCCACAGCGCCACAGGCAGGTGGCAACACGCGCCCGGTTCTCAATCCCGGCGACCACAATGATATCGTCGGCCATGTGACCGAGCCGACGCAGGCCGATGTCGAAGCCGCGATGCAGCGGGCGGCAGCCTCGAACTGGCCTTCCACCCCGGTGGAAGAACGCGCCGCCTGCCTGGAGCGCGCCGCCGACGCCATGCAGGCCGAAATGCCCGCCCTGCTCGGCCTCATCATGCGCGAGGCGGGAAAATCCATGCCGAACGCCATTGCCGAGGTGCGCGAGGCCATCGACTTCCTGCGTTATTATGCGGCGGAAGCCCGCAGAAACTTCAAATCAGGCGAAACGCCGCTCGGCCCGGTCGTCTGCATCAGCCCGTGGAACTTCCCGCTCGCCATCTTCATCGGCCAGGTCACGGCAGCACTGGTTGCGGGCAATCCGGTTCTGGCAAAGCCCGCCGAAGAAACGCCGCTGATTGCGGCCCAGGGCGTGCGCCTGCTGCACGAGGCCGGCGTTCCGCAGGATGCCGTGCAGCTTCTGCCGGGTGACGGCAAGACGGGGGCCGCACTCGTCGGCTCCCCGCTGACGGCGGGCGTGATGTTCACCGGCTCGACGGAAGTGGCGCGGCTCATTCAGGGCCAGCTTGCCGGCCGGGTTCTGGCCAATGGCCAGCCGGTTCCGCTGATTGCCGAGACTGGCGGCCAGAACGCCATGATCGTCGATTCCTCGGCGCTTGCCGAGCAGGTCGTCGCCGATGTCATCGCGTCTGCCTTCGACAGCGCCGGCCAGCGCTGCTCGGCGCTGCGCATTCTCTGCCTGCAGGAAGATGTGGCGGATCGCACGCTGACCATGCTGAAGGGCGCGCTGCATGAGCTGCGCATCGGCCGTACCGACCGGCTTTCCGTCGATGTCGGCCCTGTCATCACCGCCGAGGCGAAGGGCATCATCGAAAAGCACATCGAGGGCATGCGCGGGCTCGGCCACCGGATCGAACAGATCGAGCTTGCTGGCGAAACCGGCAAGGGCACCTTCGTGCCGCCGACCATCATCGAGATGAAGTCGCTCGCCGATCTGAAGCGCGAAGTCTTCGGGCCGGTGCTGCATGTCATCCGCTTCAAGCGTGACAATCTCGACCGGCTGATCGACGAGATCAACGCCACCGGCTATGGCCTGACCTTCGGCCTGCATACACGTCTTGACGATACGATCCAGCACGTCCTGTCGCGTGTCGCTGCCGGCAATCTTTATGTGAACCGCAACATCATCGGCGCGGTGGTCGGCGTACAGCCCTTTGGCGGACGCGGCCTTTCCGGCACCGGCCCCAAGGCTGGCGGCCCGCTCTATCTCGGTCGCATGACGCAGGAAGCGCCGAGGATCGACCGCGTTGCGAGCCAGCAGGATCAGGCAGCCGTCGATCTCGCCCGCTGGCTGGACGAAAACGGCGAAACCGTCGCGGCCGAAGCCGCACGGCAGGCGGCAGCACTTTCCGGCCTTGGCTTCGAAACCGAACTCGCGGGTCCTGTCGGCGAACGCAACGTCTATGCGCTGCATCCACGCGGCAAAATCCTGCTGGTGCCGGCCACTGAACAGGGGCTTTACCGCCAGCTTGCCGCGGCGCTTTCCACAGGTAACTCGGTTGTCATCGACAATGCGTCGGGGCTGGAAAAATCCATTTACGGACTGCCCGCAACCGTGACCTCACGGATTGTCTGGGCGGATGACTGGGCAAAGTCCGGTCCCTTCGCCGGCGCACTGGTCGAGGGCGATGCGGAGCGTATCGTGGCGGTCAACAAAAAGATCGCCGCCCTGCCCGGCCCGCTGGTTCTCGTTCAGGCCGCAACAACGGAAGCGCTTACCAGTGAAAGCCAGCCCTATAATCTCGACTGGCTGGTCGAAGAAGTCTCCGTCAGCGTCAACACCACAGCCGCCGGCGGCAATGCCAGCCTGATGAGCATTGGCTGATGATATTGTCCGGCGGGGCCTTCGGCCCTGCCGGTTCATCCTTTATCAGCTGACATCACCACGGCCGAAGAGCTGGTTCAGAACCTGCTCTTCCAGTCTCGCAAATTCCGCCGTGCCGTGGCGGCGCGGGCGCGGCAGTTTCACATCGAGATCGAGCGCGATGCGCCCCTCATCGATGACGACGATGCGATCCGCGAGCGCGACAGCTTCCGAAACGTCATGGGTGACGAGGACGGCGGTGAATTTCTGCTTGCGCCAGATGCGCTCCAGCAGAAGCTGCATTTCGATGCGGGTAAGTGCATCGAGCGCGCCAAGCGGCTCATCCAGCGCCAGGATCTGCGGATGGGCGACAAGAGCGCGCGCCAGCGCCACGCGCTGCTTCTGGCCGCCCGAGAGCACATAGGGCCATTCGCCCGCCCGGTCCTTCAGGCCCACCTCATCGAGAATGGCAAGGGCCTGCTCCTTTGCCGCCTCTCCTTTGGCGATGCCGGTCAGCCCCACGGACACGTTATTCGCGATACGCTCCCACGGCAGAAGACGCGGCTCCTGAAACATCATACGGGTGCGGCTCGATGGGTCTTTCGAGACGGTTCCGGTCGTCGGCGTGTCGAGACCGGCCAGAATACGCAGGAGCGTGCTCTTGCCGCAGCCGCTTTTGCCGATGACGGCCAGAAACTCGCCTTCCCGCACATCGAGATCGATGCCGCGCAGAACCGGCTTGTCACCAAAGCTCTTCGTGACGTTGCGGAAGCTGAAGGCGACCTTGCCATCGGTCGATTTCGTGCGGTGTTCGGTCTTCGCCTCCGTTTCAGGCGGAATGGGTGGCCGGGCATCGGGGCGTCTCAGCGTCGTCACATTACCGGTCGACATGGGTTACCTCAGACTTTCTTGAAGGCTGGATGCCATTGCAGGAAGATGCTTTCGAGGAAGCGGGCGAAACTGTCGGCCAGCTTGCCGAGAAGCGCATAGATGAGGATCGACAGCACGACGACATCGATCAGCAGGAACTCGCGCGCCTGCATGGCCATGTAGCCGAGGCCGGAGGAGGAAGAGATGGTTTCGGCCACGATCAGCGTCAGCCACATGATGCCGAGCGCGTAACGCAGGCCGGTGAAGATGGCGGGCAGTGCGCCGGGCAGAATGACCCGGCGAAACAGCGTGAAGGGCGACATGCCATAAGTGCGGCCCATCTCCACCAGTTGCGGATCGACACCCTGAATGCCGAGCAGCGTGTTGATGTAGATCGGGAAAAACACTCCCAGCGCAACGAGAAAGAGCTTCGCCTCCTCATCGATGCCGAACCACAGGATGACGAGCGGAATGAGCGCCAGATGCGGAATGTTGCGGATCATCTGCAGCGTCGTATCGGTGAAGCTGCGGGAGAATTTGGAGAGGCCATTGGCCAGCCCGAAAATGAAGCCGATGGAACCGCCGATGGCGAAACCGGCGAGTGCGCGGGCGGAACTGACGCCAATATTGGCGACAAGCTCACCCGAGAGCAAAAGCCGCCAGAAGGCTTCCGCGACAGCGGAAGGGGCCGGAAGCACATTGGCGGAAATCAGACCGGCGCGCGCCGCCGCCTCCCAGCCTGCAAGAATGAGTGCGGGGAGCAGCCAGCCTGTGATTCCGCCAATCTCGATACGCTTTCCGGTGCTCACGGCGTTTCCTCCGGCTCAGTTCGTCGCGCCCGACCAGACGGCATCCTTGATGCTGATCTGTTTCGGGATCAGGCCGAGACGATAAAAGCGGTCGGCGGTTTCCTGCTGGCTGGCGACGATCTTGTCGTCGATCTTTGTAATGCCGAATTCCGAGCGGTTCGCGGCCAGCGTCTGCGCCTCCAGCGGAACGCCCGTCACCTCATGCAGGGCGGCAGCAACCTTGTCGCGATTGGCGGCGGACCATTTCGCCGCCTCGCCCAGCGCATCAATGGTGGTGTTGATGGTGTCCGCATGGGATTTCGCATAATCACGATTGGCGAGGAAATAGGTGCTGACCGCAAGCACATCGCTGGTGCGGGCAAGCGTCACCGGCTTGTAGCGGGTTTCTGCGATCGCGTAGAACGGATCCCAGACGGCCCAGGCCTCGATCTTGTCGCTGGCGAAAGCGGCCGCGGCATCGGCCGGGCTGAGATAAACCACCTCGATATCGCTGAACTTCAGGCCGTTCTTCTCCAGCGCCGCGACCAGCAGATTGTGCGCGCTGGTGCCTTTGCCGACGCCGACCTTCCTGCCCTTCAAATCGGCGACCGACTTGATGCCGCTTTCGGGCTTGGTGAAGATCGCCTCGCCCTTGCCGTTAGAGGGAAGAGCCGCGACATAAACGATGGCCGAACCCGCCGCCTGCCCGAAGATCGGCGGCGCATCGCCCGTCCAGCCGACATTGATGGAGCCGACATTCAAAGCCTCCACCAGCGGCGGGCCTGCGGTGAATTCGACCCAGGAAACCTTCACGCCCTTGGCCTCGAGCGCCTTTTCGATGACGCCCTGCTGGCGGGCGATAACCGGCAGGCCGGTTTTCTGGTAACCGATCTTCAGCTCTTCCGCCGCCTGCGCCTGCAGCGGCAGGACGGAGAATGCGGCTGCAACAAAAAGGCTGGCGGAAAGCGCACGGCGGGTGATGGCTGGCATTTCATCTCCTTGTCACCAGCCCCTCTGGCCGGTTCACGATATGGAGCAATGCTAGGGTTTTCCACTAAAACGATAGAGAGACGATAATTCAATATGAGCGATATTGCGGGAATAAAATTCCGCGCAAATGCTTCTTTTCCGCAAATTGTCGCGGACGTTCCCGTCTGCCCCTTCAAATGGAAATGCCGGCGCGGATGACGCCGCGCCGGCATGGTGGATCAATTTCTCTATCGCCGATGCGATTGGAGGGTCGATTATTCGATATCGAAGGAAACGCCCTGCGCCAGCGGCAGCGCCTTGGAGTAGTTGATGGTGTTGGTGGCGCGGCGCATATAGGCCTTCCACGCATCCGAACCGGATTCACGGCCGCCGCCGGTTTCCTTCTCACCGCCGAAGGCGCCGCCGATTTCCGCACCCGAGGTGCCGATATTGACATTGGCAATGCCGCAATCGGAGCCTTCCGACGACAGGAACCGTTCCGATTCCTGCATATCGCGGGTGAAGATCGATGAGGAAAGACCAGCCGCGACGGCGTTATGGTCGTCAATCGCCTGGTCGAGATCGCTGTATTTCATGACGTAAAGAATCGGCGCGAAGGTCTCTTCCAGCACCGGTCCCGCCTGCTTCGGCATTTCGACAAGTGCCGGCTTGACGTAATAGGCATCCGGCGCACCCGTATCCACACGGCCGCCGCCATTTACCACGCCATCATGGGCTTTCGCCGCTTCGAGCGCCTTCTGCATGCCGTCGAAAGCCGCCTTGTCGACCAGCGGGCCGACGAGTGCGGAGGTTTCCAGCGGGTTGCCGACAGAAACGGAGGCATAAGCCTTTTTCAGACGCGGCACGAGCTGGTCATAAACGCTGTCATGCACGAAGAGACGGCGAAGCGTGGTGCAGCGCTGACCGGCCGTACCCATGGCGCCGAAGGCGATGGCGCGCAGCGCCATGTCGAGATCGGCGGACGGGCAGACGATACCGGCATTGTTGCCGCCAAGCTCCAGAATGGCGCGGGCGAAGCGTTTTGCCAGACGCGGGCCGACATCACGGCCCATGCGGGTGGAGCCGGTGGCCGAAACGAGCGGCACCTTGGGATTGTCCACCAATGCCTCACCCACGGCGCGGTCGCCCATCAGCAGCTGGGACAGGCCTTCCGGCGCATCACCGAAACGAGCGGCGGCACGCTCGAAGATGCCCTGAACCGCCAGCGCCGTGAGCGGCGTCTTCTCCGAAGGCTTCCAGACAACCGAATTGCCGCAGACGATGGCAAGCGCCGCATTCCACGACCACACCGCGACCGGGAAGTTGAAGGCGGAGATGACACCGACGACGCCGAGCGGATGCCAGGTTTCCATCATGCGGTGGCCAGGGCGTTCGGTGGCGATGGTGAGGCCATAAAGCTGGCGGGAAAGGCCGACCGCGAAATCGCAGATATCGATCATTTCCTGTACTTCGCCGAGACCCTCGGAGGGAACCTTGCCTGCTTCCAGCGAGACGAGACGTCCGAGATCGGCTTTAAAAGCGCGCAGCTCTTCGCCGAGCAGCCGGATCAGCTCGCCACGGCGTGGCGCCGGCACATTACGCCATGTCTTGAAGGCGGCATCGGCCCGGTCGATCACGGCGGCGACACCTTCGACCGAGATGGTCTTGAGGCTCGCGACCTGTTCACCCGTCACCGGGCTGAAGGAGGCCATATCGCCGCCGGTATAGAGATCGCGGGCAACGCCCATCCTGTCGAGCAGGGCCGCGGCTTCCTGTTTCACGTCGAGCTTCGTGGTCGCATCCATGTCCATCGTCCTTTTGGCTAAAAGGGGAGGAAAGGCCGTTTTGATACGGCGCTTTCAACTCCCGTCACTCGTCTTTCCCCGAATTTGTCATTCGTTCTTTGAAACTGGCGTTTTGCACCGTTCCATTCTTTCCCGTAATCATATATGGCCATAATGACCCTTTTCCAATGAGGAAAGCGGGTAAGTTGATGCGAGAATGGAATGGATCCGCGCAGAAGACTGGTCCCTGACATCGTCACCCTGCAGGCGTTCGAATGCGCGGCACGGCACGGCAATTTTACGCGTGCTGCGGAAGAACTCAACCTCACGCAGAGCGCGGTGAGCCGGCAGATCGGTGAACTGGAAGCGCAGACGGGAATGCAGCTGTTCGAGCGCATCCGCAGGCGGGTCGTGCTTTCGGAGGCGGGGCGCAAATTCCTGCCCGATGTGCGGCGCCTGTTGCAGCAATCCGAACAGCTGATGGTGCGCGCGGTCTCGGCCGGAACATCACACGCATCGCTTTCCGTCGCGACGCTGCCGACATTCGGCAGCCGCTGGCTGATGCCGCGCCTCTCCCGCTTCATCGACACCAATCCGGACATGACGATCACGATCGGCTCACGATCGCACCCCTTCGATTTCGATGAGGAAGGGTTCGATCTCGCCATTCATTATGGCCAGCCGGTCTGGGCGCGTGGCACCTGCACATTTTTATGCAATGAGGTGATCGTACCGGTCGCCAGCCCCGCCCTGCTGCGCCGCACCGGCGTGAACCGGCCGCAGGACCTGACCGGGCAACCGCTCCTGCACGTGACGACGCGGCCGAAACTATGGACGGAATGGCTGGAGATGAACGGGGTGACGGCTGATAATGCCTATCAGGGCAGCCGTTTCGACCAGTTCTCGATGATCATCGAGGCTGCGGCGAGCGGCATCGGTTTTGCCCTTCTGCCGAAATATCTCATCGAGGCGGAGATCGCCTCCGGCCGCCTCGAAATCGTCTTCGACATTCCCCTGCAGACCGACAAGAGTTATTACGTGGCCCTGCCCGAGGGACGGCAGGACAATGCGCTGGCCCGCGCCTTTCAGGCCTGGCTGCTCGATCAGGTCGGCAAACCGGTCTAGTCCGTTATCCGTTCACCTCACAGGGAAACGTCATCCAGCCCCGGAAGATCAGGACCGACAGGCACGATGCGGGTCGGGTTGAGCGCCTTGATGGAATAATAACCGCGCTTGATATGGTCGATATTGACCGTGTCACGCACGCCCGGAACGTTCAGCACCCGCATCATATAGGCCTGCAGGGCGGGATAATCGGCGATGCGGCGAAGATTGCATTTAAACAGGCCGTAATAGGCGGTATCAAAACGCACAAGCGTCACAAAAAGCCGGACATCCGTTTCGGTCAGGAAATCGCCGAAAAGGAAAGGTCCGCCTGAGACGAGACGGCTTTCGAGCTCCTGAAGCGTCGCAAACACATCGGCGAAGGCCTCCTCATAAGCGACCTGCGTGGTGGCGAAACCGGTTCTGTAGACACCGTTGTTGAGGCGCGGATAAATGTGGTCATTGAGAGCATTGATCTCGTCCCGCAGATCTTCCGGATAGAGGTCCACGCCATTATCGGCCAGATCACCGAAACCGGAATTCAGCATGCGCAGAATATCGGCGGATTCGTTGTTGACGATGGTTTTTGTCTTTTTGTCCCAAAGCACGGGCACGGTGGCGCGGCCGGTATAGTGCGGATCCGCGCTGGTATAGGCTTCGTGCATATAGGCGAAGCCGTTGAGCGTATCGCGGTCCGAACCCGGATAGTCGCCGAATTTCCAGCCCTCGTCGGAGAGCGCAGGCTCGACGACGGAGACCGAAATCGCCTCTTCCAGCTTCTTCAGCTTTCGGCCAATCAGCGTGCGCGATGCCCAGGGGCAAATCAGCGCGACGTAAAGATGATAGCGACCGGCCTCGGCCGCAAAACCGCCCTCACCCGTCGGCCCCGCCGAACCGTCAGGTGTCACCCAGTTGCGGAAGCCGGAGGTCTGGCGGACAAAGCCGCCTTTTTTGTCTGTCGCCTGCACCGGATGCCAGTCGGCGGTCCATTTTCCATCCACGAGCATTTGCGGCTCCCCGTTCATCTAAAGATGAAAGCCTTATGGGCCGGGTCGCCGCCGCTTCACAAGCCGCGCTTCGGTTGACGCACTGTTTCCGATCGGCGGATGGGCTCAAAGGCGATTGCGGAAAAACGGGTTCCAGCGCACGGTGCCGAGCCTTACCTTTTCGCGGATCATCGTCAGCAGCCCCGATGCGGCGATGACGCTCAATCCCAGCACCGCCATGGCGTCAGGATATTCGTGGAAGAAGGCCATGCCGATCGCCACGGCCCAGAGGATTTGCGAATAATGCGACGGCGCGATCTGGCTCGCCGGCGCGATACGGGTTGCGACCAGAAGGGTGATCTGCCCCGTTGCCGTGCAAAGCCCGATGAAGGCGAAGGCCAGAAGCTGGTGCAGATCGGGCATGACGAAATCGGGGATGGAGGCAATACCGTTGAAGGTGAGGCCATAGATCAACAGCACGCCCATGATCGAAGTCCGCTTTTCCTTGCCCGCAAGTGAGCGCAAAAGCACGATGGTCATGGCCGCCAGGAAGGCGACGCCGATGGCGGCGATATGCCCAAGTTCCAGCGTCTTGAAGCCCGGCCGCACGACGAGGATGACACCGACGATGCCGGCCAGAACCGCCGCCCAGCGCCAGGGGCCGATATTCTCCTTCAGCACGACGGCGGAAAGCACGGTCACGAAGAGCGGCGACAGGAAGATCAGCGCATAGGCTTCCGCCAGCGGAATGGTGGTGAAGGCATAGATGCCTAAAATACCGGCGAAGAGGCCGGAAATGGCGCGGCCGTGCACGGCGAAGGGCCGGCTCATGCGCCAGAATTCGCGCCATCTTTCCTCGCGCGGCTTGCTGAAGAAGATGAAGATGCCGGAAAACAGAATGCTGAAGAAGCCGATTTCGAAAACGCTGATCTGCGATCCAAGCGACTTGATGGTGGCGTCGCCCAAGGAAAAGGTCGCATAAGCGAACAGGCCGAGCAGAAAACCCTTTTGCATTTGAACGTCCCCGAACACCGACCGCAAGGCAAAGCTTCCCCCGGCCGCGTGGAACGCGACCCGGACGCCCCTTCAAGGGGCAGACAGTCTGGCAGATTTGATCCTCACCCTATGGCTAGACCCGGCTACCTATGAGTGCAAGCCGCAAAACAGGCAAAAATGCGCGATCTCACCGCATCGATGCAATCGGCTGCAAGGTGCGGCAAATTTGTCCCGCCGCGGCCATCACATCACCGTCATGGAAAGAGGTTAGCCGGTGTTGATCGTGGCGCTTGGCGACGGGCATGAAGGCGGCTAAGTATGTCATGGAATTTTTCACCCGCCGATTTCCCCGGCCGGTGCCGCTGCGTTAACATGACCTCGCTAACCGAAAGGAAAAAGAATGCGGATTGTGATGATCGGTTCGGGTTATGTCGGCCTCGTGTCCGGCGCGTGTTTTGCAGATTTCGGCCATGACGTGGTCTGCGTCGACAAGATGCCGGAGAAGATCGAAGCCCTGAAAAATGGCCATATCCCGATCTTCGAGCCGGGTCTCGATGTCATCGTCGCCAACAACGCCAAGGCTGGCCGGTTGAGCTTCACGACGGATCTTTCCGCAGCCGTCGCCAATGCCGAGGTCGTCTTCATCGCGGTCGGCACCCCCTCGCGGCGCGGTGATGGCCATGCCGATCTCGGTTATGTCTATGCGGCGGCAAAAGAGATCGCCCATGCTCTCGACGGATTTACCGTCATCGTCACCAAATCCACCGTTCCCGTCGGCACCGGTGACGAGGTGGAACGCATCATACACGAGGAAAACCCCTCGGCCGATTTCGCCGTGGTCTCCAACCCGGAATTCCTGCGCGAAGGTGCCGCCATCGAAGATTTCAAGCGGCCGGACCGCATCGTCGTCGGCCTTTCGGACGAGCGCGCCCGCCCCGTCATGACCGAGGTTTACCGCCCGCTTTATCTCAACCAGTCGCCGCTGCTCTTCACCACCAGACGCGCTTCGGAACTTATCAAATATGCCGCCAACGCCTTTCTGGCGATGAAGATCACCTTCATCAACGAAATGGCTGACCTCTGCGAAAAGGTCGGCGCCAATGTGCAGGACGTCTCGCGCGGCATCGGTCTCGATGGCCGCATCGGCCCGAAATTCCTGCATGCCGGCCCCGGTTATGGCGGCTCCTGTTTCCCGAAGGACACGCTGGCGCTCGCCAAGACCGCGCAGGATTATGACGCCCCGGTACGGCTGATCGAGACCACCATCGCCATCAACGACAACCGCAAGCGCGCCATGGGCCGCAAGGTCATCAACGCGATGGGCGGTGATGTGCGCGGCAAGAAGATCGCCGTGCTTGGCCTCACCTTCAAGCCGAATACCGACGACATGCGCGACAGCCCGGCAATCGCCATCATCCAGACCCTGCAGGACGGCGGTGCGAAAGTGGTCGGTTACGATCCGGAAGGCATGGCGAATGCCCGCCACCTGATGGAAGACATCGACTATGCGGACGGCCCCTACGAGGCAGCGGAAGACGCCGACGCCGTGGTGATCGTGACGGAATGGAACCAGTTCCGCGCACTCGACCTGCCGCGCCTGAAGGCGATCATGAAAAGCCCTGTTCTGGTGGACCTGCGCAATATCTACCGCACGGATGAAGTCGCCGCCCATGGCTTCATCTATGCCGCAGTCGGTCGTCCGCACGAAGGCGCGTAGAGGTTTCGTTTTTCAATTTCATTAAAAGGTTTTCTGCGCTTCGGTCAGACCGAAAACGCACCAACGGATTCGGGATATAATCATCATGCGTTATCTGGTTACCGGTACGGCAGGCTTCATCGGCTTTTACGTTGCGAAACGGCTGCTGGACGCCGGCCATTTCGTGACCGGCTTCGACGGCATGACGAAATATTACGATGTCAGCCTCAAGGAAAAACGCCACGCCATTCTTTCCCGCTCCAACGGCTTCCGGGCCGAAATCGGCATGCTGGAAGATACGGATGCGCTGAAACGCGCGGCGGAGGCCGCCGAACCTGAGATCATCATCCACCTCGCAGCACAGGCGGGCGTCCGTTACAGCCTTGAAAATCCGCGCGCCTATATCGATTCCAATCTCATCGGCTCGTTCAACATGCTGGAGCTCGCCAGAAGCCTTGATGTCAAGCACCTGATGCTGGCATCAACCTCCTCCATCTACGGCGCCAACGAGAAAATCCCCTTCGCTGAGAGCGACAAGGCCGACGAGCCGATGACGCTTTACGCCGCCACCAAAAAGTCGATGGAGCTGATGGCGCACAGCTATGCCCATCTGCACAAGCTGCCCACCACCGCCTTCCGTTTCTTCACGGTCTATGGCCCGTGGGGACGGCCGGACATGGCGCCGATCAAATTTGTCGACGCCATCTCCAACGGCAGAGCGATCGATATTTACGGGCAAGGCAATATGAGCCGTGATTTCACCTATATCGACGATCTGGTCGAAGGCATCGTCCGGCTAAGCACGGTCATCCCTTCCGAGGAAAACCGGGTCACGCAGGAAGGAGTCACCGATACTCTCTCGCACCACGCGCCCTTCCGCGTGGTCAATATCGGCGGCGGCCAGCCGGTGGAGCTGATGCATTTCGTTGAGACGGTCGAAAAGGCGGTCGGGAAACCCGCGATCCGCAACATGCTGCCGATGCAGCAGGGCGATGTGCCCCGCACCTTCGCCTCGCCTGATCTTTTGAAGGCCCTGACCGGCTACGTGCCGCAAACCCCGGTCGAGGAGGGCATCAGGGCCCTCGTCGCCTGGTATCGCGAGATGCACCCGGCCGAATTACGGAAATAACCTCACAGCGTCGCCAGCAGGCGGTTGGAGATGGTGCCGCCGGAAGCGCTCTGCATGCTGATCTTGGTTTCCACGGCCTCGATGATCGTGTCGCTGAAATCCATCTCGGTGAGATCGCGGATATTGGAAAGGCCGCCCGGCGAAAACACGTTCACTTCCAGTATCTTGTCACCGACAATGTCGAGCCCGACGAGGAACATGCCGTCCTCCACGAGCTTCGGCCGCACCATCTCGGCAAGCGCCACGATTTCATCCGTCACCTTCACCGCCTCGGCGGTGCCTTTGGCATGGATGTTGGAGCGCAGGTCGTCCTTGGCCGGCACGCGGCGAAGGGCGGCATATTTGCCGTCACGCATCAGCGGCCGGCCATTCATCATGAAGAAGCGGATATCACCATCCTTCGCAGCCGGCAGATAGGCCTGCGCGATCAGATAACCCTCAAGGCTGACCGCCTCGAAAATCTGGTTGAGATTGGCCTCCTTGCTGGAGCCGATCTTGAAGACGTTCTTACCGCCGGAACCCTGCAGCGGCTTGACGATGACGCCCTTGGGGTGGCCATCGGCAAAGGCGCGTATTTCATCGACATTGCGCGAGATGATCGTGGTGGGGCGGACGATTTCAGGAAAGCTCTGGAAATAGAGCTTGTTTTGCGCCAGCGCCAGTCCTTCGGGATCATTCAGCACCACGACGCCGCGCTGTTCTGCAAGCCGCCCGAACAGGATGCCGGCATGCACCGCCCACGGCCGCGTTGTCTGGTCGAGCGAGGGGTCGTTGCGCAGCATCAGCGCATCGATTTCCTCCACATCCATGGTGCGCCGCTCCAGCGCCTTGTCCTGAAGGGCGGCATGGAAGCCTTCCGATTTCTTGTATTTTGTCTTCGGCAATACGGTGGCATGGATGGTGAGGCTGTCATCCGCGCGCAGGGTAAAATCCCCTGGTGTCAGATAGACCACCTCATGGCCGCGATTGAGTGCCGCCATGGCAAGCAGGCCGGTCGCGTAGTTCGGCCCCTCGGTTTCGATGGAATTGACGAAAAATGCGATACGCATGAAGCCCCTCCTATAAAGTCGCCAGTTCGGCAATGGATAATCCCGCCCGTATTTTTTCCAGCCGCTCATTGGCCCTGGCGGGCAGCAGAAATGCGGGTCGGACACCCGGCGGACGAAGCAGGCCGCGCAGGGCGAGCTCCTGCATGACAGGAAAATGGGCGGCGGCGATCTTGCCCATCCAGAATGGATCGAGCGCGCCGCCCCTGCGCAGATGGTCCATCACCTCGGCCAACCCGCGCAGATAAATCGCATCCTTGGAAAGACCGCCGCCGCGATAGATGCGCAGCACCATGTTGAAGGCCGCGGCCTCGTCGAAACCGTGTTCGCGGGTCATGATGCGGAAAGTGTCCACGAAGCTCGCACCATCCAGCATGGCGGCGCAGCCAACGACGCGGCCGGCGATCAGCCGCAGGCGCTCGCGCGTCATGCCGCCGGCCAGATGTTCCGCCAGCACCGCCAGCCCCTCCTGTACGCCCTCATAACCGGAAAGACCGGTGCGGAAGAGCCGCAGCCCCTGAAATGAGCCGTTGAAATAGGTCAGAAGATGCACACCGATCTCGTGCGACAGGAGCGCCTCGACACGGCGCTGTTCCATGACGGTATGGCGGGAGATCAGGAGTTTCTCACCTGTCACCATCAAGCCGGGTGGCAGGTCATCACGGATTTCGACGCGGGCCTTGAATTCCGGCTCCTCCCCCAGATAAGCCTCGACCATTTCGCGCGACTTCCTGGCGACCACGTAACAATCCACCATAGCGATTTCGCCGCTTTCTTGCCCGCGCGGGCAATCCTCAAGCACGCGAAGCGCCAGCGTCAGAAGAGCGGGTTCGACGGCGCCATAGAGGGCGCGTGAAAAATCGGTGAAGGTGCGATGATGCAGGCTCGCCAGCATCGTCAGCTGCAGATCGATCTCCCGCTGTTTCTCCCGGTAAAGATGATAGAGCACCGGGTCTTCAAGATGGTCGAAGACGACGGAATAGAGCTTGCGCTTCTGCTCCTCGACATCCACGCCCAGCGGTCGGTAAAGCAGGCGCGGCGCGTACTGGAAGCTGCCATCGCGAAACTCCTCGAACGCCCGCCGCGCATTGATGGGCGTGACGGAGAGAAGAAAATCGAAGGAGGAGACAATGTCGTCGATCGAGCGGTCGGCGCGTTTGACGGCATCGACAAATGCCTTGCGGCCAAGCGCCCGGTGACTGGTGACCTTCAGCGCATCCATACCGGAGGAAAAGGACGAAAAGGCCTGCAGGCCGGCATCGAAGAGATCGGCGATCATCGTCTCACGCAGGCCGGGATAATCCGCACCGGATTCCGGCTGGCGATAGATTGGCGCGAAGCGCACGCTGATGCAGGGAAAATCCAGTCCGGCATTCTGAAACCGCAGGACCGGGTCGGCTTCCGGCTCCGGCCGGGTGATGCGCGGCGTGCGAAAGCGCACTTCGGCATCACAGACCGCCTTGATGAAGACCCGGCGCGCTTTCTGGGTTTCCGGTTCTGACGTCGCCGAGACCGAAACCTCATAATGCGGCAGGAAGGGAGAGTCGTCGGCGAGCAGGATGTCGTGTTCAAGCTCGCCAATATCGAGAACGATGAAGGCGCCGAAACGCTCGCGCATGACCGCGCCGACCGCCTCGATCAGCGGTGCGGCCTCCTGAATGTTCGAAGCGATGAGATAGGAGGCATGGGCGGCGGCGATGTCGCGCGCGGCGAGATCTTTCGTGCCGCCTGTCAGATGCAGGCAGAGGAACGGCAGCGGCCGGTCGATGTGCAAACGGCCGTCTTTTCCGACATCGCGGCGGATGGCCTTGCCGGCTTCGAGGCAGGACACGACGTCATCGACCAGATCGGCGATGGGGGAAGGCGCGCTGCGGGCGGATGAGAGGTTCATCGCCGCGACCTCAGACATTCTTCGAGGACCGGCTGGAGTGCTGCGATCGCTTCACGAATATCAGCCACCACACGTCGATCCGGCTTTCCCGTCCACTCATCCATGAAGAATTTCTTGAACTCGATCGCGATGGCGCAGCCGTTTTCGGCGAAACGCTCGTGGATGAAGCGTGTCTGCTCGCCCTTGCCCTGAAACGCCACATTCTCGCGAACATCGAGACGGCGCCCGCCGATGGTCGCAGACGCGAAATGATGACCGACCGCGCTGACGACATCACCCCAGCGGCTGCGATCCATGGAAAAGGTGCCGATATTGATATCGGGCGCTTCCGCCTGCGCCGTCGCCGGTGCGTCGGCGCCCTGCCGGCGATGATTGTAACTGTGCACATCCAGCACCACGAAAGCACCATGCCGTCGCTCGAGCGTTGAGAGAACGGTTTCAAGCATCGCATAATAATCGGCGTGGAAATCGAGCGATTGCCGGCTGGCCTCCTCCGGCGGCGTCTGGTTCCAGACCTCCAGCCCCCAGGATTGTTCCGGTTTCAGATAGATCGCCTGATCGGTGGCGCGATTGAGATCGACTTCAAAACGGGAATGGTGAACGACGATCCGGTTCGTCAATCCGGCGACCATCTCGCCGGTAAAGGGATCCTCCTCTCTCAGCCGCTTTTCCGGCGAAAGAGCCATCAGATCTGCTATATCCATGCGGACGAAATGACCGTCATGTATGGCCGTGCCGACAACAGGCGAATTGCCGAAATCGATCGACCAGAAGCCCCTGTTTTCGTTGTTACCCCGGTATTCGCCGTCACTCTGTGTGGCTGCCATGCTGCCTCCCTGCATCGGGGATAAAACAACACGACATGTCCGTTTGTTCCGGTAAAAATTGCGCACTATTCATTTGTGCCGGGCAATGATGCCGCCCGAAAAAACTGCGGAACCATCCTTTAAAGCTCACGTTGTTCCAGCAGGAGGGCCGCCGTGTCAAACGGACACGATGGTGCCGAAGAACACCGGGATTTTTCCGTTTTCTCCCGGTGGCCAACGAAATGGCAGCCGAGCTTCTTACCCATCCGGCGCCCCTCCGTTCCCGTTTTCCACGCACAAGGAGCTGCGACATGGAAAAGACCGAAACACGCAAACTTGCGGAAGAATATCTGCGGCTCGGCGGCACCCGCAAGGTCATGATCGACGACAACAAGACCTTCGTGCGCCAATGGAAAGCCGAACCGGCGGAAGCCGAGCGATTTTGGCAAACCAACATCGAAAATCTCGATGAGAAGCGCCTCAAGGACGTGGAATTCTTCCTCCCCTCCATGAATTCCGACAAGGACGACTGAACCCAGAAGGAGACAGATATGACTGCCATCAACGCCGCAAAAATCCTGATTCTCGCAACGGACGGATACGAACGTTCCGAGCTGCGGGTGCCGTATGACCAGTTGAAGGCCAAGGGTGCGGACGTGAAGATCGCCTCCATCAAGGAGGGCGAAATCAAGAGCTGGGATAAGAAGAACTGGGGCGACAGCATCACCGTCGATCTCTCGGCCAAGACCGTAAAAACCGAAGATTTTGACGCGCTGGTTCTTCCCGGTGGCCAGATCAACCCGGATATTCTGCGCCATGACGAGGATGCGATGCGGGTGGTTCGCGATTTCGTCAAATCGGGCAAGGTGGTTGCCGCCATCTGCCATGCGCCGTGGCTGCTTGTCGAAGCGGACGCCCTGCGCGGCCGCGACGCCACTTCCTATTGGTCGATCAAGACCGACCTCAAGAATGCCGGCGCCAACTGGAAGGATGAAAAGGTGGTAACGGACAAGGGTATCATCACCTCCCGCAGCCCTGACGATCTCGATGCCTTCGTCGCCAAGATCGTGGAAGAGATTGAGGAAGGCCGTCACGAACGTCGCGCCGCTTAAGACACGAACGACATTCCCGTGCCGCCGGTTTCCGGCGGCACTTTTATTTTGGAGGAAGAATATGAAAAGCAGATTGCTGGCAAGCGGCGCGGAGCGCACCTTCATCCTCGTCATCGATCCCGAGGAAGAAGCCTTCGAGGCCATCAGGCGTTTTGCCAGGGCCGAGAACATCAACGCCGCCTCTGTCACCGCGATCGGCGCCTTCGCCACGGCAACGCTCGCCTTTTTTGATCTGTCCACGCAGGACTACAAGGAAATACCGGTCACCGAACAGAGCGAGGTCCTGAGCCTGCTTGGCGACATTACGCTTGACGAGAACGACACGCCCAATCCGCACCTGCATGTCGTTCTGGGTTTTGCCGACGGGTCCACAAAAGGCGGCCATTTTCTGAAGGGCGTGGTTCGTCCCACTCTGGAAGTCGTCATTCGCGAAACGCCCGCAGAATTGCGGCGCAGCTATAACAGGGAATTCGGCATCGCCCTTATTGACCCTGCGAAATAAACCCAACGGAACCGGAAAAACGCCATTGCGTTATCCTTCGCACGAGGGGACGGCATGGCGGCTACGGTCAATCAAAAACATGGGGAAGATGACGAGGTCAGGCAGTTCCTGATCGGCCTTGCGCGCGGCACAGCGGGTGCATTGCTGTTTGCCCTGCCCATGCTGATGACCATGGAAATGTGGTTCCTCGGTCTTTACGTCAACTCATGGCGGCTTCTGCTGCTCTGCATCCTCAACCTGCCGCTGCTTCTTCTTCTCGCCCGCCGCATCGGTTTTGAGAATATCAATTCCTGGAGCCAGGCCCTGCGAGACGCGATAACCGCCTATGGGCTGGGCATCGCTGTCAGCGCGGGCGTGCTCCTGCTGTTCGGCATTCTGAACGACCAGCTCACCGCCTCCAATATCGTCGCCAAGGTCGCGCTGCAATCCGTTCCCGCCAGCATCGGCGCGCTGCTCGGCCGCAGCCAGCTCGGCCAGCATTCCGACGCAGAGGATGAAGAGGAAGGCGAGTATTCCGGCGAGACAGGTTATCTGCACGAGCTTTTCATGATGGTGGTGGGCGCGCTCTTCCTCAACCTCAATGTCGCCCCGACGGAGGAAATGATCCTGATCGCCTACAAGGTGACGCCCTATCACGTTCTGGCCCTTTGTCTGCTGTCGATCGCCATCATGCATGGCTTTGTCTATGCGCTTCACTTCAAGGGCTCGCATCAGCTGCATGAAGGACAGCAATGGTGGCAATCCTTCATCCGCTTCACCCTGCCCGGCTACGTCATCGCCATCGCCATCAGCATCTATACGCTCTGGACCTTCGAGCGCCTCGACCACACCTCGCTGTCGCAGATCATGAATGCCGCCGTCATTCTCGGTGTTCCAGCCTCGATCGGCGCGGCGTCGGCCCGGCTGATCCTGTGAGGACAAGATGACGATATCGAAAAACGGAAAACAGACGGAAAGCGCCGATCCGCATTGGATCGAATGGCTGACGGGAACCATCTGCACCTTGCTCGTCGCCGCGATGCTCGGCTGGATCGCCTATGACATCTATCGCTATGTACCCGAGGATGCCCGCTTCGACATCGCCGTCACCAGCGTGGAGGGGCAGCCCGGGCAATATCGGGTGAAATTCGACATCCGCAACCTCTCCATGACCACCGCAGCGCAGGTGCAGGTGCGCGGCGACCTGCAGCGGAATGACGCCGCGCCGGAAAACGCCGATGTGACCTTCGATTATGTCGCCTCGGAATCGAAGGACAGCGGCACGCTTTTTTTCCGCAGCGATCCCCGCAGCGGAACGCTCACCCTCACTGTCGCCGGTTATACCGAGCCTTGACCCATTCAGGACATCTTCATGACGACACCGGAACTGACGAAAGAACGCGATCTCAGGGATTCAAAACCGGTCTGGGCCGATAGCCCGCGCATCGGCATCCGCAGCGGGCACACACCCGCCGCCGACCATTACGACACGATCGTCGTCGGCGCCGGCATCAGCGGCGCACTCGTATCCCACGCCCTGCAAAGGCCGGGTCAATCCATGCTCATCATCGACCGGCGCGAACCGGTCATGGGCAGCAGCGTGGCAAGCACCGCGATGATACAGCACGAGATCGACACGCCGCTGACGGAACTCAGAAAGATGATCGGCAGGCCCGCGGCCGACAGGGCATGGCAGCGTTCCGCACGCGCCGTCCTGCGTCTGGAGGAAGTCGTCTCCTCGCTTGGCATCTCCTGCAGCATGAAGCGCAAGCAGGCGCTTTATCTCGCCGGAGACGACATGGGATCGCGCGCGTTGAAAGCCGAAGCGGCCGCGCGCGAAGAAGCTGGCATCGAAGCCCGCTTCCTCTCCGCTGCAGAACTGCGAGAGCAATATGGGCTGGACCGGACCGCCGCCATCCTCAGCGATATCTCGGCCTCCGCCAATCCCGCACAGCTGACGGCCGGCCTTTTGCGCCATACGGCCGGCGCAGGCGCCGAAATCGTCTCCCAGCTTGAGATCACCGATCTTAGAAACCTCGGCAACGAGGTTGTCCTCGCCACCGCCGGCGGCAAGATCCTTTCCGCACGCAATGTCGTGTTCTGCACCGGCTATGAATTTCTGAAAATGCTGGAGAGCCCGAAACACCAGATCATTTCCACCTGGGCTCTGGCGAGCAAAAAGCGGCTCGATCTACCCGGCTGGCTGGAGAACCATATCGTCTGGGAAGCGTCCGATCCCTATCTTTACCTGCGCACCGACCGCGAGGGGAGGATGATCGCCGGAGGCGAGGACGAGGAAAACCCCACCGCCTATCTGTCGGAGCGCAAGCTTTCCGCGAAGGCGAAGACGATCAGCTGCAAGATCGAAAGGCTTCTTGGCGTCGATATGGGAGAGCCGGACTATCGCTGGGCCGCGGCCTTCGGCACCACCACCACCGGCCTGCCGCTGATCGGCGCGGTGCCGGGTATGAAAAACGTCTATGCCGTGATGGGTTTCGGCGGCAATGGCATCACCTTCAGCCAGATCGCCGCCGAAATCGTGGCGGCCGCCGTTAATGGCGGCAAGGACCCGGACGCCGATCTCTTCCGCTTCGACTGATGCCCGTCAATCCTCCTTGATGCCGGTGGCCACCTGCAAGCGCCGGAGCGTCCAAAGGACAACGATACCGGCGCCGGCGGCGACAAGGGCAAGCGGCCACATGCCGAGACCGGCCGAGAGGCCGATTGCCGCCGAAAGCCACATGCTGGCGCCCGTCGTCAGGCCTTTGACATCCCCTCTCGTATAAACGACCACACCCGCTGCGAGAAAGGCGATGCCCGCCGTCACGGCTTCCACCAGACGGATAGGATCGAGCCGCGCGGCCTCATGACCTTCCGCCATCGTCTCCATCATATGAATGGTGATGATGCAGAAGGTGACGGCAGCAAGGCCGATGAGCATGTTGGTGCGCAAACCGGCCGTGTTCTTGTGAAACTCCCGCTCCAGACCGATCAGGCCGCACAGGATGACCGCGCCGAACACGCGCACCAGCAGTACCTCGAAGGGGATGGAAATATTCATGGAAAATTCTTCTGCAAGGCTCTGGGGCACGTCATGTCTCCTCCCGACATTTATTCCCACTAAGTTCGGAAAGGCTGCGTTGGTTCCGCGCAGCAATATAAACGTTGCGCGCAACCGAGCCGGAACCATGGCAGCGGCAAAGGGTTTGTCTCCCGTGCGCATGGGCGCACATCATGCATTTTCACACATGGGAGAAGGACCAATGGCCGAGAAGAAACTCGACGACCTGTTTTACGACACGCTGAAGGACATCTACTACGCCGAAAGGCAGATCCTGAAGGCCCTGCCGAAAATGGCGCGGGCGGCAACCGACCCGAAGCTGAAACAGGCCTTTGAAAAGCACAAGGAAGAAACCCAGGGCCACGTCGAACGCCTGCAGGAAGTGTTCGAGATCATTGGCAAGCGCGCACAGGGCAAGACCTGCGAAGCCATCCAGGGCATTATCGCCGAGGGCGAGGAGATAATGGAGGACTTCAAAGGCACACCCGCGCTTGATGCCGGTCTCGTTTCATCAGCACAGGCGGTCGAACACTATGAGATCGCCCGCTATGGGACCCTGAAGGCCTGGGCGGAAAAGCTGGGCCACACCAAGGCGGTTTCGCTGCTGGATGCCACGCTCAAGGAAGAGGCAAAGACCGACGATGCGCTGACCGCGCTCGCCGAGACTTCGGTCAACGCCGCCGCCCAGAAAAAGGCCGCGTAATACCCTCAACAACAAAAACCGGAATGGTCACCCATTCCGGTTTTTTATGTGTCTTGAAGACTGCAGAGATTACGGCAGGGTATAGGCGATCACATAATCGCCCGGCTTGGTTCCGACGGAACCGTGACCACCCGCAACCATCACCACATATTGCTTGCCGCCCTCCAGCGCATAGGTCATGGGCGTTGCCTGGCCGCCGGCCGGCAGGCGCGCTTCCCATAGCTGCTTGCCGGTGGTGAGGTCATAGGCGCGCAGATAGTTGTCGACGGCAGCACCGAGGAAGGCCACGCCACCCTTGGTGATCATCGGCCCGCCAATGCCAGGCACGCCCACCTTGAAGGGCAGCGGCAGCGGCGTCATGTCATAGACCGTGCCGTTCTTGTGCTTGTAGGCGATATCGCCGGTGCGCAGGTCGGCACCCGTGACATAACCCCATGGCGGGGCCTGGCAAGGGATTTTCAGCGGACCGAGGAACGGACCCATGAACACGCCGTAGGGTGCGCCATCATTGCGGTTCAGGCCCTGTTCGCTACCCTTCTCGTCCTGACCCTTCGGCGGAATGTCGGCGCGCGGCACGAGCTGCGAGGTGAAGGCGAGATATGTCGGCATGCCGAACATGACCTGGCGTTCGGGGTCGACCGCCACGCTGCCCCAGTTGAAGGTGCCGAAATTGCCGGGATAGATGATCGAGCCGGTCAGTGACGGCGGCGTATAGCGGCCCTTGTAGCTCAGCTGATGGAAGCGGATGCGGCAGGCGAGTTGGTCGAACATGGAGACGCCCCACATGTCCTTTTCCTGCAATGGCTCCGGCTTGAACGACAAGGCCGTCGTCGGCTGCGTCGGTGAGGTGAAGTCCTCAGGGATCGCACCGCCCGGCGCCGGCTCCTCCGTGATCGGCAGAAGCGGTGCGCCGGTGCGCCGGTCGAGAACGTAGATATCGCCCTGCTTGGTCGGGCCGACGAGAGCCGGGATGGTCTGGCCGTCCTTGGTGATGTCGAGCAGCACCGGCTGGGCCGGCACGTCCATGTCCCAGAGATCATGATGAACCGTCTGGCGCACCCAGCGATCCTTGCCGGTGTTAATATCGAGCGCGACGATGGAGGAAGAATATTTCTCCACATTCTCGCTGCGGCCCATGCCGAGCTGATCGGGCACCTGATTGCCGAGCGGGATATAAACGAGACCGAGGCCTTCATCATAACTGAAGACCGACCAGCTGTTGGGCGAATTGGTGGTGTAGGTCTCACCCGCCGCAATCG
Organism: Agrobacterium sp. 719_389; assembly: GCF_900188475.1. Lineage (NCBI taxonomy): Bacteria > Pseudomonadati > Pseudomonadota > Alphaproteobacteria > Hyphomicrobiales > Rhizobiaceae > Agrobacterium > Agrobacterium sp. 719_389. Next base: position 51,524 of record NZ_FYEM01000010.1, read on the forward strand.
GTTCGGTTTTCGCCGGATTGCCGGAATCCCAGTTCCAGACGAGCGCACCGCTATTCACATCGAAAGCGCGGATGACACCGGACTGTTCCTGCGTGGAATAGTTGTCGTTCACCGCGCCGCCGATGATGATCTTGCCCGCTACGATGACGGGCGGCGAGGTCGAATAATAATAACCGGCAGGATTGTATTTCATGCCCTGCTCGAGATGCAGCACACCCTGATCGGCAAAGGACGTGCAGACCTGACCGGTGGCGGCGTCAAGCGCGATCAGCCGCGCATCCGAAGTCGGCAGGTAGACGCGCTCGGCGCAGGCCGTGCCTTGAGCGGCATTCGGCTCGGCATAGTAGGAAACGCCACGGCATGTCTGGTGCTGACGGTCCGGATTGAGACCGACATTCGGGTCGTATTTCCACTTTTCCTTGCCGGTGGCGGCATCGATGGCAATCGCCCAATTATGCGGCGTGCAGATATAAAGCGTGTTGCCGATCTTCAGCGGCGTCACCTGATAGGTGGTTTCGCCCACATCATCGGGCAGCTTCACATCGCCCGTCTGGTAACGCCAGGCTTCCTTGAGCTGCGAGACATTGTCGACATTGACCTGGGTGAGCGGCGAATAACGCTGGCCATAGGGCGTGCGGCCATATTGATGCCAGTCACCGTCAGGCACATTGCCGCCATAGGCGGGCGTGGCAGAGGCCGTTTCCTGAGGCAGGGAACCTGCCGTATCGTGCGGATCCTGCGCCATGGAATATCCGGCCACGACGATGGAGGCGAGGACGGAGAGCGCAAGCGGCCAGGCATTCGGCCCATAGCTAAGCCCGGTCGGGCTCGAAAAACCGAGCGGCTTTCTGACCCAGGGAACCAGAAGCCAGAGACCGATGAGAATGATGATGCCGCCGCGCGGGCCAAGTTGCCACCAGTCGAAGCCGACTTCCCATATGGCCCAGGCGAGCGTCGCGACAATGAAGACGGCATAGACGTGAAGGGCTGCGCGATTGCGCTTGAACAGCAGAACGGCCGTCAAAAGAAAGGCCAGTCCGGAAAGCACGTAATAGAAGCTCCCGCCCAGCATGACGAGCTGAGAGCCGAAACCGAACAGCGCAAGACCGATCAGCGTGAGAACAACTGCAGTGACGGTGACTGCCATGAATGAAACCCCCGATTCCTGTCACTTTGCGTGAAATGAAATCCGGCGCGATCTGGTTCCATGAAAATTATCACCGGTGCGAAAAAACTTCACGCCATGGTGGTCACGGGTTTTGCGGTGCTCCGGTCGAACCCTGCGGCGCGGGATTTGTCTCTGTCGATGACGGCGGCTGGGCGCGGCCATTCGCCGGATTATTGTCGAAGCTTCCGGATCCGGACGGCTGCTGCGGCACGGGCGCAGTCTCGGTCTGCGGGTTCTGCGGCAGGTTTTCGTCGGGTTCGAAAACCGAATATTCGACAACGGCCCACACCACCAATGCAAGAAGCACGCTGACGATCAGAATGACAAGCACGGGACGGCCGCGCGATCCCTGCCGCGCACGCGTTGCCGTTTCGCTTTTAGGCGCATCCCGACCGTCGAGATAGCTGGCATTTTCTCTGGCCATGTCTTTCACTCCCTGTAACCCTGTTGATCTAATCATTGGGGTCAGGGTTTTGTTCCAGACTTGGAAAAACGACGTTAGCCTCACTCGGCCGGCAAACGCGCCCTGTCACAGTCCGCCATATCCACCGCGCTAAAGCTTTGCCCAAGGCCGAGCCAGGAAACCGGCCGCCGCGCTCCATCATCCGTTTCCGATGGATCGTCTGCGGGGCTGTCTGAATTCGCCAATGGCAGGGGTGATGGCCGCCTGCGAAATCGGGGGCCGGAAAAGGAGAGGTGTTGTTTCAACGCATGGCGCCATTGGCGACACAGGTCCAGAAAAGCGAGGATTCTCAGCATCATGATTGTCAGGCAATATATTGATAAAAATAACCTGCCCTGTTTGGCACGTCTGGAAGACATGCGCATCCCCATCGCGCCGCAGCCGCAGCGAATGGTCGGATTATGCCAACAAACCGTCATAAAGTGTCAGATAGAACCCGGCAAAGCGTGATCAGCGGCCGAGCTGCACGATCCAGCGCGTCCATTCCGCGCTATCCGGCTTCAGAATATCCGACGTGAGGTCACGGTTTTCCGAAGCGAAATGCCGCATCTGACGCGGCGAAAGGCCGAAGGTCTTCTTGAAGACGCGGCTGAAATTTTCCGGATTGGTGAAACCATAGGACGCGGCCACCTCGGCAATCGTCATATGCGCCGATTGTGGCGCCCGCAGGAAATCCATAGCGCGTTCGAGACGTCGGTGGGTGATGCAGGCCGAAAACCCGCCCAGCGGCTCAAAGAGCCGGTAGACGGTGCGTCGCGACACGCCGAATTCGCCCATGACCTTTTCCACTGACAGGGCGGGATCGAGAAGGTGATTGTCGATATAACGCCGGATGGATGCCCTGAGCGCCCGCTGCACGCCCTGCGCATTGTCGTGCCCGACATGATTGTTGATGGCGGCCGCAGCCAGTTCCAGAAGCGGCGAGACCGTGGCTGCGCCCTCGCTGGCGTTCATGACGTCGAAATGGCGATAGATGCTCATCATCGTTTCGCGCAGCAGCGATACCAGCGGCAAACCGGCCGGCAGCACGCGTTCATGATGATTGCCGGAACCGCCAAGCCTGCCTTCCAGCAGCCGGCGCGGCACGACGAGGCTGAGATGATCATGATCCGACGTGGCAGTGGCCAGCGGCTGCGCCATATCGATGAGATAGAGGTCGCCGGGGCCTGCGGTCTCGCCCGAACCGCGCCGCGACATGCTCTTCCCGCTGGCGTAAAATTGCAGGAGAAAACCATCCATGCCGTCGCGGGCAAGCTTGTGGCGCGAACGGTCGAAATCCTGCGCCGAGGACTGGGTGCGGCCGAGCGCGACATTGCCGATGAAAGCGGCGTCCACGCTGGCGAAAAAACCATCATCCTGCGAGCGGCGCAGGCGAGCATCAAAAAGCACGTTGATCGAATCCCGCCACAACGCCATGGCGTCGCGTTTCGGCACTTGGCGCGTATCGAAGCGCGAACGCGCCAGCGGCGCTTCAAAAGACCCTGTGTTCATCATGCCGCTTTTCCGTGAACACGGCGCTGACCCCGCCGTCCACGAAAACTATACAGGATTGAAATCGCCTAACAATACCGGAAACCGGCGCGATCGTTCGCTTCAAGCGCATGTGCGAAATTTATTTCGCCGTCCAGCCGCCATCGATGGAAATGGTGGTGCCGGTGATGGAGCGCGCCATATCACCAGCGAGATAAAGCGCCATTTCCGCCACTTCTTCCGGTTGCACAAACCGTCTGGTCGGCTGCGGCGCAAGCATCACCTTCTTCACCACTTCCTCCTCGCTCATGCCGTGCACGCGTGCCTGATCGGCAACCTGGGCGGCCACAAGCGGCGTCCAGACATAACCGGGGCAGATGGCGTTGCAGGTAATGCCGAGTTCGGCGACTTCCAGCGCCACGCTTTTCGTCAGGCCCACCACCGCATGTTTGGTCGCCACATAGGGGCCCTTGAAGGGCGAGGCGCGCAGGCCATGCGCAGAAGCGATGTTGACGATGCGGCCCCAGCCCCTTTCCTTCATGCCCGGCAGGGCCGCATGGATGGTGTGAAACGCGCTGTCGAGCGAGATGGCGACGATGCGGGAGAAATCGGCGAAATCGAACTCGTCGATCGGCGCGACCTTCTGAATGCCGGCATTGTTGACGAGGACGTCGATATGACCGAATTCGGCGATGACGGTTTCCGGCAGATGGGCGCTTTCATCATAATTCGCGAGGTTGGCGGCAAAATAGACCGGCCTGTGCTGCGCCACCTTCGCGACCGCCTCCAGCGCCTGCGTCGCCTCCTCCGTCGTTTCTATGCCATGCACCGCGACCAGATAACCCGCCTCGGCGAAACGCTTGGCGATGGCAAGCCCGATGCCGCTGGTGGAACCCGTGACAAGCACGGTTTTCGGTTGATCCTCCATCGGCCTTAGTCCTTCAGCTGCGGCAGGTTGCGGAAAAGTTCGAGCGCTTCGGGATTGGCGAGCGCATCGGCATTCTTCACCGGCCGGCCATGGATGGTGTCGCGCACCGCGATTTCGGAAATCTTGCCCGAACGGGTGCGGGGAATGGCGCTGACGGCAATGATCCTTGCCGGCACATGCCGCGGTGTGGCGCCCGAACGGATGCGGCTGCGGATGGTCTTTTCCAGCTCTTCCGTCAAAACCGCGCCGCCCTTCATGCGCAGGAAGAGGATGACCCGCTGGTCGCCCTCGATATCCTGCCCCACGGCAATCGCCTCCTCGACCTCAGGCACGGTTTCCACCTGCCGGTAGATTTCCGCAGTCCCGATGCGAACCCCGCCGGGATTGAGCGTCGTGTCCGAACGGCCATGGATGACATAACCGCCGGAGGGGCGCATTTCGGCGAAATCGCCATGCGCCCAGATGCCGGGGAAGCGGTCGAAATAGGCGGCCTGATAGCGCGAACCATCCTCATCGCCCCAGAACTTCACCGGCATGGACAGATGCGCATTGCGGCAGACGAGTTCGCCGGCAACACCGCGAACGGAACGGCCCTCATCGTCCAGCGTGTCGATATCCATACCGAGCATCGCACCCTGCAATTCGCCGCGATGCACCGGCTGCAAAGGGTTGCCGCCGAGGAAACAGGCGCAGATATCCGTGCCGCCGGAAATGGAGGCGAGGTGCACGTCGGCCTTCCAGTCGCGATAGATATAATCGAAGGATTGCGGGATGAGCGGCGAGCCGGTGGAGAGAATTGTCCGCAGCGATGAAAGATCGTGGCTTTCGCGCGGCTTCAGCCCGGCCTTCAGGCAGGCGTCGATGAACTTCGCCGACGTGCCAAAAGTGGCGATCCGTTCGGCGTCGATGAGGTCGATCAGCCGCGCAGGGTTGGGATAACCGGGATTGCCGTCATAGGTGACGAGCGTAGCGCCAAGCGCCAGACCGGAGACCTGCCAGTTCCACATCATCCAGCCGCAGGTGGTGAAATAAAAGAAGCGTTCCCCATCCTGAATATCGCATTGCAGCTTCAGTTCCTTCATGTGCTGAAGAAGCAAACCGCCGCCGGAATGGGTGATACATTTCGGCTTGCCCGTCGTGCCGGAGGAATAAAGAATCGCCAGCGGCGCCTTGACGGGCAGACGGTTGAAGGTGATCTCACCCGCCGCATAAGGCGCGACGAAATCCGTAAGCGTCACGCAGCCGAGATCGGCAAGGCTTTCGGGCACGGCGTCGCCGATCAGCACGATCCTTTCAGGCGCCGCATTTTCCGCCACGGCGCGGATGGTGGGCCCGACATCGATGCGTTTGCCGGCATAACCATATTCCGGCACGGCGATAAGGATTTTCGGACCGATCTGCGACAGGCGGTCGGAGGCTCCCGCCGGGCCGAAATCCGGCGAGCAGGACGACCAGATCGCCCCGATGGCGCTCGCGGCCAGATAGCTAACGATCGCCTCGATATCATGGGTGACGATAGCGCCGACGCGGTCGCCTTCGCTCACACCGGCTTGGGCAAGCGCCTGCACCATGCGGGACACTTCGTCGTAAAGCTCTCTGCGGGTAATCTCGCGCCTTGTGCCATCGTCGCGATGGGCGATGATGGCCAGCCGCCCGTCGGCATCGCGCAGCAGGTTTTCGGCATAATTGAGCCGCGCGCCCGGATAGAACTCAGCCTCCCGGATCGTCGCGCCCGGTTTGAATGCGGTTTCGCCGCGCGTGCCGATAATGCCGAGTTCGTCCCACAGCGCATCGTAAAATTCATCCGGCGCGTCGATGGACCAGCGCAGCAGGCCGGCATAGTCATTGGCGGCCTGCCCGTGCAGCTTTGCCGTTCTCGTCGCGAAGGCGAAAAGCGCCGAACGCTCCCGCCTCTTCTCCGGCGGCACCCATAAGATGTCGGATGGCGCGGCGTCCGTCATGCTTCGCCCCCGCGCAGCATTTCGACAATGGCGGAAAAATCGCGCCCGCCGCTTCCTTCGCCGACGAAGTTCTCGTAAAGCGCCGCCGCCGCCGCACCGAGCGGGGTGGAAGTCCCCGCTCCATTCGCGGCCTCCTGCGAAAGCTTCAGATCCTTCAGCATCAGGGCCGCCGCAAATCCGGGCTGGTAATCCTTGTTGGCGGGCGATGTCGGCACCGGGCCCGGCACCGGGCAATAGGTGGTGAGCGACCAGCATTGCCCGGAAGAGGTGGAGGCGACATCGAACAGCGCCTGATGCGAAAGCCCGAGTTTTTCGCCGAGCACGAAGGCTTCCGAAACGGCGATCATGGAAATGCCGAGGATCATGTTGTTGCAGATCTTGGCCGCCTGGCCGTTGCCGCCCTTGCCGCAATGCACGATCTTCTTGCCCATCGCCTCCAGCACCGGCTTTGCCGCAGAGAAAGCCTCCGCCTCGCCGCCGCACATGAAGGTCAGGGTGCCTGCCGCAGCCCCGCCCGTTCCGCCGGAAACGGGCGCATCCACCGAGGGGCAACCGGCGGAAGCAGCCAGTTCATGCGCCTTCAGCGCGCTTTCCATGTCCACCGTCGAGCAATCGATGAGAAGCGTTCCAGCAGGGATTTTCCGAACCAGATCGCCATAGACCGAAACGACATGTTCGCCCTTCGGCAGCATGGTGATGATCACGTCAGCCGCTTCGATGGCTTCGGCGGAATCCGCCGCTACGGGAACGCCCGCCTCTCTCGCCGCCGCGCGGCAGGCTTCGGAAAGATCGTGACCCCTGACGGCATATCCGGCCTTGACGAGATTGGCGGCCATGGGCAGGCCCATATGTCCCAGCCCGATAAAAGCGACGGTCTTCATCGGAGCGCTCCTTTCAGCGATTATCCGCAAGGATCATGTCGGCGGCCTTTTCGGCAATCATGATCGTCGGGGAATTGGTATTTCCGGATGTGATGCGCGGCATCACCGATGCGTCGGCGACACGCAGCCCGGCGAGCCGGCGGAATTTCAGCCGCGCATCGACCACGCTTTCCATATCCGACCCCATGCGCAGCGTGCCGACGGGGTGGAAGATGGTAGTGCCGATATCGCCCGCCGCCTTTGCAAGATCATTGTCGTTTTCGAAGGAGGGACCCGGCTTGTATTCCTGCGGCTTGAAGCGCGCGAAGGCCGGCTGGGCGACGATGCGGCGCGTCAGCCGCATGGCGTCGATGGCCACCTGGCGGTCGCCTTCGGTGGAAAGATAGTTCGGGCGGATTTCAGGCTGCATGGCGAAATCCGGTCCTTTCACATGCACTGAGCCGCGGCTTTCCGGCCGCAAATTGCAGACGCTTGCGGTAATGGCCGGAAAAGTGTGAACCGGATCGCCGAACTTGTCGAGCGAAACCGGCTGGACGTGATATTCCAGATCGGCGGTTTCCTTCTCGGGTGAAGAACGGGTGAAGACACCGAGCTGGCTCGGCGCCATCGACATCGGCCCGGAGCGCGTCAGCGCATATTCGAGACCGATCCTCGCCTTGCCGAACAGGGTGGAGGCCCTTTCATTCAGCGTCAGGACGCCGGAGACCTTATAGACCATGCGCAGCTGCAGATGGTCCTGCAGGTTCTCGCCCACGCCCTGAACCTCCGCTATTGTGTCGATACCGGCCGCCTGCAGCACATCGCCACGGCCGACGCCGGAAAGCTCCAGAATATGCGGCGAGCCGATGGCACCGGCAGACAGCACCGTCTCGCGCCGCGCCCGCATCTTTTTCAAGACGCCGTCATGATGGAATTCGACACCCGTAACGCGGCCTTCCTCGATGATGAGGCGCTTGACATGGGCCTTGGTCAGAACCGTCAGGTTCTTGCGGCCAAGCGCCGGTTTCAGGAAGGCTTTCGCCGTGTTCCAGCGCCAGCCGGCCCGCTGGTTGACGTCGAAATAACCGGCGCCTTCATTGTCGCCCCGGTTGAAATCATCGGTCGCGGGAATGCCGGCTTCGCCCGCCGCCTTCTGGAAAGCGTCCAGTACATCCCAGCGCACGCGGGCTTTTTCCACGCGCCATTCGCCGCCGGCGGAATGCATCTCGTTCTTGCCGCGATAAAAGTCTTCCGACTTCAGGAAATAGGGCAGGATATCGTTCCACCCCCAGCCCTCGCAGCCGAGCTGCCGCCACATATCGTAATCGCGCGCCTGGCCGCGCATATAGATCATGCCGTTGATGGAGGAGCAGCCGCCAAGCACCTTGCCGCGCGGATAGATCAGCGAGCGGCCGTTGAGCCCCGGCTCTTCCGCCGTCTTGAAACACCAGTCGGTGCGCGGATTGTTGATGCAATAGAGATAACCGACCGGAATGTGGATCCAGTGGTAATTGTCGTTGCCGCCCGCTTCGAGAAGCAGCACGCGGTTGTTCGGATCTTTCGAAAGGCGGTTGGCGAGAACGCATCCTGCACTCCCCGCTCCGATGACGATATAGTCATATTCGCCCATGCTCTTCTCCATACGCCGCCCTAGCCGCACCGTCCCGGACGCGGAGGAGGCCTTTTCCAGTGTTTTCAAAAATGTCTAGCTGCGGTGCTGAAAGCCGAGTTTTCTCCCGAACCGCGACGCGTAAAATTCGCCGATCAGACCGCGCCGGAACACCAAAACGCAGGCCATGAACACGAGGCCGGTGATGATGGTGACCGGGAAATCCGATGTCGCGAGATAATTCTGTAGCGTGACAACGAGACCCGCACCGAAGATCGGGCCAATCATGGTGCCGATGCCGCCGAGCAGCGTCATCAGGATCACTTCACCGGACATCTGCCAGGTCACATCCGTCAGCGTCGCAAACTGGAAGACCAGCGCCTTCAGGCCGCCCGCAAGCCCCGCCAGCGTCGCCGACATGACGAAAGCACCGAGCTTGTAGCGCTGCACGCTGTAGCCCAGCGAAATGGCGCGCTGTTCGTTTTCGCGGATGGATTTCAGGATCATGCCGAAGGGCGAGTTGACGAAACGCCAGATGACAAGAAGCGCGAGCACAAAGGCGGCCAGCACCGTATAATAGATGTTGAGCGGCGCATTGAGATCGAGAAGGCCGAAGAGATGGCCGCGCGGCACACCCTGCAAACCATCCTCACCATGGGTGAAGGGCGCCTGAAGGCAGAAGAAATAAAACATCTGCGACAGCGCCAGCGTGATCATGGCGAAGTAGATGCCCTGGCGGCGGATGGCGAAGAAGCCGATGACGAGGCCGAGAAGGGCCGCCCCCGCCATGCCGATGACAAGGCCGATCTCCGGCGTCACGCCCCATTCCTTCACCGAATAGGCGGTGAAATAGGCTGCACCGCCGAAAAACGCAGCGTGGCCGAAGGACAGCAGCCCCGTATAACCGATAAGCAGGTTGAAGGCGCAGGCAAACAGCGCAAAGCACAGGAGCTTCATCAGAAAGATCGGATAAACGAACATCGGCGCGGCGATGAGGACGGCGAGCCCCGCCAGAATAAGCACGGTCTTGATTGTTCCGGCGGTCGCCGAAACTTCCGTCTGCGGCATCGTGCCCGCAGTGGGGCTATGGGTGGCTTTGGACATATCAGGCGTCCTTTCCGAAAAGTCCGGCGGGGCGGATGAGCAGCACAAAGGCCATGATGACGAAGATGACTATGTTTGAGGCTTCCGGGTAGAACACCTTGGTGAGACCCTCTGCAACGCCCAGCATGTAACCCGTGACGATGGCGCCCATGATCGACCCCATGCCGCCGACCACGACCACCGCGAAGACGACGATGATGAGGTTCGTGCCCATCAACGGCGAGACCTGATAGATGGGCGCGGCGAGAACCCCGGTGAACCCGGCAAGGCCCGCACCCAGCGCGTAGGTCAGCGTCAGGAGAACAGGCACATTGATGCCGAAAGCCTGCACCAATGTCGGGTTTTCGGTGGCAGCGCGCAGATAGGAGCCGAGACGCGTCTTTTCGATCAAAGCCCAGGTGGCAATGCAGACGATGAGAGAAATGACGACGACGAAAGCGCGGTAATTCGGCAGGAACATGAAGCCGAGATTGGTGCCGCCGGCAAGCTCGCGCGGTACAGAATAGGGCTGGCCCGCCGCGCCATAAAGCCAGCGGAACGTGCCTTCCACCACCAGCGCCAGGCCGAAGGTGAAAAGCAGCCCGTAAAGCGGATCGAGATCATAAAGCCGCGACAGCAGAAAGCGTTCGATGATCGCGCCGAAAAGCGCGACGACAAGCGGCGTGACGATGAGCGCCACCCAGAAAGTGATGCCGAAATACTGAAGGCCGAGAAAGGCGACAAAAGCGCCGAGCATATATTGCGCGCCATGGGCAAAATTGATGACGCGCAGCAGGCCGAAAATGACGGCAAGACCGAGCGACAGCAGCGCATAAAAGGACCCGTTGATGAGGCCCACCAGCAATTGCCCGAGCAGTGCCTGAATTGGAACGCCGAAGATCATTGTCATGGTTAAACCCCCAGCACCTTGTTGAGCTCGCCCATGCGGCCGGAAAGCTCGCCGACCGGAAAATTGCTGACCATCTGACCGTGATCCATCAGGTAGAAACGGTCAGCGATGCGGCTCGCAAAACGGAAATTCTGTTCGACCAGAACCACGGTCATGCCGCGGCTCTTCAATTTCTGCAGCACCTCGCCGATGCGCTGCACGATGACGGGGGCAAGCCCTTCGGTCGGTTCGTCAAGAAGCAGCACCTTTACCCCGGTGCGCAGGATGCGCGCCATGGCCAGCATCTGCTGCTCGCCGCCCGAAAGCTTGGTGCCGGGGCTGGTGCGCCGTTCGTAAAGATTGGGAAACAGCTCGTAGATTTCATCGAGCGTCATGCCGCCGGATGCGACGACGGGCGGCAGTTTCAGATTTTCCTCGACGCTCAGCGTCGCGAAGATGCCGCGCTCTTCCGGCACAAAACCGAGGCCGTATTTCGCCGTGCGATGCAGCGGCACCGGCATCAGATCCTTGCCGCCGAGCTTGATGACGCCCTTGCGGTTGCGGATGATGCCCATGATGGTGCGCAGCGTCGTGGTCTTGCCGACACCGTTGCGGCCGAGAATGGTGATGGTTTCACCTTCGCCGACCGTCAGGTCGACGCCGTGTAGCGCCTGGCTTTCGCCGTACCAGGATTTCAGGTTGGAGACTTCGAGCATTGCCGCCATATCAAGCCTCCTCCGTGCCCATGTAAGCCGTGCGCACGCGCGGATCGGCGGAAACGGCGGCATAATCGCCTTCCGCCAGAATTTCACCCCGCTGCAGCACCGTGACCTGGTGGCAGATATCGGCCACGACCTTGAGATTGTGTTCGACCATCAGCACCGCGCGGGTTTTGGCCACCTCGCGGATGAGTTCGGCCACATGCGAGACATCTTCCCCGCCCATGCCGGCCATCGGCTCATCAAGCAGCAGCACCTTCGGATCGAGCGCCAGCGTGGTGGCGATTTCGAGAACCCGCTTGCGGCCGTAAGAAAGATCGGCCGCAAGCGCATGTTTTTCCCGCGTCAGGCCAACCGTTGCGATCAGCTCCTCGGCGCGCGCATTGAGCCTGTCGAGCGATGACAGGGGTAACCAGAATTGCGTTGAAAGGCTGTTGGGCCTTTGCAACGCCACCCGCACGTTTTCCAGAACCGTCAGGTGCGGAAACACCGCCGATATCTGAAACGACCTGACGAGGCCGAGACGCGCCACCTTGTCCGGCGGCGTCCTTGTTATGTCCGTTCCCATGAAGGTGATCGCCCCGCCCGTCGGCTGGAGAAACTTGGTCAACAGGTTGAAGACCGTAGTCTTGCCCGCGCCGTTCGGACCGATCAGCGCATGCACGCGGGCATGATGCACGTCGAGATCGACGTTTTTCACAGCTGCGAATGCACCGAAGGTCTTGGTGAGACCACGCGCCGAAAGAACGACGCGAGGTTCGGCCTGCCCGGCAGGGGCGGGAGCGATCGTCATGAAACTTTCCCCTTTATTGCGTCACCAGCGGGCAACCGCTTTTTGCGGGGTCCATGAAGGCTTCCTTGCCGGGAATGGTGGCAAGCACCTTGTAATAATCCCACGGCTGCTTGCTCTCGTCCGGCTTCTTCACTTCCATGAGATACATGTCGTGGATCATGCGGCCATTGGCGGCCACATGGCCATCCTTCGAGAAGACGTCGTTGACGGGCATTTCCTTCATGGCCTTGGCGACGGCATCGGCATCGTCGGTGCCGGCCTTTTCGATGGCCTTCAGATAATGCAGCACGGCGGAATAGGTGCCGGCATGCACCATGTTCGGCATGGCGCCGGTGCGCTCCTTGAAGCGTTCGCCGAACTTGCGCGATTCATCATCGCGGTCCCAATAGAACCCTTCCGTCAGCGTCAGGCCCTGAGCCGCTTCAAGACCGAGACCGTGGACTTCGGCAAGCGTGAAGAGAAGGGCCGCAAGCCGCTGGCCGCCGGCGACGATGCCGAATTCGGCCGCCTGCTTGATGGCGTTGGAGGTATCGAGACCGGCATTGGCAAGACCGATGACCTTCGCGCCCGAGGACTGCGCCTGCAGCAGGAAGGAGGAATAATCCGTCGTGGCAAGCGGATGGCGCACGGAGCCCAGCACCTTGCCGCCATTGGCCTTGACGAAATTCGCGGTATTTTCTTCCAGCGAATAACCGAAGGCATAGTCGGCGGTCAGGAAGAACCAGCTGTCGCCGCCCTGTTTCACCAGCGCGCCGCCGGTGCCGACCGCCAGCGAATAGGTGTCATAGGCCCAGTGGAAACCATAGGGGCTGCACTGCTTGCCGGTCAGCTCGGTCGTTGCCGCGCCGGTGTTGATGGTGATCTTCTTCTTGTCCTTGGAGAGCGCCTGCACGGCCAGACCCACCGACGACGAGGTCAGTTCCATGATCGAATCGACCTGTTCGGTATCGTACCATTGGCGGGCGATATTGGAGGCGACATCCGCCTTGTTCTGGTGGTCGGCGGTCACCACTTCCACCGGCGCATCGAGCACCTTGCCGCCAAAATCCTCAACCGCCATCTTCGCGGCTTCATAAGAGTATTTGCCGCCGAAATTGGCGTAGACGCCCGACTGGTCGTTCAGGATGCCGATCTTGACCTTGCCGTCCGAAATCTCGGCGGCATAAGCGGCGGTGCCCGCGGCCAGTGCCATGGCCGTGGATAAAAGGATACTCTTGCGCATGACTTCTCCTCCCAGAGATGATTGCGAGCCTCAGATGGGTCTGTGCAATGGTGAACGAAACCGCGTCGGGGCTTCCATGCCATTGCACCTGAATGGTCACACCGCCCTCCTCAAAGCGATGCATCCTGAGCCTAGACTTCTCGAATTCGGCCGTTGACACAAGAGCTGGGCATCATCAAATTGCGAACAGGAACTGTTCATTTTTGAACAGAACTCTTGCTGGGAGACAAATATGGCCACCCCTTTCACCTGGGACGACCTGCAATATTTTCTGGCCGTGGCCCGCACCGGACAGCTCTCCTCGGCGGCGAGAAGCCTGCGCACCAGCCACGCCACCGTCTCCCGCCACATCGACCGGCTGGAATTCTCGCTTAAAACCAAGCTGTTCGAGAGAAACCCGCGTGGTTACGAGCTAACCACGGTCGGGCGGCGGCTGGTCGATACCGTCGAGCGCATCGAGGCGGAAGCGGAAAGGCTGCAATCGGATATTTCTGAAAGCGGCAGCCTGCTGCGCGGCGTGGTGCGGCTTAGTGCGCCCGAGGGTTTTTCCAATTTTTTCTTCGTGGAAAGGCTGAAAGACTTCGCCATCACCCATCCTCACATCATGATAGAGATGGTGACGATCCAGCAGATCATGGCGTTGTCCAGGAAGGAGGCGGATGTGGCCGTCACGCTCGATCCGCCGAAAGCCGGTCCCTACATCAACGAACAGATCATCGATTACACGCTGCACATCTATGCGTCGCGCTCCTATCTCGCCGGGCGGCCAAAAATCACCAAGCGGGAGGACCTGCTCGATCATTTCTTCATCGGTTACGTACAGGACCTGATCTTCTCGCCGGGCCTCGATTATATGCGCGACGTGCTGCCCGGTTTGCGTCCGGGGTTTCAGTCATCGAGCATTTTCGCGCAGCTGACGGCCACGCTGAGCGGCAGGGGCCTGTGTATCCTGCCGAACTTCATCGCCGCACGTTTCCCGGATCTGCAGATGGTGCTTGCCGGTGAGGTGGAACTGCGGCGCGGCTACTGGCTGACCAGCCACCACGATCTCGCCAATGTGCCGCGGGTGCGCTCCCTGATGGATTTCATCCTCACGACGGCGCGCGCACATGAAAATCTCTTCGTACTGGATCGCAGAACAATCGCCTGACGCGGTCATCGTTCACATTTCGGCGACACCGTGTTTACGGGTGGCCGGTTGGAGGATGTGCGTCCCTGCCTATATGACTGACAACAACGAAGCCGGTTTGTGAAGACCGGCATCCTCCGACATCTGGAAGGTCATCATGAAAAAGATCGGATTCCTCTCCTTCGGCCACTGGACGCCCTCGCCCCAGTCGCAGACCCGCTCGGCTGCGGACACGCTGCTGCAATCGATAGACCTCGCCGTCGCGGCGGAAGAGCTGGGAGCCGACGGCGCCTATTTCCGCGTGCATCATTTCGCCCGCCAGCTTGCCTCGCCCTTCCCGCTTCTGGCCGCCGTCGGCGCCCGCACGAAAAAGATCGAGATCGGCACCGGCGTCATCGACATGCGTTATGAAAACCCGTTCTACATGGCTGAGGATGCCGGTTCGGCCGACCTCATCGCCGGCGGACGCCTGCAGCTCGGCATCAGCCGCGGCTCGCCGGAACAGGTGATCGATGGCTGGCGTTATTTCGGTTACCGCCCGGCCGAAGGCCAGAGCGAAGAAGACATGGCGCGTCAGCACACCGAAGTCTTCCTCGAACTTCTGAAGGGCGAAGGTTTCGCCGAGCCGAACCCGCGTCCGATGTTCCCCAACCCGCCCGGCTTGCTGCGGCTGGAACCGCATTCCGAAGGGCTGCGCGAGCGCATCTGGTGGGGTTCGAGTTCCAATGCAACGGCGGTGTGGGCGGCAAAGCTCGGCATGAACCTGCAAAGCTCCACCCTGAAGACGGACGAAACGGGCGAGCCTTTCCATGTTCAGCAGGCGCAGCAGATCCGCACCTTCCGGGAAGCCTGGAAGGAAGCAGGCCACACCCGTGAGCCGCGTGTATCGGTCAGCCGCAGCATCTTCGCTCTCGTCAACGATCGCGACCGGTCCTATTTCGGTTACGGCAACGAAGGCGATGACAAGATCGGTTATATCGACGACAAGACACGCGCGATATTCGGGCGCAGCTATGCCGCCGAGCCGGAAAAACTGATCGAACAGCTGAAGGCCGACGAAGCCATCGCCGAGGCCGACACGCTGCTCCTGACCGTACCGAACCAGCTGGGCGTCGATTACAACGCCCATGTGATCGAGACGATCCTCAAGCAGGTAGCGCCAGCGCTCGGCTGGCGCTAACGGCGGTTTCTAAATTGAGCAAAGGCGGCGCATTCTCTGCGCCGCCTTTTTCATTTCACCGCCTTGCCATAACGGGTAAAGCTTTCAGCCAGAGGCGTCGTACTGGCGCCGGGGTGTTCCGGACGTTTGTAAACGCCGTCACGGACATGGATCGGTTCTTCGAAATGATCCTTGATCCACGGAATATATTCGAGAATGGTCGATGCCGGGTGCCAATAGCTCAGATGCACATGCACCTGGCTCATTTCACCGGCATGCGGCACCACCGGCAGTCGATGGGCGAGCGCGAGATCGGCGACCTGGATATATTCGGTTATGCCGCCAAGCCGGGTCACATCCGGCTGGACATAGGCCACCGCGCCCGCATCGATGAATGAGCGGAACGCATCCACCGTGTAAAGCTGCTCCCCGAGCGCAATCGGAATCGACGTATTGCGCGCCAGCCGCGCATGGCTCGTCACATCGTCATACCACAGCGGCTCCTCGAACCAGTAGATATCCAGATCCTTCGCCGCCGCGCAGAAGCGCTGGCAGGTCGGCAAATCCCATTTACCGTTACCATCAATGGCGATGCGGATGGACGAACCGACACGCTTGCGGACGGCGGCAAGGCGGGTGATATCGATAGTCGGATCGTCATGCCCGACCTTGATCTTAAGGCGGGTGAAGCCGTCTTCCTCCACCGCCCTCGTGCTGCCCGAGAGCAAGTCCTCCAGCGTGAAGGAAAGCCAGCCTATATCGGTATTGTAAGCTTCCACCGCCGCCGTGCGAGCGCCGCCGAGATATTGCCAGAGCGGAACGCCCGCCTTTTTTGCCTTCAGGTCCCAGAGCGCCACATCGATTGCGGCCAGCGCCAGATGCGTGATGCCGGCGCGGCCGACCCATTGCAAAGAGGGGTAACGGGCCAGTTTTGTCCACAGCCGTGAATGGTCCGACGCATCCTCCCCCACCAGCAAGGGCGCATAACAATCGCTGATGCAGGATGTGATCAGCCTGTCGGACGGCAGATGCGCATGGGTGCCGGTGAACCCATAACCCTCAAGGCCGTCACTCGTGGTGATTTTTGCGCCGACGACGCCCCAATGGGTGATGCTGTGGGTGGAATCGGAAATGGACTCCGACGTCAGCGGCAGGTGCAGGATAAAGGGTTCGACGGTGGTAATTTTCATGATCGGTCATTCCTCGATGCTTGATTGCTTCCGGGGAGGAACAGACGCCACCGCCCCGCGACTTCAGATCGCGCGATGGCTTTCGGGAATTTGCAGGCCACCCTCCTCCAGCAGCCCGCTTCCAATAACGGATAGAGCTAAAGCAAAAACGGCTTTTGTAAAATAAAAAATTTTTTATTTTTAATATTTGGCCATTGCCACTCCCGCGAAGCTGCGCGATGATGCCGCCATGAACACGCTGGTCAAAGTCACGCTCGCCGAACAGGCGCATCAGGAACTGCGGGCACGCATCGTCAGCGGCAGATTACGCGGCGGCGAACGCTTGCTGCCCAATGAGCTTGCCGCCGATCTCGGCATCAGCCCCACGCCGGTGAAGGAAGCCTGCCTGAAACTCGAGGCTGACGGGCTGGTGATCAATTCCTCCCGGCGCGGCATGGTGGTGCGCGATTTCACGGTGGAGGATGTGGAAGAACTTTACGCCGCCAGAATGCTGCTCGAAAAAGGCGCAGTGGAAGTGGCTTTCGATGCCGGGCAGCTGGATGGAGCGCTGCATGCGAAACTTCTGGAAAGCCTGGTGAAACATCGCGAATTCGCCAAGGGCTCGACGCTGGACGAATTGTCGAAAGCGCTTTTTTACGATCGCAGCTTCCATACAACTCTTGTTTCGGCGGCGCGCATTCCCGTCATTTCCGGCTCGCATGAGCGCATTCTCGACCAGACTCACACGGTTTTCGTCTCGATCCTCGGCGATTACGCCCGCTCGGTCGAAGAGCACCAGAATATCGCCGACGCCATTGCCGCCGGCGGCAAGGCCCAGATCATCGATGCCCTGTGGCGGCATCTCGAGCGCAGCCGGCAGAACACGCTGCGCCAGGTCCGGCTGCTCAAAGAGGCCGGCGCCTGATCCATTCAAAGGACAAGGGGAGGAACTGACATGCGCGAAAACCCAAGCGTCGCAATTCCATCGGCGCGAGCCGCGGCCACCTCGTTTCGCACGGGGATTTCGCGTCGATGACAAACCGGCTTTCCACTGCAACCCTGCCCCACCTACAGCAAACAGTTGCAACACCCGCCTATGAGCGTGAGAAGATCACGCCCGGCATCGTGCATCTCGGCGTCGGCGCCTTTCACCGGGCGCATCAGGCGGTTTTCATCGATGATTGCCTCAACCGCGGTGAGACACAATGGGGCATCGTCGCCGCATCGCTGCGCAGTCCGGACACACGCGACGCCATCGAACCGCAGGACAATCTCTACACCTTTTGCCTGCGAGACGGCCAAAGCGAGCGCCTGCGCATCATCGGCTCCATTCTGGAAACCATCGTCGCCCCGGAAGAGCCCGAACGGCTGGTGGAGCGGATGGCCGATCCGCGCGTTCTCATCCTCACCCTGACCGTGACGGAGAAGGGTTACCTGACCAATCTCGCCTCCCGCAGCCTGCTGCGCGAACACCCTGATATCGTCCATGATCTCGAAAACCCGGACAGGCCGCGTTCCATTTTCGGCTTCATTCTGGCGGCGACGCGGCGCAGGCGCAAAGAGGGTTCTCGGCCGCTGACGCTGCTGTCCTGCGACAACCTGCCCGCCAACGGCCATGTGCTGCAAAAGCTGCTGCTGGAATTTGCGGAACTGGCCGATCCGGAGCTGGCCTCCTTCATCAAAGCCAATATTGCCTGCCCCTGCTCGATGGTGGACCGGATCGTTCCCGCCACCACGGATGAGGACCGGGATGCGATTTCGGCCGCGCTCGGCCTGCGTGATGCGTGGCCGGTCGTTGCCGAACCCTATTTCCGTTTCGTCATCGAAGACCGCTTTCCACATGGAAGGCCGGCGCTCGAGAAATCGGGCGTGGAATTTGTCGGCAATGTCGAACCGTATGAGCATATGAAGCTCAGAATGCTGAACGGTTCCCACAGCGCCATAGCCGCCATCGGCCAGATTGCCGGCCTTGCGACGGTGGCCGATGCCTGGGGTGAAAAGACCGTGCGCGATTTCATCGACGCCTATTGGCGCGAGGTCGGCCGGACGCTGGACCCTGTCGTTGATGGCGCGGAATTCGCAGCCGGCCTGCGGGAACGTTTCGCCAATCCCTCTCTGCAGCACAAGACCATGCAGATCGCCTCCGACGCTTCGCAGAAGGTGCCGCTGCGTATTCTTGCGCCCTTACGCGAATTGCTGGAGGAAAACGCCGGAAGCGGCGCTGTCATTTTTGCCGTGGCCCTCTGGATCAGGTCCTGCGCGGACAGGAACGAAAAGGGAGAGCCGATCACGATTCTCGATCCGGCCTTCAGGGAGTGGGATGCGCCGGATCAGCTGGCAATGGAGCCGGACGACGTTGTCGACCGCTTTCTCGCGTTCAAACGCACGTTCGGCGATGATCTGCCCGGCAATGAAACCTTCGTCTCGAACCTGAAAGCCGCCTATCGCAACGTCAGGGAACTTGGCGCACTCGCCGCCGTCGGCATATTTTTGAAGTCCTGAAAGACGAACAGGCCGGAAATCCGGCCTGTTCTCAACTTTGGCGTCTCGCGCTTAAGCCGTCGCGGCCTGCCGTGCCGCCTTGCGGCGCTCCACGCGGGCGCGGATGGCGTCGGCATCCGTGATCGGTGTCGCGGCAAAAAGCTGGCGCGTATAGGGGTGCTTCGGGTTGGCGAAAAGTTCCTCGCGCGTGCCCTGCTCCACTGCCTCGCCCTTGGAAATGACCAGCACGTCATCGGCGATGTAGCGCACCACGGAAAGATCGTGGCTGACAAAAACATAGGTCAGTTCGAATTCTTCCTGCAGATCTCGGAGCAGGTTCAGCACCTGCGCCTGCACCGAAAGATCGAGCGCGGAGACCGGTTCATCCAGCACCAGCAGCGCCGGGTTCAGCATCAGTGCGCGCGCGATGGCGATACGCTGGCGCTGGCCGCCCGAGAACATGTGCGGATAGCGGTTGAAATGCTCAGGACCGAGGCCAACCTTCACCAGCATGGCTTCGGCGCGCTCGCGGCGCTCGGAAGCCGGCATTTTCGTGTTGATGAGCAGCGGCTCCATCAGCACATCACCCACCTTCTGGCGCGGGTTGAGGCTGCCATAGGGGTTCTGGAACACCATCTGCACCTTGGAGCGCATTACCGTATCGGGGCGGCGCTTGGCGATATCGACCGGCTTGCCTTCGATCTTGAGTTCACCGCCGGATGCCGGGTCGATCAGCGCGATGATGCGGGCAAGCGTCGACTTGCCCGAACCGGACTCACCGACGATGGCGAGCGTCTTGCCACGCTCGACGGCAAAATCGATGCCTTTGAGGGCCTGAACCGTCTTGGCGCCGCCAAAGATGCCGCCGGGAACGTGATAATGGCGGGTAATGCCCTTGCCTTCGACAACGATACTCATTGAACGCCCTCCTTGCCGAAGAAATCGGAAACCGTGGGCAGACGGTCGCCGGTGGCATTTTCCGGCAGGGCCGAAAGCAGTGCCTTGGTATAGGGATGCTGCGGTGCCTCAAACAGGCTTAAGACATCCGCCTCCTCCATCTTGCGGCCCTTATATTGCACGACCACGCGGTCGGCGGTTTCCGCCACGACGCCCATGTCATGGGTGATGAGGATCAACGCCATGCCGTATTCCGCCTGCAGATTCATCAGGAGATCGAGGATCTGCTTCTGGATCGTCACGTCGAGCGCGGTGGTCGGCTCGTCGGCGATCAGCAGGCGCGGCTTGGAGGCGATCGCAATCGCTATCATCACGCGCTGGCACTGGCCACCCGACATCTGGTGCGGATAAGCCTTGAGCTTGGTTTCCGGCTCGGGAATACCCACGGCACGAAACAGTTCCAGAGCCCGGGCGCGCGCGGCAGCGCCGCTCATGCCGAGATTGAGGCGCAGAACCTCCTCGATCTGGAAACCGACCGTAAATGACGGGTTGAGCGAGGCGACCGGTTCCTGGAAGATCATGGTGATCTCGCGGCCGATCAGCTTGCGGCGCTCCTGCGGCGACATGGCGAGCAGGTTGATGCCGTCAAAGGTCATCTCATCGGCGGTGATCGTCGCCGTATCGGGCAGAAGCCCCATGACGGCGAGCATCGAAACCGACTTGCCGGAACCGGATTCGCCGACGATCGCCAGCACTTCGTGCTTGTCGACGGAGACATCGATGCCGTCGACGGCCGTGAAGGCGCCGGTGGCGGTGGCGAATTTGACGGTGAGGTTCTTGATTTTCAGCAGGCTCATTGCTCAGCTCCGCTTCAGTTTGGGATCGAGCGCATCGCGCAGGCCGTCACCCATGAGGTTGATGGCGAGCACCGAGATCAGGATCGTCAGGCCCGGAAGGGTGACAACCCACCAGGCGCGCAGGATGAATTCACGCGCTTCCGCCAGCATCGTGCCCCATTCGGAAGCGGGCGGCTGTGCACCCATGCCGAGGAAGCCGAGGGCTGCGGCATCGAGAACCGCAGACGAGAAGGAGAGCGTTGCCTGAACGATCAGCGGCGCAAGGCAGTTCGGCAGGATGGTCTTGAACATCAGCCGTAAATTGCCGGCGCCGGCCACGCGGGCGGCGGTGACATATTCGCGCCGGAGTTCGCTCATGACGGCAGCACGCGTCAGACGGGCGAAATGCGGCTGGTAGACGATGGCAATGGCAATCATCGCATTGGTGAGCCCCGGCCCGAGGACCGCGACCAGGACCAGCGCCAGAAGCAGTGACGGAAACGCCAGAATGACGTCCATGACGCGCATGATGACGGTATCGACCCAGCCGCCGAAAAAGCCGGCGACGAGACCGATAACGATGCCGCCGACAAGGGCGATGGAGACGACAACGACGCCGATGAACAGCGAATATTGTGCGCCATAGATCAGGCGGGACAGCATGTCGCGCCCGACCGCATCGGTGCCGAAGAAGAAGCCGGCACGACCGCCTTCCTGCCAGACCGGCGGAACGAGCAGCGCATCGCGATATTGCTGGGTCGGATCATGCGGCGCGATCAGCGGCGCGAAGACCGCGATGAGGACGAGGAGAATGAAGACGGCAAGGCCGATGACGGCGCCGCGGTTCTGACGGAAGTAGAACCAGAAATCGGCGATCATCCGGCGGCGGATGGCGGCGTCCGAAAGGCGGACGCCGGGGGTGGTGATCACATCGGTCATTTGTGACGGATCCTCGGATTGATGAGGCCATAGGTCAGATCGACAAGCAGGTTGACGACCATTACCAGACCCGCGATCAGAAGCAGGCCGCTCTGCACGACCGGATAGTCGCGGCGCGAGATGGAATCGATCATCCACTTGCCGATGCCCGGCCAGGAAAAGATGGTTTCGGTCAGGATGGCGCCAGCCATCAGCACGCCGATCTGGAGGCCGATGGTGGTGATGACCGGGATCATGGCGTTGCGAAGCGCATGGACGCCGACAACGCGGGCGGGCGACATGCCCTTGGCGCGTGCGGTCCGCACATAGTCCTCGCCCATGACTTCCAGCATGGCCGAGCGCGTCTGGCGGGCAATCACCGCCAGCGGAATGGTGGCAAGCACGACCGACGGCAGGATGAGATGCGAAAAGGCCGACAGGAAGGCGCCCTTCTGCCCCGAAATCAGGCTGTCGATCAGCATGAAACCGGTAACGGAGGGGAAGAAATACATCAGCGAAATGCGGCCTGACACCGGCGTCCATTGCAGGATGCCGGAGAACATGATGATCAGCAGCAGGCCCCACCAGAAGATCGGCATGGAGAAGCCGACGAGCGCGGTCGTCATGGAAATCTGGTCGAACCAGGAACCACGACGGATGGCGGCAATGACGCCGACCGGCACGCCGATCAATGTTGCGATGATGATGGCGACGAGACCAAGCTCGACCGTCGCGGGGAAGAGCGACAGGAACTCGGTGAGAACCGGCTTCTTGGTGACCAGCGAATTGCCGAGATCGCCCTGAAGCAGCCGTCCGAGGAAATGAAGATATTGCTGCCAGACGGGCTGGCTGAAGCCGAGCTGTTCGGCAAGCTGCGCATGCCGCTCAGGCGAAATGCCACGCTCGCCCGCCATCAACAGCACGGGATCGCCCGGCAGGACGCGCACGAAGGCGAAGGCGACGAAGGTAATCCCGAGAAATGTCGGAACGAGGTAAAGGAGTTTGCCGAGAATGAACCGGATCATGGTTTTTTCCTGAAAAGACGCGCGGAAGAACAGGGTCCTTCCGCGCGTCCGTTGTTTGGGATTATTCCGCGATGTCGACGTTTTCGAAGGTGAAGTCACCAAGCGGGCTCATGGTGAAGCCGGAAACCTTGGCGGACATCGGAACGAACTGCGTGGAGTGCGCAAGCGTCGCCCACGGAGCCTGTTCCTTGAAGATCACCTGCGCCTGCTCATAAAGCTTGGTGCGTTCGGCAACGTCAGTGGTCTGCTTTGCCTTGGACAGCAGCTCGGAGAACTCCTTGTTGCACCACTGGGCACGGTTTGCACCGCCTTCGCCGGTTGCAGCGCAGGAGAGCAGAACGCCCATGAAGTTGTCAGGGTCACCGTTGTCGCCGGTCCAGCCGAGGATGACGGAACCGTCGCGGTTCACTTCAGTCGACTTCTTGAGGTATTCACCCCACTCGAAGGAGACGATCTCGGCCTTGACGCCAACCTTCGCGAAATCCGACTGGATCAGCTCGGCGGTGCGGCGGGCGTTCGGCATGTAGGGACGCTGAACCGGCATCGCCCAGATCTTCATCGTCAGATCCTTGACGCCAGCGGCCTCGAGAGCCTTCTTGGCTGCTTCCGGATCGTAAGGATCGTCCTTGATGCTGTCGTTGTAGGACCACATTGTCGGCGGGATCGGGTTCTTGGCAACAGTGCCGGCACCCTGGAAGACGGCGTCGATGATCGCCTGCTTGTTCATCGCCATGTTCAGCGCCTTGCGCACTTCCGGCTTGTCGAAAGGTGCAACGGTGGTGTTGTAGGCGAAGTAGGCAACGTTCAGACCCGGCTGCTCGTCGAGCTTGAGGTTCTTGTCGGCGCGGATGGTGGCCAGATCAGCCGGAGCCGGATAAGGCATCAGGTGGCATTCGCCGGCTTTGAGCTTCTGCAGACGAACGGCGGCGTCAGGCGTGATCGCGAAGATCAGATCGTCGATCTTCGGCGCGTCACCCCAGTAGTCGGCGTTCTTCTGGTAGCGGATGACCGCGTCCTTCTGATAGGCGACGAACTTGAACGGACCGGTGCCGATCGGCAGGTTGTTGAAGTCTTCCTTGGTGCCGGCCTTATCAAGCGTATCGGCATATTCCTTCGACACGATCGAAGCGAAAGGCATGGCGATGTTGGCGAGGAACGGCGCTTCCGGGCGCGTCAGCACGAACTTGACGGTGTAATCGTCAACCTTGACGATTTCCTTGATCAGCGACGGCATTTCCATGGAGTTGTAATATTCGTAGGTGATGCCTGCGATATACTGGTTCCACGGGTTCTTCGCGTCGCCCTGGCGGTTGTAGCTGAAGATCACGTCATCGGCGTTGAAATCGCGGCTCGGCGTGAACTTGTCGTTGGAGTGAAACTTCACACCCTTGCGCAGGTGGAACGTGTATTCGAGGCCATCGCTCGAAACATCCCATTTTTCAGCGAGACCGGGCTCGACTTCGGTCGTGCCCTTCTTGAACTCGGTCAGACGGTTGTAGACCGGATGCGCGGAAGCGTCGAAGGTGCCGCCTGCTGTGTAGGGCGACGGATCGAAGCCTTCCGGCGATGCCTCGGAGCAATAAACGAAGGTCTTCGCCATGGCTGGCATGGCGGAAGCCATCGCAAGCGCAGAGGCTATAAGCAAACTGCGGGTCAGCGTTTTCATCTGGTGGTCCTTTCCCTCTTTTTCTGAGTTCCTGCGGCCCCCTTGGGGCCTACCTCTTCTGGTCAGCGGCGACGCGGAGACCCGTGTCGCCGTTCGGTCTTTTGCCTCCCGACCAATTACCCGGCGACCGGCTGAAACAGCCGGTCGAGGTTCGTCTCCGGTGGGCAGAACCAGCGTGGCCCCGCCTCCGTCATATAAGCGATATCCTCGAGACGGACGCCGCATTCGCCATAAACGCACAGCATCGGCTCGATGGAAAAACACATGCCCGGCTCAAGCGCCGTGCTATTTCCTGCAACGATATAGGGTTCTTCGTGAATATCCAGCCCAAGCCCGTGACCGGTGCGGTGCGGCAGGCCGGGAACCTGATAGTCCGGCCCAAAACCAGCCGCTATCAGGGTGTCGCGCGCCGCCTTGTCCACATCCGAGCAGGCAGCACCGAGGCTCGCAGCCGCAAAGGCCGCAGCCTGGGCATCGCGCTCGGCGTTCCAGAGAAAACGCTGCCGTTCCGTCGGCTTGCCGAAGACATAGGTGCGGGTGATATCGGAACGATAGCCATGAAGAATGCCGCCGAGATCGACCAGCACCATGTCACCCTCGTTCAGCGTCTGCGCATAGGGTACGCCATGCGGATAGGCCGTCGCCTCACCGAACTGCACCGCCACGAAAAGCGGCTTCAGGCCCAGCGCAATATGGGCGGCGTTGACGAAATCGGCCACTTCGGTGGTGGAAACACCCGCGCGAAGCCCTTCGAACACGGCTTTCTGCACACCGTAGCTGGCGTCCATCGCGGTCTGGATGAGAGCGATTTCGGCCGCGGATTTGACCTGCCGCTGGGCAACGATCATCGGCTGGGCGGAAATGATCCGTCCTTCGAGACGCTGCATCAGGGCCGATGTGAAAACAAAGGGTGTTGCGGGATCGATGGCGACAAAATGACCGGGACAGGAAAGTGCGCCAATGCGTCCTGCCATCAGGTCGAAGGGACTTTCATCCTCTTCCCAGACGGCGACCTCACCCGGAATGCGGATGAGCGTCTGAAGCTTAGGCTCCTCGAAGGTCGGGCTGACATAGACCGGCGCACCCTCGGCAGGAACGAGAGCGCCATGGATGCGCTCGGAAAGGCCAAGCGACAGACCGGTATAATAGGTCAGCGACGATGATGCATCGAGCCAGACCGCCTTCACATTTTGCTGGATCATCCGCGCTTGCAGGCCACGTAGCCGCAATCTGAACTCGTCTTCAGCGATCGATGAAACCGCGATCGGCTGAAACCGCTTCAGCGCCTCTTGAAAGTCTGCCATTCTCTCCCCGCCGCTTTCGGGCCGCAGACACAAGCGTGCCGGCAACCTCCCAAGCGTTCTTTTGCTCATGCTTAAACACAGGGCGGGGGCTAGGCAATGGCCCGGCGGGGCGCGCCACCACAAAACTGTGCAAATTCATCTAGACATAACGAAAATGTGATCGACACGCGCCCGATTTAAGCCCTCATTGCCTTGACGCAAAAAATCAAAATCCCCCGGAAATCCAAGGGGGAGTTTGCGGCCAGCCTTCAACACGGAGCGGGCACGCCAAAGGACGACGGCGAGAGGCGGTAAAGGAAAAGACGCCCAGAAAAGGAAAAAGCCTGCCGCGGGAGGAGGTGCGGCAGGCTTCAAACTTGATCGGTGATTGGGAGGAGGAGTACCACCGATCCACATCGAGCGACACTGGGAGGAGGAGTGCGTCGCTTCGATGATTTGAATATAGCGGTATCCGTGATTTTTAACAGAGCAAGTCTCGCAATGCAGCATTGCATTTCTGCATAGCTCCAGAATTCCTGCCCGGTTTTTCAGCACTCCCCCAAACCGTGAGAAATCAGCTTTCCCGATAGACCTGGAAACCGGCAAAGGACTGGTTGACCGGCATGAGTTCGAGGCTGTTGATGTTGATATGCTTGGGCTGCGAGGCGACCCAGTGGATGGTGTTGGCAATATCGTCCGCCGTGATCGGATTGACGCCCTTGTAGAGATTATCCGAGGCTTCCTGATTGCCGCCGGTGCGCACCAGCGTGAACTCCGTTTCGCACATTCCGGGCTCGATGGATGTTACCCTGACACCCTTGCCATGCAGGTCGGAGCGCAGACCAAGCGAGAATTGCCGCAGGAACGCTTTGGTGCCGCCATACACATTGCCGCCCATATAGGGATAGTGCGCAGCAACAGACGAAAGGTTGATAACAATACCCTTGCGCTCGATCAGCGTCGGCAGCAGATGGTGGGTGACGTTCAGGAGACCGGTGATGTTGGTGTCCACCATGGTCTGCCAGTCTTTCAACGGCACCTGCGGCGCGGGCGCCGTGCCGAGTGCAAGGCCGGCATTGTTGACGAGAATGTCGATGTCCCTGAATCCATCAGGCAAGCCGGCCAGCGCCTTTTTTGTCGCCTCCTCGTCGGTGATATCGAAAGCGACGCCATGAAAGGCGGAACCGAGTTCAGCCGAAAGCGCCTCCAGCCGTTCCGCCCGCCGGCCCGTGCCGATGACCTTCCAGCCTTCCTTGACGAAGCGCTGCGCCGTGGCCTGTCCGAAACCGGATGTCGCGCCGGTGATGAGGATGGTTCCGCTCATGATGATGCCTCCACTATATCAGTTCGTTCGGGGTCAATCGGTGTCAATAATTTTTCAGCCGCCGCCGTGAGGCAGCGTCTATAGGCGTCCAGATCCGTATACAGAGCGTCTTCCGGCGCATCGCCGACGATGATGATACCGCCGCGCCGCAAAATCCCGCCATGCAGCATCAGATTGTCGACCATGTCGAAATTCTCGATCGACAGCCCGTCAGGTCCGCGATAGCGGCCCGTTTCACCCAGGGTGGCAACGCCGCCATAATGCGCCTTGATACGGGCAAAGTGATTGGCCGCGACATTGGTATAGGCGAAAACCGGCTTGCCAAGCGCGCACATGAAGCCCAACTCGTAGCTCGTTCCCGTATCGGCGGCGATGCCGCGGAACGGCGTGAGATTAGCAATGATCGCATCGGCTTCCAGCATCATCTGTTCATCGACGGCATTGATGTTGCAGCCGTGGCCGATCCGGGTGTCCGCCGGCGGAATCTGCAGATCGCCCGGCGAAAGCGGTATGAAACCGGCTTCCCGCGCCAGCGAGGCCTTGAGGTCGAGCATTTCACGCGCATTCGGGAGGAAGACTTCCGGGCCGGCGAGATAGATTTTCTTTGTCATCGGGAATTCATGCGATCTGTCAGGAAAGGATGTTCCGAACCTAACCCGGGCTGTTTCGCAAAGGCAAGCCGAAGGCGGACGGAAACGACCCATAAAACGGTATCGTCCAGACGCTCTTTCCGTTATAGCCGGTGCCATAAACAGGAAATTTCCGGAGCAAGACATGGCCGCCACCATCCGCTATCACGAAGGCGATATTTCTGCCGAAGATGCAGCCCGCTACACCGGTGCGATCGCCATCGACACGGAAACGCTGGGGCTGGTGCCGCGCCGCGACCGTCTCTGCGTCGTCCAGCTTTCGCCGGGCGACGGCACGGCTGACGTCATCCGCATCGCCGCCGGCCAGACGCAGGCACCGAACCTCGTCCGCATGCTGGCCGATCCCGCCCACCAGAAAATTTTTCACTATGGCCGCTTCGATATCGCCGTTCTGTTCCATACCTTCGGCGTGACGACCACACCGGTCTTCTGCACAAAGATCGCCTCACGGCTGACCCGTACCTACACGGACCGGCATGGCCTTAAGGACAATCTGAAGGAAATGCTGGAAGTCGACATCTCCAAGGCGCAGCAATCCTCCGACTGGGCGGCCCAGCCCCTGTCGTCCGCCCAGCTCGAATATGCAGCCTCCGACGTGCTCTATCTGCACGCACTGCGTGACAAGCTGACAGCCCGCCTCATCCGCGACGGCCGCCTCGACCATGCCGACGCCTGTTTCGCCTTTCTGCCGACCCGCGCGAAACTCGATCTCCTCGGCTGGGAAGAAACGGATATTTTCGCCCATAGCTGAGCCTTCAGCCGCTTCGTTTAAGCACTGATTTACCAGAATTGCCTATTCTCGGCCGCAACTTTGGGCGGCCGGGGACTTTGAAGATGATCACTCCGCTACAGCAGACGGCGGGCATTGCAGTCAGCGACCTCATGCGCTCGATGGTGGAAGCCATCGAGGACCGCCAGCGCGAAGAGCAGGAAAAGGCGAACGGCGCCCAAAAGGACGATGCGGTAAAGACCAACCCGCAGCCGGACGAAAGCCATCGCACCGCCAATGAAAAGATAAGCGCCTATCTGTTCGGCATCATGAAACCGGATGCCGACGCTTTCGCCTCACTTGTTTCCCGCTTTTCTTCCGCCCTCGGCATCACACAGGAAGCCGACGAGTCGAGCTTCTCCTTCGCCAAAAGACTTCAGGATGCGCTGACGCTGACGGACAGTTTCGAAAAAACCGATGCGCAGGGAAAAGCCACGAAAATTTCCCTGACATCCTTCGGTGTTTCGGAGGGACAGGTCATCGAGGTGCTGAATAACGGCGCCACCACCAAGACCGATCCCATGGCCGCCCTCGCCGCCCGCATCGCCAAGGGCGCCGGCCTGACGGGCAAGGAAGATAATTTCGGCGATGAGATGTCGAAAGCCATCATGGCGATGCGCGCGACTTTGCCAAAAAATGTCAGTGAACTGGAAGAGACCACCGGCCTCAAGCAACTCGGCATCTCCGCCAGACAGATGATCGCCGCCATCGCCAACCCCTATGGCGACGAGGCGCGCGCCGTGAAAGGTGCGCTGGACACGCAGGCGCAGGGCACACGCTTCATGACGCGGGAAACCCTGAAAGTCATTCAGCGTCTCGAAGATGTCGCCGATCCCAAAACCAAGGAAGAATTGCAGGCCGAACGCGGTAAGGAGCGCATTGGCGAAATCAACGATGCCGAAGTGAAGGCTGAGCGGGAAGAGGATATCCAGGCCCTCGATGCGCAGGGCAAGCTTGAAGACGTTCAGGAACTCCAGGACGTCGTGAAGGAGCATATCGATGCTTCCGGCGAGGAGAAAACGGACGGCGCCGACCCTCAGGTGCCAGCCGACATATCATCGCAAGCCGCCCTGATCTCCGTGCTTGCGGCTGTGCCTGCGGATGAAGCCGAGCCGGCGAAGAACGAAGATGAACCTGCCGAGACTGACGCAGCCACCAATCCGGCCGATGCGGAAGACGACGCCGAAAAACTGCTCGATGCACAGACACTTGTCGACGACACCCGCAATGCCATTCTGCCGGTCTCGATCGACGACAATGGCCTTTATGAACTGCTGAAGAAAAAGGCGGCATGATTGCCGCTTCCGAAAGTCACTTGAGCGAAACATGATGTGAGTTCAGACATGACCGATATTTCCGGCCTATCCGGCAGCGTCGTTTACGACAATGAGCCCAATGCGGCGCAGGCGCTGCTGTCCATGGCCGCCCCGCCGCTTGCCCCCGATGACGCAGCCTTCACCGCCGCCGGCGAAGAGGACCAGCCCATCGTTCCCATTCAAATGCAACCGCAGCGAAACCTTCCCAAGGCAAGCTGGCTGGATGCGATGCCGCCGGAGGCTTTTGAAGCCGCAACCAGCGACCCCGACCATATTTCCTCTGTAAATTCCGACGATAACGGCCTTTACCGCATGTTCATCGGTGTCTCGCCCTGATTGTGCCCGCATAGGCAATTTTTTGGTTAGCCAAATCTTAATACCTGCAAGCCAAGATTGAACCAGATGATTCTGTATGCGCCGCAACCGGCATTTGCGGCCAGAGGCGTATACGGCGCTCCCGCATGAGCGGGCGAGATGACACCTGTCCATCACCGGCGCGGCGATTTTCAACATTTAAGCCAGATGCGGATCAGAGAGCCAATGGGGATTGGCCCTTTCGCAGCCAGCGGCGGTCACCGATAGAAACGGAGCGCAGCATGTTACCGCCTGTACCGAAAATTGCGGCAACCGATGCCGCCTATGGAACCACGATCCAGCTGATGCCGCGCGGGCAGGTGAAAGAGACCACACCGCCGCAACCGAGCAATCCCGCCCCTGAAAATAGCGGCAGCCTTTTTGCCCGGGCGGCGATCGCGTCTCTCACCAGCGAATTTCAGCTCTCCCGCGGCACCGCCGTTCTGGCAGAAGCGCTCGGCAAGCTGATGAACCTGCCGCGGCGGGATGGCGAGGCTATCCAGACCTATGTGACGCGGCTGACGGAGGCGCTCCGCACCTTGCCGGCGCCACAACGTCTGGCGCTGGAACAGCAGGTCGGCAAAGCCCTGCAGGGCCTGACACTTTCGATGCTCGCCGAAATCCTGAAACAGCCGACGGGGCCGGATGCTGCCCGCCTCGCGCTGCTGATCGAGCTTTCCCGTTACAAGGGAGCGGATCTGGCGGCAAAGGCGGTGGTCTCCTCCTATCAGCAGAACAATTCCTCCAATCCCACCCCTGCGCAACCGGCCCCGCCGAAACAGCAGAATGCGCCGAGCCAGAATGCCGAAGGTCGCCCCTCTCCGGCCGCAACTGCACAGGCGGCAAATTCCGCGACCGCGAGCCGGCTTCTGCCTCTGCTCATCGGCCCGCTCGCCCTCAGCGGCGCAGCGGTGAAAGCCACCGTGGCGGCGCTAACCGCGCAGCCGGACCCTCGGCCCACGCTTTCCGCCCCGCCTGCCGACACACATGATACGCCGAGCAATGCAGCAAAGCCGGATGCAAGAGCCGAAAACACGGCACGTCCACTTCCGCCACAGACCGGCAACCTGACAAGGGAAGTGCAGGTCGAAACCCGCCCGGCAACCCCGCCTCGCGCCGAAACCGGTGAAACACGCCCTGCCCTTGCGCATCGGGACATGATGAAGACGGAGCAGAGAGAATCCCGCACGAGCTTTACCTCGCCATCCGGTTTGCTCGCGGACGACGCCGAGACCATGAACACCCTGCTGCTTGCCGCCACAGCCGGCAAACTCCCTGCCAAGGCAGCCGGCACACAGCAGCCTCTGCCCGCGCCGCAAAGTGGCGCGCAGCAGCCCTCCGACGATCAGGCCGCTGAAAAATCCGCCCTCGCAACGGCGGCCGCCCGCCCCTCTGGCGAAGAAACGGAAACGGCGACCCATCGTCCCGAAACCCAGCAGCCGCGGGCCACGCTGGACCCGGAAGCAAGAATGGCGATGCTGGAGCAATCGGCCTCGCAATCATTGATCGCCGCCGCCCTGGTAAAAGACGGCACGCCGCTGCCGCTCGTCGCCTATCCGCCGGCGGACGAAGACTATGAATCGGAAACGCCACCGCGGGGAGGCGGTCCCTTTTCCGAGGATGAGGCGGAAGGTGAGGCCGAGGCCGGCGCTGAAAATTCCGATGGTCAGGATGATACGGAAGAACGCATTGCTGCCAATGACGGGATCGACACGCAGGAAAGCCCGACAGCGGTGGCTTCCGACGACAGCGCGGAAAATTATTATCTGAAGATGAGCGGCATGCTCTGAATTCGGCGTGGTCAGATTGGAATGTAAGTCGCGCCAATCACGCCGACGTCATCCTCGGGCCTGTCCCGAGGATCTGCGACCGATTGATTTTATTCGACGTGATTAGATCCTCGGCACAGGGCCGAGGATGACGTCGAGAGAAGCCTTATCCTTCGCGCTCAAGCGGGCAAGGCCCGTTGAACCCAACAAAAAACCCGCCGGAAATTCCGGCGGGTTCTTCATTTCAAAGGTCTTGGCGATTATTCGCCGCGGTTCTTCAGAGCCGCGCCGAGGATGTCGCCGAGCGAAGCGCCAGAGTCGGACGAACCGAACTGTGCGACGGCTTCCTTCTCTTCAGCGATTTCCAGAGCCTTGATCGAAAGCATGACCTTGCGGTCCTTCTTCGAGAAGTTGACGACGCGGGCGTCGACAACCTGGCCAACCGAGAAGCGCTCGGGGCGCTGCTCGTCACGGTCACGGGAAAGATCAGCGCGACGGATGAACGAGGTGAGGTCTTCGTGGTTGACGAGCTTCACTTCGATGCCGCCATCGTTGACGCCGATGACTTCAGCGGAAACGACTGCGTTCTTGCGCAGGTCGCCGGAAGAAGCGGCTTCACCGACAGCATCCTTGCCGAGCTGCTTGATGCCGAGCGAGATGCGTTCCTTCTCGACGTCAACGTCAAGAACGACGGCCTTGACCACGTCACCCTTGTTGAACTCTTCGATGACCTGTTCGCCCGGACGGTTCCAGTCGAGATCCGACAGGTGAACCATGCCGTCAACATCGCCTTCGAGGCCAATGAACAGGCCGAATTCGGTCTTGTTCTTGACTTCGCCTTCAACTTCAGTGCCGGCCGGATGGCTGTAGGCAAATGCCTGCCACGGGTTTTCCAGCGTCTGCTTGAGGCCAAGCGAGATACGGCGCTTGGACGGATCGACTTCGAGAACGACAACGTCAACTTCCTGGCTCGTGGACAGGATCTTGCCGGGATGTACGTTCTTCTTGGTCCAGGACATTTCGGAAATGTGGATCAGGCCTTCGATGCCCGGCTCCAGCTCGACGAATGCACCGTAGTCGGTGATGTTCGTGACCGTACCGGAGATCTTCTTGCCAACCGGGTACTTGGCGGAGATGCCATCCCACGGATCCGACTCGAGCTGCTTCATGCCGAGCGAGATACGGTGGGTTTCCTGGTTGATGCGGATGATCTGAACCTTGACCTGCTGGCCAATGTTGAGGATTTCCGAAGGATGGTTGACGCGGCGCCATGCCATGTCGGTGACGTGCAGCAGGCCGTCGATGCCGCCGAGGTCAACGAACGCACCGTAATCGGTGATGTTCTTGACGACGCCGTCAACAACCTGGCCTTCTTCGAGGTTCTGAACGATTTCAGAACGCTGCTCGGCGCGGGACTCTTCGAGAACCGTGCGGCGCGAAACAACGATGTTGCCGCGACGCTTGTCCATCTTGAGGATTTCGAAGGGCTGCGGGTTGTGCATCAGCGGGGTAACGTCGCGGATCGGACGGATGTCGACCTGCGAACGCGGAAGGAAGGCAACGGCGCCGTCCAGATCGACGGTGAAACCACCCTTGACCTGGTTGAAGATAACGCCTTCGACGCGTTCGCCAGCTTCGAACTTGGCTTCGAGCTTGACCCAGCTTTCTTCGCGGCGAGCCTTCTCGCGCGACAGAACGGCTTCGCCGAGTGCGTTTTCGATGCGCTCGACGTAAACTTCGACTTCGTCGCCGACCTTCAGCGTGCCGTCCTTGGACTTCGCGCCGAATTCCTTCAACGGTACGCGGCCTTCAACCTTGAGGCCGACGTCGACGATGGCAACGTCCTTCTCGATTGCCGTTACGATACCCTTGGCAACATAGCCTTCGGCAAGATCGTTAGAGGCAAAGGATTCTTCGAGAAGCGCTGCGAAATCTTCGCGCGTGGGGGTAGATACTGACATGAAATCTCCTGATTGCATCCGCGCTATGGCGAATACAAAAGCGCCGGTGGGCTAGTGTTGTTGATACCCGACCCCATGCCCGCCTTTTCAAAAGGCTTTCCGGCGCAAGGACATGACTTCGGGCAATTCCGGACTAAACGCGGACCGAATTCAAGCGGTTCCGCGAGAAACCTGTTTCTCCAGGGCGGCGTCGATGATCGTCCGCGCGGCCTGAAACGCCGCCTCTATACTCATTTCCGACGTATCTAGCAAGTGCGCGTCTTCAGCCGGCTTCAACGGGCTGTCGGCGCGGCCCATGTCGCGCTCGTCGCGTTTTTTCACCTCGGTGAAGATGGCATCATAATCGCCGCTGCCGCCATTGGCCAGAATCTCGTCGTAACGGCGTCGCGCCCGCACGTCGGCAGAGGCCGTGACGTAAAGCTTCACCGGCGCCTGCGGGCACACCACGGTTCCGATGTCGCGTCCGTCAAGCACCGTGCCCGGCTCCTTCAAGGCAAAACGCTGCTGCGCCTTGACGAGCGCGCGTCTCACCGGCGTCATCACCGCTATTTTGGACGCCGCCTCACCAATATCGTGCCGGGAAAGAACGGCGCGATCGAGCCCCGCAAGATCGACTTCCAGCGCCATCTTCTCGGCCACGGCCTCGTCATCGAGCGGCAGGCGGGCATCCAGAAGCGCCTTGGCGGTCGCCCTGTAGGTCAGCCCGGTATCGAGATGGTGGAAACCATAGGTCTCGGCGATCCTGCGTGATAGGGTTCCTTTGCCCGCCGCGGCCGGCCCGTCTATGGCGATCGTGAAGGTCATGAAGCTTTCCGCCTGTGCATCCGTCATTGATATAATAAAGTGTGTCATGCCTCCCTATTTATATCAGCATCCCCGCATAGGGGTTGCGCCGAGGCAGGCGGCACCCGAAGTTTGTCTTTGACACGAAAGAGCGCAACGATTAAGGGGACCGGCTATAAATTTTACCGTCTATGCCGGTTTTACGGCGTACACACCGAAACTCATCCGACAATTTGAGGCTTAGACAGTGGCAAAAGCGGAACTTGGTACCAAGCGCACAGACCCCGATACCGGCAAGAAGTTCTACGATCTGAACCGCGACCCGGTCGTTTCTCCCTACACCGGCAAGTCCTGGCCGCTGTCCTTCTTCGAGGAAAGCACCGCCCAGGCCAAGATGGAGCAGGCTGAAGAAGAGGAAGTGGCGGAAGTCGATACCGAAAACACGGAAGTCGAACTCGTCTCGCTGGAAGATGCCGATGGCGACAACAGCGGCGACGAAATCCCTGATCTGGGTGACGACGATGACGTCGAAATCGACGACGATGACGACACCTTCCTCGAAACCGACGACGAAGATGACGACGACGACATGTCCGGCATCATCGGCGTATCGGGCGACGACGAAGAAGCTTGATTTTACTCGATAATTCGGCCCGACGACAAAAAAATGACGCCGGGCCGTTTTTTATGCTTGCACTCGTCGGAAAGCCGCAGTAGTAAGCCGCCACCGAACGGAACAACAACCGCTTCGGTTCCCGGAACCGGAAGAAATGCCGGAACCCTTATGGGGCTATAGCTCAGCTGGGAGAGCGCTTGCATGGCATGCAAGAGGTCAGCGGTTCGATCCCGCTTAGCTCCACCAAATCTTTCCAGACAATAAGTCCTGCTTTCGGCCAACCGGTCTTTTCCTATTTTAAGCCGTTTGACGTCCTCACCTATTGCAGCAGCGCCCGCACATCCTGCCCGTTGATACGGCACTCCAGGGAACCCGGCCCGCTCACCTCTTCCGCCACCCGACATTCGAGATATCTGCCGCGCAGCCGGTTCTCCAGCGCCTTGAAGGCGTTGAGGCCGCAGGCGTAACGGCGGCCGTCCGGGCCGGTGCAGACGCGGTTGCGTTCGACCTCCTCCACGCCGGCGAGGCGGAATTCCTGGCCCTTGAAGGTGAAGCGGCTGCTGGAAATCACACGCAGGCGCTGGTCCGCATGCATTTTCAGCGGATAGAGATCTGGCGGCGTCGGAATGCGCTCGTAATTTTGGCTAAGGGGATCGACCCGTACCGGCGAGGTGGTCCACAGCAGTTCCGTATTGGCGGCAAGTCCTGTCGGTGCGGACGTCGCCTCGCCATTAACGAGCGAGGCGATGCGGATGCCGGCTATGCCGAGGCCTATGGCAAGGACGATCTGAAACAGCAAAATTGCGATCTGCCTGACCATGTCACCGCAACATCAAAACAATGAACGACATAAATTAGATCGGCTGTCTTTAGCCGCATATCACATCAATAAAACCTTGCACGCATTGACATCCCGCACGGTGCCCATGGCCATGATCGGAAGCTGGTCGTTATCCAGGATCACCCGTCCGGTTGTCCGCAACCAGCGAAAACCGCCGGATTTGAGCTGAATGCGATATTCCTGATCATAGAACACGCCATTTGTCAGCGAATTGTAAACCGCCTTGGCGACGCGTGCGCGCGAGCCGCTTTCGATCTGCGCAATGAAATCTTCGACCGGAATGCCGCAGGCGGCTTTTTCCGGGGAGAATTCGCGCAGGCGGGCCGCCACGGCATCGAGATAAATCAGGTTTTGCCCGATGTTCCAGGTATAATAACCCACAAGTGTCTCTTCGAGCGATATGTTCTCCAACATCGGCCTTCTACCGTCTGAAATGCTTGTGCGGGTCTGTAACACACCAGACGATAGACGGCTAACCACAAGAATTCATCCTTTTGTCTGATGAGACGCGGTTTTGTAGGCGGCGGATTATCGACAGCCCTTTTCGGCCGCCATGTTGGCGAACCAACCTTCCTGTGCCAAAGAAGGTTGATCCTAGAGCCAACGACCAGAGGAGCCGCCGTGACCATCGGGCTTGCCCATGCCGAACTCATCGCCGTCGTCACCGCCATCACCACGGATGAGCCGCGGGTCATGACCGTTCGCGAAGGCGCAGCACTTCCGTCGGGGCCGTTCGAATTCGGGCACAGAACGCTCCAGAGCGGGTTGCGGGAATGGATCCACGAACAGACCCACCACCCCGTCGGTTATCTCGAACAACTCTACACCTTCGCCGATCGCGACCGCAACAACGACATTCTAGGCGGAAGAACCATCTCCATCGGTTATCTCGGGCTGGTTCGCGAGCAGGAAGCATCAGGCGGCAAACGCGCCCTGTGGCACGGCTGGTACGAATATTTCCCATGGGAAGACCATCGCCAGGGCCGCCCTGAGGTTTTGGACACCATTATCGACAATCTGCGCGCATGGGCGGATTCCGATCCCACCTGCAAAAGCCAGCGCCATTTGCGGGCGGATTTCACCTTCGGTCTCGATGGCGGCGGCTGGAACGAGAAACTGACCCTGCAGCGTTACGAGCTGCTGTATGAAGCCGGGCTGGTCGAGGAAGCGCAGGGCGATCCGCGGGTCAATTTCGGCAGGCCCATGTTCGCCGATCACCGCCGCATTCTCGCCACCGGCATTGCGCGATTGAGGGCCAAGATCAAATACCGGCCGGTGGTTTTCGAACTGATGCCCGATGCCTTCACGCTCCTGCAGCTGCAGCGCGCCATCGAGGCGCTGGCCGGACTGACGCTGCACAAGCAGAATTTCCGCCGGCTTATCGAGCAGCAGCAGCTGGTGGAAGAAACCGGTGACATGGCGACCGAAACCGGCGGCCGCCCGGCAAAGCTTTTCCGCTTCCGCCAGACCGTTCTCGATGAGCGCGCCCTCTCGGGTACAAAACTGCCCCTCTCCCGCAATTGACATATGCTCACAACGAGAATATCTCTTTGTCCTAGATATACTCAAACAGAGTATAAATGGGAGAGTGCCGTGAACGAACAGATATCCGCCGCAAGCCTCTATGATCGCGTCGCCCGGGTGATTCCCAAGGCCGAATGGATGAGCTTTCAGGACGATGTGGATGCGATCCTCGAGTTGAAGCGCAAACGCAACGCGGTCATCCTCGCCCATAATTACCAGACACCGGAAATCTTCCATGGCGTCGCCGACATCGTCGGCGACAGCCTTGCCCTTGCCCGCAAGGCGATGGAGGTGGAGGCGGATGTGATCGTTCTCGCCGGCGTGCATTTCATGGCCGAGACGGCAAAGTTGCTCAATCCGCAAAAAACCGTGCTCATTCCGGATATGAGCGCGGGCTGCTCGCTGGCGGATTCCATCACGCCCGAGGACATCGCCCTTCTGCGCAAGGCCTATCCCGGCGTTCCGGTTGTCACCTATGTGAACACGTCCGCCGCGGTGAAGGCGGCCTCCGACATCTGCTGCACGTCAGGCAATGCCCGTCAGGTGGTGGAATCGCTCGGCGTGCCGCGCGTGCTGATGCTGCCGGATGAATATCTGGCGAAGAACGTGGCGAAGGAAACCAATGTCGAGCTGATCGCCTGGCGCGGCCATTGCGAGGTGCATGAGCTTTTCACCGCCGATGACATCAGAGAACTCAGGGAGAGCCATCCCGGCGTCACCGTGCTGGCGCATCCGGAATGTCCGCCCGATGTCGTGGAGGCCGCAGATTTTTCCGGCTCCACCGCCGTCATGTCTGACTATGTCGGGCGCGAGCGCCCCGCCCGCGTGGTGCTTCTGACGGAATGCTCGATGAGCGACAATGTCGCCGTGCATCACCCGGATGTCGAATTCATACGTCCCTGCAATCTCTGCCCGCATATGAAGCGCATCACGCTTGGCAACATCCGCACAGCCCTTGAGGAAAACCGCCATGAAGTGACGGTCGATCCGGCCATCGCCGTCGCCGCCCGCCGCGCCGTGGAAAGGATGCTGGAAATATGAGCGAGCGCCTCTCGTCGCATGCGGGCTGGACGGTCATTGTCGGCAGCGGCATTGCCGGCCTGATGGCGGCGCTGACGCTTGCGCCGCAGCCCGTGCTGCTTATCACACGCGGCGTTCTCGGCGGCGAGACGTCCAGCGCCTGGGCGCAGGGCGGCATCGCCGCTAGCCTCGGGCCGGACGATAGCACCGCACTCCACCTTGCTGATACGCTCGCCGCCGGCGACGGCCTCTGCGACACTGAAATGGCCGCAGAGATCGTCTCCGCCGCCCCCGCCGTCATCGAGGCGCTGGAGCGGGCCGGGGTGCGCTTTGACCGTGATGCCGAGGGCAGGCTCGTCTTCGGGCTGGAGGCCGCCCACGGCAGAAGGCGCATCCTGCACGCCGAAGGCGACGGTTCGGGCGCGGCGATCGTCGGGGCTCTCGCCGCCGCCGTTCTACGCACGCCCTCTGTCACCGTTCTGGAAGGCACGGAAGTGCGCCGCCTGCTGACGGAAGACGGCGTTATCGCTGGTCTAGCCTGCATCGGCCCCAAAGGCTGCTTCACTTTGCCGGCCACACAGGTCGTTCTCGCCACCGGCGGCCTCGGCGGGCTTTATGAGGCGACGACCAATCCATCCGGCAATTTCGGGCAGGGCATCATGCTCGCCGCCCGCGCCGGCGCCACCCTCTCCGACATGGAATTCGTCCAGTTTCACCCAACGGCGCTTTCCTCGCCCCGGCGGCCGCTGGCGCTGGTGAGCGAAGCGGTGCGGGGCGAAGGCGCGCTTCTACTTAATGAGAACGGCGAACGTTTCATGGCTGATGTTCCGGGTGCGGAACTCGCCTCGCGCGATATTGTCGCCCGCGCCATCGACCGCGAAATGCTGCGCGGCGGCAGGGTCTTTCTCGATGCCCGAAAGGCGCTGGGCTCGGGCTTTTCCGC
The DNA here is from genome assembly GCF_900188475.1 of Agrobacterium sp. 719_389. Lineage (NCBI taxonomy): Bacteria > Pseudomonadati > Pseudomonadota > Alphaproteobacteria > Hyphomicrobiales > Rhizobiaceae > Agrobacterium > Agrobacterium sp. 719_389. The sequence goes on from NZ_FYEM01000010.1 coordinate 91,122, forward strand.
CCGTTTCCCGTCGATCGACCTGCTCTGCCGCGAGGCAGGGATAGACCCCGCCCGCGAACTCGTGCCGGTCCGCCCGGCGGTGCATTACCATATGGGCGGCGTCGCCACCGATGGCAGAGGCCGAAGCTCGTTGCCGGGCCTTTGGGTTGCCGGCGAAACCGCCTGCACGGGGCTGCATGGCGCGAACCGGCTTGCCAGCAATTCCCTGCTGGAAGCGGCCGCCATGGGCATGCGCGCAGCGGAAGACATCGCCGGCAGGCGCACTTATGCTGGAAAACAGCGAGCTGATATCGCAGCACTCCCCACACCTGACTTCCCGGCAGTCGATCTCTCTCCCGTCCGGCCCATCGTTTCCCGCTATCTCGGCATCGTAAGACATGCGGAAGGATTGGCCGGTGCGATCCGTGACCTCCTGCCATTGGCGGAGCGGAACGGCGCGGCATCCGATCCCGCCCTTGTTGCCCTTGCCATCGCCGTCTTCGCGGCGCTGCGCACGGAATCGCGCGGTGCGCATTTCCGCGACGATTTTCCTGAAAAGGGCGCAGCGGCGACAAGGCGCAGGCTGAGCCTCAGCGACATCCTCGCCATCGCCCACGAATTTTCCTCTTCCAGCCATTCTTCGACCAGCCTTGCGCGGAGCGCCTGACATGACCCTTTCTCCCCTGCCACGCCTCATCATCGAACCGCTCGTGCGCAACGCCCTTCTGGAAGACCTCGGGCTGGCGGGCGATATCACTTCCGCCGCTGTCATTCCCGCCGATCATCGCTCGGTCGTCGTCATGGCCGCACGCGAGGCGGGCGTCATCGCCGGTCTCGATGCGGCGGAACTTGCTTTCCAGCTGGTAGACCCGGCCATCGTAATGAAACGGCATGTGCAGGATGGGACAACCGTAGCGCCCGGCGATATCATTGCAACGATCGAAGGCCCCTCGCGCGGCCTTCTGACGGCGGAACGCACGGCGCTGAATTTCCTTGGCCACCTGTCGGGCATAGCCTCCGTCACCGCAAAAATCGTTGCCGCCATTGCCGGCAGCAAAGCCTCGGTCGCCTGCACCCGCAAGACCACGCCGGGGCTGAGAGCACTGGAAAAATATGCCGTGCGCGCCGGCGGCGGCATGAACCACCGTTTTGCGCTTTGTGATGCCGTTCTCATCAAGGACAACCATATCGCCGTGGCCGGCGGCCCGCACGAGGCCATCCGCCGCGCCCGGCAGGGCGTGGGGCATCTCGTCAAGATCGAGGTGGAAGTCGATACGCTTGCGCAGCTGCGTGACGTCATGGACGAGGGCGTCGATGCGGTTCTCCTCGACAATATGACACCCGAACAGCTGCGCGAGGCCGTTGGGATCGTCGCCGGTCGCGCCATGACCGAAGCGTCCGGCCGCATCAACCCGCAAACGGCCGCGGCCATCGCCGCAACCGGCATCGACCTCATTTCCGTCGGCTGGCTGACCCATAGCGCACCGGTTCTCGATATCGGGCTGGATTTTGAGAGCCAGGGTTGAGTTTGCGATAGCGTGCACGCCGCACGGAACAAAAGTTCCGCGCCATCGTTAGTATCCCGCCTGTGGTCAATTCAAGGCGGGGGGACGTGCGCAAAAAATGCGGGTCCAGTGCCTTCTGACCTCTTTAGAAAGGAAAGGCCTGTTATGGAAGACGCACAAGTTGGCTGGATTGCAGCAATCATCATCGGCGGCGTAGCCGGATGGCTCGCGGAACAGTTCATGAAAAGCAATATGGGTGTTTTCATGAACATTATTCTCGGCATTATCGGCGCCATCGTCGCCAATTTCCTTCTGGGGCTCGTGGGCATTTCGCTCGGAGGCTGGATTGGTTATCTCATCGCCGGTTTCATCGGCGCCTGCATTCTCATCGCCATCGGGCGGGCGTTTCGCCGATAAGGGGAGGACACCATGAGCTTTTTCGACAAGATCAAGAACGCGATTTTCGGCAAGGCCGAGGCCGCACCTCAAACTTCGGCTCCGGCCGGAACACCGCCGACCACTGCAAGCCCAACCGCAGCAAGCCCGGCATCACCAGCCCCGACAGCGGCGGCTCCGGCGCCGACCGGCAATGTCGATGTCGCTTCCATTCTGGATGCGGCTGTCAAGAAGAACGGCCAGAGGCTCGACTGGAAACACTCCATCGTCGATCTTCTCAAGGCCCTCGACCTCGACAGCAGCCTGACGGCCAGAAAGGAACTGGCCGGTGAGCTCGGCTATACCGGCGACACCTCGGATTCGGCAACGATGAACATCTGGCTGCACAAGGCCGTCATCAAGAAACTGTCCGAAAACGGCGGCAAGGTTCCGGCCGACCTTCTGGATTAAACCGATAAACGGGAGAGCCGCGATGGACGACTATTCCAGCCTTCGAGAGCAGATCGGCCAGGACCTCGACACCCTGCACAGGACCGAGAATCCGAAGTCGATCTTCGAGATCGCCGACGACTATCTTCTGGGAAATCCAAATCTCAACAGAGCCATCGTCGAAGACATCATCAAGGAAGAAGCGGACAAGCGCGGCATCGCCATCCACTGAAGCCGCGCCTTGCAGGCACGGCTGCTGTAGCAAAAGGGGCGGCATTCGGTCTGGATGCCGCCCCTTTTATGCCGCGTACCTCAAAGCTTTATTTATCGAGCTTCGCTTCGGCCTTTTTCGCGTTTTCCTCCATCAGCTCATACCACATGGCGTTCATGACGGCGAAGATAGCGGCGAGAGGCAGGCCGAGCAGCCAGGCGAAATACCACATGTTCGATCTCCTTCTTTCTTGAATATCAGTAGGCGTGACCGCTATCGTCGCGGATCGCCTTTTCGTCCACCTTGCCCCACAGCACGCGATAGACCCATGACGTATAGGCGACGATGATCGGGATGAAGATGAGGGCGACGACCAGCATGATGAACAGCGTCATATGGCTGGACGACGCATCCCAGACCGTCAGGCTCGATTTCGGATCGACCGAAGACGGCAGGATGAAGGGAAACATCGTCAGCCCGACCGTTGAGATGATGCCGAAAATGGCGAGCGAGCTAGAAAGCAGCGCCAGCACCTCCTTGCGAGCCCTGAGCAAGATGAGGGCCACGAGCGGGAAGACGAGACCGAGCGCCGGCGCCAGCATCATCCAGGCATGGGCGGCATAGTTGGAAAACCAGACACCGCCCGCAACCTCGACTGTCTTCGACAGCGGATTGGACGGACCGTCGGTCACGATCTCCGACGTGAAGCGATATCCATCGATACCGAGCCATAGAAAGACACCGCCAAGCGCAAACAGAACTGACGTTGCAAGGGACGCGATGCTGCCGAAGCCGCGGGCGCGGGCCGCCACCGGACCATCCGTCTTCAACACCAGCCATGCCGCACCATGCATGACGAGCATGGCGACGGATACGAGCCCGCAGAGGATGGCGTAGGGGTTCAGAAGCTCGAACAGCGTCGTGCCGTCATAGAAAATTCTGAGGTCGTCATTGAGGTGGAAGGGAACGCCCTGCAGCACGTTGCCGATCGCCACGCCGAAAATCAGCGCGGGAACGAAGCCGCCGATAAAAAGCGCCCAGTCCCAGCCGGTGCGCCAGGCGGTGCTTTCACGCTTGGAACGATATTTGAAACCGACAGGGCGCAGGATCAGCGCAAACAGGGTGGCGAACATCGCCAGATAAAAACCTGAAAACGACACCGCATAAAGCGGCGGCCAGGCGGCGAAGATCGCGCCGCCGCCAAGGATCAGCCAGACCTGATTGCCTTCCCAGACCGGGCCGATGGAATTGATGACGACACGCCGCTCGATATCCGTTTTCGCAACGAAGGGCAGCAGCGCGCCGGTGCCGAGATCGAAACCGCCGGTAACGGCAAAACCGATCAGCACCACGCCGAGCAGCAGCCACCAGATGACGCGGAGGATTTCGTAGTCGATGAGTTGGTGCAATATCATGATCGTTTACTCCGCAGCGACGAGTTTTTCGGGAACGAGCGGCGCTTCCGGCTCATCGTCCGGATCAGGCCCCTTGCGGATCGCCTTCAGCATCAGCCCCATCTCGATGATGAACAGCACCGTGTAGATGGCGATGAAGCACAGGAGCGTGATGAGGACCGTGGAGGCGCTGAGGCTGGAGACGGCGGCGGCCGTCGGCAGAACGCCCTCGATGATCCATGGCTGGCGGCCGAATTCGGCCACGACCCAGCCCATTTCCGCCGCAATCCACGGCAGAGGAATGGCGAAGACCGCCACTTTCAGCAGCAACGGATAATGATCCAGCCGGCGGCGGGCCGAAAGATAAAAGAACGTCGCCGTCAGAAGGATGAAGAACATGCCAAGGCCGACCATGATGCGGAACGCCCAGAACAGCGTTGGCACATGGGGGATGGTATCGGCAGCCGCCTTGGCGATCTGCTCTTCGCTCGCCTGACGCGGATCATCGACATATCGTTTCAGCAGCAGGGCGTAACCAAGCTCATGGCCGAGTTCCGCAAAGGTGCCGCGCACCTCTTCGGGCAGTTGCGCACCTTTTCCGGTGGCGCGTATCTGCATCAGCGCATCATAAGCCTTGATACCGTCACGGATGCGGGTCTTCGCTTGCTCCACCAGATCGTTGATGCCCGGAATTTGCGTATCGAGCGAGCGGGTGCCGATAAGACCCATCACCCACGGGATTTTCACCGCGAAATGCGTCTCGCGTGCTTCCTGATCGGGAAAACCGATGGCCGTGAAGGGCGCCGGCGCCGGCTCCGTTTCCCACATGGCCTCGATGGAGGCGAGCTTCATCTTCTGGTGTTCGGTCGAGAGATAACCGCTTTCGTCCCCCAGCACGACGACCGACAGCGCGGAGGCAAGACCGAAGGAGGCGGCAACCGTCATCGAGCGCTTGGCGAGATCGACATGACGGCCCTTCAGCACATACCAGGCCGAAACGCCGAGCACGAAGATGGAGGCCGTCACGTAACCCGCAGAAACCGTGTGAACGAACTTCGCCTGCGCCACCGGGTTGAACAGGACCTCGAAGAAGTCGGTCACTTCCATGCGCATGGTCTGGGGATTGAAGGCGGAGCCCGTGGGGTTCTGCATCCAGCCATTGGCGATCAATATCCACAGCGCCGAAAAATTCGAGCCAAGGGCCACGCACCATGTCGCGACGAGATGGCCGAGTTTGGACAGCTTGTCCCAGCCGAAAAAGAACAGCCCGACGAAGGTGGCTTCCAGGAAGAAGGCCATCATGCCTTCGATCGCCAGCGGCGCACCGAAGATATCGCCGACATAATGGCTGTAATAACTCCAGTTCATGCCGAACTGGAATTCCATGACGATGCCGGTGGAAACGCCGAGCACGAAATTGATGCCGAACAACGTGCCCCAGAATTTCGTCATCTGCCGCCAGATCGTGCGGCCGGTCATGACATAGACCGTTTCCATGATGGCGATCACCACCGACAGCCCGATCGTCAGGGGAACGAACAGAAAGTGATATAAAGCCGTCACTGCAAATTGCAGGCGCGACAGCGCCACTATGTCGAGTTCCATAGTCTTACCCACCTTTTCCGGAAGGCCGGCCTTCCATTTCAGAGACGACGCCGGCTCTCAAAAAATCTCAGTCCGGGCGCAGTGTCTTCAGCACTACGCCGTATTCCGGGGTGCCGCTTTGACATTCATCAAATTGACGCCCCTCTTTCAGCACGATGATGCGCTCGGCAAATTCCGCCTCGCGGCGATTATGGGTGATCATCACGACAGTCTTGCCCTCCGCTCTCGCAAACAGCCGGGTGAGCACGTCGCGGGCAGTCTCGCCGTCCAGTCCCTCCGTCACCTCGTCAAGAAGCCAGAGCGGCCGGTCGGCAAGCAGGAAACGGGCGAGCGCCAGCCGGCGCGACTGGCCGCCGGAAAGACCCTGCCCCGCCTCACCAAGCCTTGTCTCCAGCCCTGCGGCCAGGGATTTGACGTGTTCGGCAAGGCCTGCCGCCGTCAGCGCATCCCACAATTCATCCGCGGTTGCGGCGGGTTTCGCCAGCCGCAGATTGTCGGCAATGCTGTCGCGGAAAAGCTGGCTGCGCTGCGTCATAAGAGTGGACGGCAGGGCGCTGACCGTGCCCGCAGCCGGCTGCAATTCACCCGCCAGAAGCTGGATAAGGCTCGTCTTGCCCGCGCCGCTCGGGCCGATGATCGCAACCCTCTCCCCGGCAGCGATTGCAAGGTTGATATTCGTCAGGACAGGATTGTCGTTCCCCTCCCGCTCCAGATGCACATCTTCGAGTTTTGCCGCCATCCCGCTGACCGGCAAGACGGGACAGCGACCCTCAACCGTCGCCGAGAGGCGCGGCGCGATGCGCCGTGCAGAGAACAGCGTACGCCCAAGTTCCATCGCCCCACGGCGCAGCGCCGTGAAAGGCTCCAGCGCAGCAAAACAGACGAGCAGCCCCAGCGCCGCAGCCGGCGCGCTCACCGCCCCCTGTTCCGCAAGCCAGGCCATGCCGAGAAGGGCTGCGCTCAAAAGAACGGCCGCTGAAACTCCGAAGGAAAAACCGGCATTGGTCTCGATACGGTTCAGGCTATCGTCACAGGCAGAGAGGTAGTCATCCGCCCGTTTCACCGCCGCCACCTGCGCGGAAAGGCGGCCGGTGGTCAGGAGCTCCGTCTGTCCGCTCACGAGATCGGTCGTGCGGGCCCGAAGTGCTTCAAGCCCGATTGCCCGGCGGCGCGAGAATTTTTCCGCCCGCAGGGCGGCGCGCGCCGAAATTCCAAGCCCTGCCACGATCAGGAAAGAGGCCGCCAGAATGCCGGCCATCGGATGAAGAAAAGCAAGCCCGAAGCCTGTCGCAATCGCGGCGAGGATCGCCACGGCGGCGGGAACCAGCACGCGCAGATAAAGCGAATCCAGCGCGTCTATATCCGCCGTCAGCCGGTTCAGCAGGCGGGCGGGCCTTGCCTCCAGGGATTTCGCGGCCTGCGGCGCGGCAAAACCGCGAAACAGCTTTTCCCGAAGTGCCGCAAGCACGGAAAGCGTCGCTTCATGGGTCGTCATGCGCTCGCCGTAACGGGCGGCGGTGCGCGCCAGCGCCAGAAGACGGATGGCGGCCGAAGGGGCAAAGACATCGAAAGCATAGGCCGTTGCGGGCAGAAGACCGGCAATCGCCGTTGCGGTGATGAACCAGCCGGAAACGCCGAGAAGACCGATACCCGCCAGCACCGTCGTTACCGCCAGAACCGCGCCCGCCAGCAGCATGCCGCGCCGCGCCGACCAGAACAGGGCGATAACGGGTCTCAATATCGCAAAACGCGCGATCATGGCTGCCCCCTCGAATGGATCGCCGTCATATCCACGATCCTGTCCATGCGCGCCGCAAGCACCGGATCATGGGTCGCGACGATCAAAGTCCTGCCATTTGCCAGTTGCAGCAGGTTATCCGTGACGAGAGCAGCTGTTTCCCGGTCGAGATGGGCCGTCGGCTCATCGGCCAGAACTAACTGCGTGGCGGGGTCTGCGAAAGCACGCGCAATGGCAATCCGCACCGCCTCCCCACCCGAAACTCCATATCCGCCATCACCGATCTGCAGATGCCGGCGTGCATGCCTCAATTCATCGAGCCCTGTGCGGCGCAGCGTCTCTTCCACCATGCCGTCACTGACACCGGAACGACCGAAACGAATATTTGCCTTCAGCGAAGCGGCAAAAAAGAACGGCCTCTGGCTGACCCAACCGATCGTCCTGCGCAGCCCATCGGCCGTCGCATGATCGAGCTTTACGCCGCCGATCCTGATCGAACCCTCTCCAGCCTCGGCCAGCCCGGCAATCAAGGAGAGTACAGTGGATTTGCCACAACCGGAAGGCCCAAGAATCGCAACTCGCTCACCCTGTTGAACCGTCAGGTTGAGATTTTGGATGACCGGTGGGGTGTTCGGATAAGCAAAGGAGAGATTGTCCATCTCCACCAGGCCGGACTTCAGGGATGGAACAGACGCCACATCCGCGCCCTCGCCCGCGATGGCCGCACCGCCAGCTGTCAGTTTGCCGAGCGCTTCAAGCGCCGCTTCGCCGGCCGCGCGGTCGTGCCAGACGGCGGAGAGTTCCCGCAGCGGTTCGAAAAAGGCCGGCGCCAGAAGCAGGATGAAGAGACCTTCGGCCAGCGTCAGCTTGTGGCCCCAGGCGCCGAAATCCAGAAATCCGAGCAGATGAAAACCGATATAGACGGCGGTCATGGCAACGCCGAGCGCTGCGAAAAGCTCCAGCACCGCCGAGGAAAGAAAGGCGATCCTGAGCACCGCCATCGTCCGCTTCTTGAGGTTCTGCGCATCGACGCTCAGGCGCTCCGCCGTCAGATTGACGGCTTTAAGCGTGCGGATCGTTTCCAGCCCGCGCAGGCGATCGAGCAGGAAGGCATTCATATTGCCCGTCTCGGCAAGCTGCTTTTCACTGGCGGCCTTCGCCTGCCAGCCGATGAGCGCCATGAAAAGCGGGATGGTTGGCATGGCGAGCAGCAGCACCAGCGCCGCGATCCAGGTGAATGGCAGGATCGCCAGCACGAAAACAAGGGGAATGATGGTGGCCTTCATCCGCGCCGGCTGGAAACGGGAAAGATAGGGCACCAGCGCTTCCGCCGCCTCGGCCAAAACACCCGCCGCCTCACCCGAGGCGGTGCGTGACAGATCGAGCGGGGAAACCTTCGCCACAGCCTGCAGCGCTTCCAGCCGCCGCTGCGACAGCGCCGCACGGGCGGCACGAAACGACAGCCGCGCCGCCATCTTTTCCAGCCACGCCTTGACGAGGCCGAGGATGAGAACCGCAGCGGCGGCTGGCACGATCGCCATCATCGGCGCGCCACCGGCAATTCTTCCGACGGAAAAAGCAAGCAGACCCGCCTGCGGCAGCCACAGCAAAGCCGCCAGCACATGCAGCAGGGCAACGGATCTCCCCACCACCGGCGCGCCTGTCATTTTTGCCCGCCCGTCAGCTCTGTCGCGAGAAGTTTTGCGGTTGGCTTTGCGCCGACCCATCGCATCGCGCGAGACTACAGCCGGCGCGGGACAGACTGCCCCCTCACCATCGGCCCCCTGGCGGATTTCCACTGACATGCTCACGGCCGATCTCCTCACCCGTCCTTCTTCGCGCCACGGGGTCTGGCAAGGGAGACGATCCTGTCCTTGGCCTCCAGGAGCTTCGTGACCTTGGAACCAAGCGCCAGAAGCGAGGCCAGCCTTTCCGTCTCCAGCCGCTTCACATCGTCATACCAGCCGGTAAGCTGCTCGATCAGCGTCTTCATCTCGTCGATGCGCTTCTGCGCATGCCGCTCATCTTCGTTTTCCGGCGTCTCCATCAGAATTTCACGCAGCACGCTGAGCGTGGGATCGATCTCGCGCTTCTTGCGCTCCTCGGCAAGGGTGCGGAGAATCTGCCAGACATCATCAGGCGTCGTGAAAAAATCGCGCCGGTCGCCGGGAAAATGCTTGAGAATTGCAAGGTTCCACGCCTGCAGCTCCTTCAGGCTCATCGACACGTTGGAACGGGAAATGCCAAGCGCTTCCACAATATCGTCCGCACACAGCGGCTGCGGCGAAATATAAAGCAAAGCATAGACTTGGCCGACCGTGCGGTTGATGCCCCAGCGGCTGCCCATCTCACCGAAATGCAGCACAAAGGACTGAACGAGCGGGGAGAGATTGGTTGGCATTTCTTTGTTTCCTGAATTTTCAGTAATTTCTGAAATTTCGATAACGCAAAAAAAGACAGGCGGCAAATCACCTTTTTGACCTGCGTCAAAATGTGCAGATGAGCAGAGACGACATCGGTGAAGATGCTCGCGGGTGCGCCCGGGGCAAAATATGCGGCAGTCGTGTTGGGGCTTTATGACAGGCTGGGCGTTTGCTCGGGTTCGTCACCCTGAGCCGGAATACGCACCCCAAAGCAACCGATGATATCGATAACATCGACACAGGTCGCCACCGGCAAAAATCCGCCATAAAAAAACGGCGGCGGAATGATCCGCCGCCGATGGAAACGCCGGCACATTTGCATGCGGCAAAAGCGCTTACGAAAAAGCGATCTGCACCTTCATGGCGCGGCTGCGATCCGAGGCGAATTCGAAGGCCGAGATGGCGTCGTCGAGATCGACGGTCTGGGTGATGAACGGCTTGACGTCGATCAGGCCCTTGCGCATCAATTCCACACCGGTGGCGAATTCCTCATGGAAGCGGAAAGAGCCTCGCAGATCCAGTTCCTTGGCGGTGATCGCCATCATCGGCAGGCTCATATCGCCGCCAAGACCGAGCTGGACGATGATGCCGCGCGGACGAAGCGCCGTAATACCACCGGCAAGCGCCACGGCGGCACCCGAGCATTCATAGAGAACATCGAAAGTTCCCTTGTTCGCGCCATAAGCGGCAAGCGCGTCGGGCTCATCCCTACTGTTGATGACACGATCCGCACCCGCCTCACGCGCCTTGGCAAGCGTGAAATCGGAAAGATCGGTGGCGACAATCTCGGCCGCGCCGGCACGGCGGGCCGCCAGAATGGAGAGGATGCCGATCGGGCCACACCCCGTGACAAGCACACGTTTTCCCAGCAAATCGCCGGCGCGGCGGGTAGCATGCAGCGTCACCGCCAGCGGCTCGGCCATGGCGGCCTCGCCGGCGCTCAGGCCATCGGCCGGCACGCATTGCAGGGCGTCCGCCACCAGAACCTCACGGAAAGCGCCCTGAATATGCGGAAAAGGCATCGCGCTGCCATAAAAGCGCATGTTGAGGCACTGGTTGTGCAGGCCTTCCTGGCAGAAGCGGCAGGTTCTGCACGGCCGGGACGGCGAAACGGCGACCAGACCGCCGACCTTTAGCCCTTCCACGCCCTCGCCCAGTTCTTCGATGACGGCCGAGACCTCATGGCCGAGCACCATGGGTTCACGAAGCCGCACCGCACCGAAACCTCCGTGATTGTAATAATGCAGATCGCTGCCGCAAATTCCGCCCCGGACCAGACGAAGCCGCACTTCTCCCGCTCCCGGCGCTTCCTCGGGCCGTTCCTCGATGCGCACATCCTTGGCCCCATGGGCAACAATCGCTCTCATAAATATCTCCCGTTCGACATCGCGCCTGAGCAGCACGACAAATAATCCGCATCCCTGTCACCGCCGCCTGCCGTGCATTTGCACGCCGTGCGGCCTCCCTGCCCGCCCGATCCGTACCGAAACCGGGCGTTTAAGCCTTGACATCCACGTCTGAAAGGGATGAATGTTATCGATAACATAAACCTGTATGAATGCAATGTCGAGAGACTGGAGGAAACAGTGGGCCTTAATTTGTTCGATCTTTCCGGCCGCCGCGCCCTGATCACGGGTTCATCCCAGGGCATCGGCTTCGCGCTGGCGCAAGGGCTGGCGGAAGCCGGAGCGGAAGTGGTGCTGAACGGGCGCGATGAAGCGAAACTGAAAGCCGCCGCCGCCGGCATCAAGGGTGCGAAAACGCTCGCCTTCGACGCCACCGATCATGGCGCGGTGCGCGAAGCCATCGACCGTTTCGAAGCGGAGGTCGGCGCGATCGATATTCTCGTCAACAATGCCGGCATGCAGCACCGCACCCCGCTCGAGGATTTTCCGGCGGATGCCTTCGAGCGCCTGCTGCAGACCAACATCGCCTCGGTGTTCCACGCCGGACAGGCTGCGGCGCGCCATATGATCAGCCGCGGCCGCGGCAAGATCATCAACATCGCCAGCGTTCAGACCGCCCTTGCCCGCCCCGGCATCGCGCCCTACACCGCTACCAAGGGCGCCGTCGGCAACCTGACGAAAGGCATGGCGACGGACTGGGCCAAATACGGCCTGCAATGCAACGCGATTGCGCCCGGCTATTTCGACACGCCGCTCAATGCGGCTCTGGTTGCCGATCCCACCTTTTCGGCATGGCTTGAAAAGCGCACGCCAGCCGGCCGCTGGGGCAAGGTCGAAGAGCTTGTCGGCGCCTGCATCTTCCTGTCGTCCGATGCCTCGTCCTTCGTGAACGGACATATTCTCTACGTCGACGGCGGCATCACCGCTTCGCTTTAAAGACGCTAGAACCGGATGGCCGGCTGCCGCCGCCATCCGGTTTTGAACCGATGACACCACGACACTTTGGGAGGAGGCCGTGAACACCATGACCGAGAAGAACAAAGTCGCCCTGATCGGCGCTGGCGCCATGGGGGGCGCGATCGGCACACGGCTCATCGAGACCGGCAATCAGCTGACGGTTTTCGATCTGGATGTGGAAAAGGTGGCGGCGCTGACGAGCCTCGGCGCGCAGAGCGCGGGCACGGCGGCGGAAGCGGCTTCGGTTTCCGATGTGGTGATCCTCAGCCTCAATTCTCCGAAAATCGTTCGTATTGCCGTCTTTGGCAAGAATGGCGTCGCGGCGGGGGCGAAGCCCGGCACGCTGATCATCGACATGTCCTCCATCGATCCGGAAGCGACCAAGGAACTGGCGGCAGATGCCGCGGAAAAAGGCCTGCGCTGGGTGGACAGCCCGCTTTCGGGCGGTGCGCCGAAGGCGCTCATCGGGCAATTGACACTGATGGCCGGCGGCAGCGAAAAGGATGTCGCCGATGCGCATCGCGTGCTGCGGCATGTGGCCAGCAATTTTACCCACATGGGGCCCTGCGGCGCAGGGCAGACGACGAAACTCATCAACCAGGTTCTGTGCGGGCTGAATTTCCTTGCGGTGGCGGAAGCAACACAGCTGGCGCTGGATGCCGGCGTCGATGCCGCCAAGATCCCGCAGGCGCTGAAAGGCGGCCGCGCCGATAGCGCCATCCTGCAGGAATATATGCCGCGTTACGTGGCGAAGGATTATCGCCGCACCGGCCGCATCGACAATATGGTGAAAGACCTCAACGGCGCGCAGGATCTCGCCCGGCGCACCAACACAGCCATGCCGCTGACGGCGGTTTGCGCCGAAGTGCACCGCATGCTGACAGCGGCCGGGCTGGGTGGAGAGGATCAGGCAGCGTTGATGGAGTTTTTCAGCGGCGCGAAACGCACCTTTCCGGACTGAGTTGCCCGACGGGCATGGAATGGCAGGAGCCTGTTGATACGGCCCCCACGGGCCATTGCGAAATTGTCCTTCAGCGAAGATGATCGGGCGAATCGGCACGGCTGTTGCCCCGATCATCGCAGACGCATGCATACAAAGGACAATTTCCCGATGACTACCCCCACAACAGGCACGGGGATTGCCGGTCTGACCGTTTCCGGAAACGGTTTCATTGCCGAAATCGCTTATGAGGGTGCAACGCTTCTGAGCTGGCGGCCGATCTCTGCCGATGGCGCAGAAGGCGAAGATCTTGTCGACGGATATTCGACGCCTGCCGAACTGCAATCGCAAAACGGCGTGAGAAACGGCATTCTCGCGCCCTTCACCAATCGCATCCCGGATGGCCAATTCAGTTTTGGCGGGCAGGCGCACCGCATTGAACCGGTGCTTGCCCATGAAACGCTCGTCTTCCACGGATTTGCCAGAGCCCTGCCCTTCGCCCTCGCGCAATCTTTTGAGGAAAACAGCGCTCACATCCTCGTTCTGCGCACTGAAATATCGCCTGCGGATTTCAAGGGTTATCCCTACCGTCTCGCCATCGAGGTGGAATATCGCTTCGCCGGCCATGAGGTCACCATCGACATACGCGGCGTCAATCTCGACGACCGGCCCCTGCCTTTCGCCGCCGGCTGGCATCCCTATTTCCGCCTGCCCGGCACGACGTCTATCGATGACCTTCTTCTCACGCTGCCCTCACGAACGATGATTGAAACAGACGAAGATCTGATCCCCCTTCGAGACGCACAGGGCGGAATTTTGAAACGGGACGACACCCGCTTTCTTTACGCGCCGCTGTCCGGCCATGTACTCGATGTCTGCTTCACCGATCTCATCGCATCCGAAAACGGGCTTTACGAGACGAGGCTCGAAAACCGGCACGACGGTTCGAGCCTGACGGTATGGCAGGAGCGTGGACACATGCATGTCTTCACCGGCGATACGCTCGCCCGCGACAGGCGGCGCTCCATCGCGCTTGAACCCGTGGAAACACCAACCAACGCCTTCAACCACCGGGAACTCGCGGATGCGATTACCCTGCAACCCGGCGAGACGCGAAGCTTCCGCTTTGGCGTCCGTTTCAAGGCGGCGCGCTGATCAAGTCTTGATGAGCCCTCAGATATGCGTTGTCGGCAGCGAAGACGACAGCTTAACCGTCTCCATGGAGATATAGGCGGACATGTCGTAAAGCTGCACGCGGCGCAGGATCTGTTTGTAGACCGTGTCGTAATATTCGACATTCGGCAGCACGAGTTTCAGAATATAGTCGAAATTGCCCGTCAGCCGGTGAACCTCGACGATTTCAGGTATGGTGCTGACGGCGGCATGGAACTTGTCCAGCCAGTCCTCCGCATGCAGGCCCGTTCTCACCAGCAGAAAAACCGTGGTCGGCAGGTTGATCTTCCGCCGGTCGAGCAGCGCCATCGTGCCCGTCACATAACCTTCCGTTCGCAGCCGTGTGATGCGGCGCGAACAGGCCGATAGCGACAGGGAAACCGCCTCAGCGATATCCGCGAGTGGCGTTTCGGCATTCTCCTGGAGAATCGCAAGGATTCGGCGGTCACGGTCGTCAATCATCCACCAAGAATGCACCGGTTAACGCAATGGCGCAAGAAATTTGCACTATCTCTCCATAGGGCGCATCAGATTTGCGCCCTTGCCGCGCAAACCTCCAAAAAACGCATGCCGTTTTCGTTGCAGCGGTGGCATTCTTATCTTCAATCAAACTTGATAAGGGAACTCTTATGAAACGGATCGGCCTGATCGGCGGCATGAGCTGGGAATCCACCGCAACCTATTACCGCATGATCAATGAGGCCGTGCGCGACAGCCGCGGCGGCCTGGTCTCGGCCGATATCGTCATGCATTCGCTTGATTTTTCCGAAGTGGTCACCCTTCAGAAAGCCGATCGCTGGGATGAGGCAGGCGCCCTTCTGGGTGCTGCCGGTGCGCGCCTTGCCAATGCGGGCGCCGATTGCGTGCTGATCTGCACCAACACCATGCATCTTGTCGCTGAGACCGTCGCGAAAATGTCCGGCGTGGCGCTGATCGATATCATAGACGAAACCGCCGCGGCCCTGAAGGCGGATGGACGCCGCAAGCCGCTTCTGCTCGCCACCCGTTACACGATGGAACATGGTTTTTACACCGAGCGCATGCGCCGCCACGGTGTCGACGTGGTCGTGCCCGATGCGGAAGACCGGGCTGCGATCCACGACATCATCTTCGGCGAACTCTGCCAGGGCGAGATCAAGTCCTGCTCGCGCGAGCGCTATCTCGCGGTCATCGAGAAGGCCCGCGCACTTGGCGTCGATTCCGTCATTCTCGGCTGCACCGAAATTTCGCTGCTGATCGATCCCGATGCCCTGCCGCTGCCGGGTTACGATTCGACCGCCATTCACGCGAAGGCCGCCGTCGGCTTCGCGCTCGGAAACAAGGCTTTCGACAGAGCCGCATGAATGTGCCGCCTCTTTGCCTATTCCGGTAAACCCGTCTGGCTCGACAGCCTGCTGATCGAGCCGGAAGCATCACTGGTCAGCCAGTCCATGGCCGCAAGGGAAGCGAAAACCGTCGTCAATGGCGATGGTTGCGGCCTTGGCTGGTATGGCGAACGCGGAACGCCCGGCGTCTTTCGTGATACCAGGCCCGCCTGGTCGGATGCCAACCTCGCGGCGCTCTGCCACCAGCTTCGCTCGGGCATGTTCATGGCCCATGTCCGCTCCGCCACGTCAGGCGAAGTATCCCGCGCCAATTGCCACCCCTTTGCCCATGGCCAATATCTCTTCATGCATAACGGCCAGATCGGTGGTTACGAGCAGATCAGGCGCGACATCGACTCCCTTATCCCCGATGATATCTATGCATCCCGACGCGGCACCGGCGACAGCGAAGCGATCTTCCTCATCGCCGCCGGCCTTGGCCTTGATGCCGATCCGGTGCGCGCCATTTCCACCGCCCTTCGTCTCTGCCAGGAAAAGATGATTGCAGCGGGCGTTTCCTCCGCCCTGCGCTTCAGCGCCGTGCTGATGGACGGGGATTGTGTGCACGCCTTCCGCTGGTCAAGCGATGACAAGCCGCCGACGCTCTACTGGCGCGGTCTGGAAGAAGGCATCGCATTGAGTTCGGAACCCTTTTCCTTCGATTGCACCCCCTGGTGCGCCGTTCCGCCGAATACCCGCGTGACGATCCGCGCCGGGGAAATGACGACAGAGCCTTTTTTGCTGCCGTAAACATCATCTTCGACGACCGTGTTGTCCGGTTTTCACACCGCCGCCACGCGAGACAAATATGGCTGTGGCGGCGACCCATTTATTTTCATTGAATTTTTGCGGCCGCGAAGGCTAGTGTGTGATCCAGAGCATCGGACCGAAACATGTGCGCGGTTTTCGGTCCGGTGCATCAAGATAATAGAGCGAAACAGATTTCAGGACCGGTGAACCATTTAAAAGTGTTGCAGCCTCTCTCCCTTTTTTGAACGATGCCCGGCATCGCGACCACCACGCAAACCTCTTCAGGAACGGCGGATAAAGGGCCGGCAATGCCTTCGGCGATCCTTGGGACGCAGAAGAAAAAGTCTTATTTTTCATAAACCTAAGCCGTTCAACTTTCCGCAAAAAATGCTGTTGCCACACCTCCATATCGATGCATAAACTGGCATCAGCAAAGGCAACACGGATCGACCTCATCAGACCCTCTCCTCCCACCAAGGTGCTGACCGACCAATGATCAATAATCTAAACGCCGCCGATCTTCCCCGCCCCGCCCCGCGCAGTTCCAACCCGGAAATCATGGCGTCGGAAATCATCGAACGCCTCACCTATCGCATCGGCAAGGACGTCAAGGTCGCCAAGCCGCACGACTGGCTGACCGCAACCATCCTCGTCGTCCGCGACCGCATCATCGACAAATGGATGGCCTCCACCCGCAAGGCCTATCAGAACAATTCCAAGCGCGTTTATTACCTGTCGCTCGAATTCCTGATCGGCCGCCTGATGCGCGACGCCATCTCCAATATCGGCCTGATGCACGAAATCCGCGATGCGCTGTCCTCGCTCGGCGTCGATCTTGACGTCATCGCCGGTCTGGAGCCGGATGCGGCCCTTGGCAATGGCGGCCTTGGCCGTCTCGCCGCCTGTTTCATGGAATCCATGGCGACCGTCGATATTCCCGCCTACGGCTACGGCATCCGTTACGTGCACGGCCTCTTCCGCCAGCAGATGGCGGATGGCTGGCAGGTAGAACTGCCGGAAACCTGGCTGGCGCATGGCAACCCCTGGGAATTCGAACGCCGCGAAAGCTCCTATGAAATCGGCTTCGGCGGATCGGTGGAGACGATCGGCGGTTATGAAGATCCGCAGCGCTTCGTCTGGAAACCGGCCGAACGCGTCATCGCCATGGCTTACGACACGCCGGTCGTCGGCTGGCGCGGTACCCGCGTCAACACGCTTCGCCTGTGGTCGGCGCAGCCGATCGACCCCATTCTTCTGGCCGCCTTCAATGCCGGCGACCACATCGGCGCATTGCGAGAGAGCAACAAGGCGGAAAGCCTGACGCGGGTTCTCTACCCCGCCGATGCGACGCCGGCCGGTCAGGAACTGCGTCTGCGGCAGGAATTCTTCTTTTCCTCCGCATCCCTGCAGGACATTCTGCGCCGTCATCTGCAGCAATACCCGGATTTCACCTCGCTGCCCGACAAGGTTTCGATCCAGCTTAACGACACACATCCGGCCATTTCCATCTGCGAAATGATGCGCCTGCTCTGCGATGTGCATGGTCTGGATTTCGAGGAAGCGTGGAAGATCACACAGGGAACCTTCTCCTACACCAATCACACGCTGCTGCCGGAAGCGCTGGAAAGCTGGCCGGTGCCGCTGCTTGAGCGCCTTTTGCCCCGGCACATGCAGATCGTTTACGCGATCAACGCCAACACGCTGCTCGTCGCCCGCAAGGAAAAGAAGATGGCGGATCAGCAGATCCGCTCCATCTCTCTCATCGATGAAGGCGGCGAGCGCCGTGTGCGCATGGGCAACCTCGCCTTCATCGGCTCGCATTCCATCAACGGCGTTTCCGCCCTTCATACCGAGCTGATGAAGGAAACGGTCTTTGCCGACCTGCACAGCCTCTATCCTGATCGTATCAACAACAAGACCAACGGCATTACGCCGCGCCGCTGGCTGATGCAGTGCAACCCCGGCCTGACCGGATTGATCAGGGAAGCGATCGGCGACGATTTCCTCGATGATGCGGAAAAGCTGACAGCACTAGACCGTTTCGCCGACGATGCCGGTTTCCGCGAGAAATTCGCCGAAGTGAAGCGTCTGAACAAGGTGCGGCTTGCCAATACGGTGGCGCAGCGCATGGGTATCCGCGTCGATCCCTCGGCCATGTTCGACATCCAGATCAAGCGCATCCACGAATATAAGCGCCAGCTTCTGAACCTTGTTGAGACTGTCGCCCTTTACGACCAGATCCGTTCCCACCCGGAACTGGATTGGGTGCCGCGCGTTAAGTTCTTCGCAGGCAAGGCGGCGCCGAGTTATCACAACGCGAAGCTGATCATCAAGCTTGCCAACGATATTGCCCGGGTCATCAACAACGATCCGGCCGTGCGCGGGCTTCTCAAAGTGGTGTTTGTTCCGAACTATAACGTCTCGCTTGCCGAAATCATGGTTCCCGCCGCCGATCTTTCGGAACAGATTTCGACGGCCGGCATGGAAGCCTCCGGCACCGGCAATATGAAATTCGCGCTGAACGGCGCGCTCACCATCGGCACGCTCGATGGAGCCAATGTCGAGATGCTCGAACATGTCGGCGCTGAGAACATCGTCATCTTCGGCATGACGGCGGAGGAAGTGGCCAAAGCTCGCGCCGAGGGCCACAATCCGCGTGCCATCATCGAAGGGTCTGCGGAATTGTCGCAGGCTCTGTCGTCCATCGCGTCGGGTGTGTTTTCACCAGATGATCGTTCGCGGTTTTCCGCCCTCATCGACGGCATATACAACAGCGACTGGTTCATGGTCGCCGCCGATTTCGACGCCTATGCCGACGCACAGCGCAAGGTGGACGCGATCTGGAGCGATCAGGATAGCTGGAACACCAAAGCAGTGCGCAACACGGCGCGTATGGGTTGGTTCTCGTCCGACAGGACGATCCGCCAATATGCCACCGAGATCTGGAGAGCCTGATGAAAAAACCGCTCAATTCGGCCGAAGAGAAAAAGACTGGCGAAATCACGAAGGCTGAAATCGAGGCGATCAAGAGCGGTTTGCATTCCAATCCCTTTGCCCTTCTCGGCGTTCACGAAACGCCGGAAGGGTTTTCCGCCCGCTGTTTCATTCCGGGCGCCGAGGAGGTTTCCGTCCTCACGCTGGATGGAAATTTCGCCGGTGAATTGAAGCGGCTTGATCCTGATGGTTTTTTCGAAGGCCGGATTGATCTTTCAAAGCGCCAGCCGGTGCGATACCGCGCCTGCCGTGACGATGCCGAATGGGCCGTGACCGACCCCTACAGCTTCGGTCCGGTTCTCGGACCCATGGACGATTATTTCGTCCGTGAAGGATCGCATCTCAGGCTCTTCGACAGAATGGGCGCGCATCCGCTGAAACTCGAAGGCGTCGAAGGTTTTCACTTCGCCGTGTGGGCGCCCAATGCGCGGCGTGTTTCCGTCGTCGGCGATTTCAACAATTGGGATGGCCGCCGGCATGTGATGCGCTTCCGCAAGGATACCGGCATCTGGGAAATCTTCGCGCCTGACGTCTATGCCGGCTGCGCCTACAAGTTCGAAGTCCTCGGCGCCAATGGCGAGCTTCTGCCCCTGAAGGCCGACCCTTATGCCCGCCGCGCCGAATTGCGGCCGAAGAACGCTTCCGTCACCGCGCCGGAACTGACGCAGAAATGGGAAGATCAGGCCCACCGGGAACATTGGGCGCAGGTGGACCAGCGCCGCCAGCCGATCAGCATCTATGAGGTGCATGCCGGCTCCTGGCAGCGCCGCGAGGACGGCACCTTCCTCAGCTGGGATGAACTCGCCGCCCAGCTCATTCCCTATTGTACGGATATGGGCTTCACCCATATCGAATTCCTGCCCATCACCGAACATCCCTATGATCCCTCATGGGGTTACCAGACGACCGGGCTTTATGCGCCATCCGCCCGTTTTGGCGATCCCGAGGGCTTCGCCCGTTTCGTCAATGGCGCGCACAAGGTCGGCATCGGCGTGTTGCTCGACTGGGTTCCGGCGCATTTTCCGACCGACGAGCACGGCTTGCGCTGGTTCGATGGCACGGCGCTTTACGAACATGCCGATCCGCGTCAGGGTTTTCACCCCGACTGGAACACGGCGATCTATAATTTCGGCCGTATCGAGGTGATGTCCTACCTCATCAACAATGCGCTCTATTGGGCCGAGAAATTCCATCTCGACGGCCTGCGCGTCGATGCGGTCGCCTCGATGCTCTATCTCGATTATTCCCGCAAGGAAGGCGAGTGGATCCCCAATGAATATGGCGGACGCGAAAATCTCGAATCCGTCCGCTTCCTGCAGAAGATGAATTCGCTCGTCTACGGCACCCATCCCGGCGTCATGACGATCGCGGAGGAATCCACCTCGTGGCCGAAAGTGTCCCAGCCCGTCCACGAGGGCGGTCTCGGTTTCGGCTTCAAATGGAACATGGGCTTCATGCACGACACGCTGAGTTATTTCGCGCGTGAGCCGGTGCATCGCAAGTTCCACCATCAGGAACTGACCTTCGGCCTGCTTTACGCCTTCACCGAGAATTTCGTGCTTCCGCTTTCCCACGACGAGGTGGTGCACGGCAAGGGATCGCTGATCGCCAAGATGTCCGGCGATGACTGGCAGAAATTCGCCAATCTGCGCTCCTATTACGGCTTCATGTGGGGTTATCCCGGCAAGAAGCTGCTGTTCATGGGGCAGGAGTTCGCACAGTGGAGCGAATGGAGCGAAAAGGGCGCGCTTGACTGGAACCTGCGCCAATATCCGATGCATGAGGGCATGCGCCGGCTCGTGCGCGATCTCAACCTCACCTATCGATCCAAAGCCGCACTGCACGCCCGCGACTGCGAACCTGACGGCTTCCGCTGGCTTGTGGTCGATGATCACGAGAATTCCGTCTTCGCCTGGCTGCGCACGGCGCCCGGCGAAAAGCCGGTGGCGGTCATCTGCAACCTCACCCCGGTCTATCGGGAAAATTATTATGTGCCGCTGCCTCTGGCGGGGCGGTGGCGGGAGATTCTCAACACCGATGCCGAAATTTATGGCGGCAGCGGCAAGGGAAATGGCGGACGCGTTCAGGCGGTCGATGCCGGCGGCGATATCGGGGCGATGCTCGTCCTGCCGCCGCTTGCCACGATCATGCTCGAACCGGAAAACTGACAGACAGAGAGGGAGGACACCATGTCGGAAAAAAGAGTTCAGCCTTTGGCGCGTGATGCAATGGCCTATGTCCTCGCAGGCGGCAGAGGAAGCCGCCTGAAGGAGCTGACGGACCGCCGGGCGAAACCCGCCGTCTATTTCGGCGGCAAGGCGCGTATCATCGATTTTGCGCTTTCCAACGCGCTCAATTCCGGCATTCGCCGCATCGGCGTCGCCACGCAATACAAGGCGCACTCCCTCATTCGCCACCTGCAGCGCGGCTGGGACTTCTTCCGCCCTGAACGGAACGAGAGCTTCGACATTCTGCCCGCCTCCCAGCGCGTTTCCGAAACGCAATGGTATGAAGGCACCGCCGACGCGGTTTACCAGAACATCGACATCATCGAGCCCTATGCGCCGGAATATATGGTCATCCTCGCCGGCGACCATATATATAAAATGGACTACGAATACATGCTGCAGCAGCATGTCGATTCCGGCGCTGACGTGACGATCGGGTGCCTTGAGGTGCCGCGCATGGATGCGACCGGTTTCGGTGTCATGCATGTGAATGAAAAAGACGAGATCATCGATTTCATCGAAAAGCCGGCTGATCCGCCAGGCATTCCCGGCAATGAAGGCTTCGCGCTCGCCTCCATGGGCATTTATGTCTTCCACACGAAATTCCTGATGGAAGCGCTGCGCCGCGACGCCGCCGATCCGACCTCCAGCCGCGACTTCGGCAAGGACATCATTCCCTATATCGTAAAGCACGGCAAAGCCGTCGCCCACCGCTTCGCCGATTCCTGCGTGCGCTCGGATTTCGAGCATGGTCCTTACTGGCGCGACGTAGGCACCATCGATGCCTACTGGCAGGCCAATATCGATCTCACCGATGTGGTGCCCGATCTCGACATCTACGACAAGTCCTGGCCGATCTGGACCTATGCGGAAATCACCCCGCCGGCGAAATTCGTCCATGACGATGAGAACCGCCGCGGTTCGGCCGTGTCTTCGGTTGTTTCCGGGGACTGCATCATTTCCGGTGCGGCCCTTACCCGGAGCCTCCTGTTTACCGGCGTGCGCGCCAATTCATACTCCCGCCTTGAGAATGCCGTAGTACTGCCGAGTGTTAAGATCGGGCGTCATGCCCAGCTCAGCAATGTCGTCATCGACCATGGCGTGGTCATTCCGGAAGGACTGATTGTAGGAGAAGACCCAGAACTGGATGCCAAACGTTTCCGCCGCACTGAAAACGGCATCTGCCTTATCACCCAATCGATGATCGACAAGCTGGACCTGTAGAGCCCATGAATGTCCTTTCGGTTTCATCCGAAATCTATCCCCTGATCAAGACCGGAGGGCTCGCCGACGTTGCCGGCGCGCTCCCCATCGCGTTAGAAGCCCTTGGCGTCAGGACGCGGACATTGATACCCGGATACCCGGCGGTGAAAGCCGCCGTGACGGACCCCGTCAAATGTCTGGAATTTGCCGATCTGCTCGGCGAAAAAGCCGATGTGCTCGAAGTGCGGCATGAGGGGCTCGATCTCCTCATTCTCGATGCGCCCGCCTATTACGAGCGCTCCGGCGGCCCCTATCTCGACCAGACCGGCAA
Source organism: Agrobacterium sp. 719_389 (assembly GCF_900188475.1). Lineage (NCBI taxonomy): Bacteria > Pseudomonadati > Pseudomonadota > Alphaproteobacteria > Hyphomicrobiales > Rhizobiaceae > Agrobacterium > Agrobacterium sp. 719_389. Next base: position 114,148 of record NZ_FYEM01000010.1, read on the forward strand.
GGATTATCCAGACAATTGGAAGCGCTTCGCGGCGCTGTCGCTGGCAGCGGCCCGCATTGCCGCCGGCGCTCTTCCCGGTTGGCGGCCGGATATGGTGCATGCCCATGACTGGCAGGCCGCCATGGCGCCGGTCTATATGCGTTATGCCGAAACGCCTGAGATTCCGAGCCTTCTCACCATCCACAACATCGCCTTTCAGGGCCAGTTCGGCGCCAATATCTTCAGCAAGCTGGCGCTGCCCCCGCATTCCTTCGGCATGGAAGGCATCGAATATTATAATGATGTGAGCTTCCTGAAGGGCGGCCTGCAGACGGCGACGGCGCTCAGCACCGTCAGCCCGTCCTATGCCGAGGAGATCCTCACCCCGCAATTCGGCATGGGCCTGCACGGCGTCATCGGCAGCCGCGCCCATGTGCTGCACGGCATTGTCAACGGCATCGACGCCGATGTCTGGAACCCGGCAACGGACCATCTGATCCACGACAATTATTCGGTCGCCAATCTCAAGAACCGCGCGCTGAACAAGAAAGCGGTCGCCGAACATTTCCGCATCGATGATGATGACAGCCCGCTGTTCTGCGTCATCTCCCGCCTCACCTGGCAGAAGGGCATCGACCTCATGGCGGAAGCCGTGGATGAGGTTGTTTCGCTCGGCGGCCGTCTCGTGGTGCTTGGCGCGGGCGATGTGGCGCTGGAAGGCGCGCTTCTGGCGGCGGCATCCCGCCACCATGGCCGCGTCGGCGTTGCCATCGGTTACAACGAACCGCTCTCGCATCTCATGCAGGCGGGCTGCGACGCAATCATCATTCCCTCGCGTTTCGAACCCTGCGGCCTCACCCAGCTTTACGCGCTGCGTTATGGCTGCATCCCGGTCGTCGCCCGCACCGGCGGCCTTGCCGACACGGTGATCGACGCCAACCATGCCGCCATCGCCAATAAATCGGCGACAGGCGTGCAATTTTCACCCGTCACGCTTGATGGTCTGAAACAGGCGATCCGCCGGACCGTCCGTTATTACCACGACCCGAAACTGTGGACACAAATGCAGAAACTCGGAATGAAATCCGATGTTTCCTGGGAAAAGAGCGCCGGCCTTTACGCCGCGCTATATAGCCAGCTTATTTCGAAAGGCCATTGAAACAATGATCAAGACCATCAAGACGACCCCCTTTCAGGACCAGAAGCCGGGCACATCCGGCCTGCGCAAGAAGGTGCCGGTCTTCGCCCAGGAAAATTACGCCGAGAATTTCATCCAGTCGATCTTCGACGCGCTTGAAGGCTTTCAGGGCCAGACGCTGGTGATTGGCGGCGATGGCCGTTATTACAACCGCGAAGTCATCCAGAAGGCGATCAAGATGGCCGCCGCTGCCGGTTTCGGCAAGGTTCTGGTCGGTCAGGGCGGTATTCTTTCCACACCCGCCGCCTCGAACGTCATCCGCAAATACAAGGCCTTCGGCGGCATCGTTCTTTCCGCCAGCCACAATCCCGGCGGCCCGACCGAAGATTTCGGCATCAAGTACAATATCGGCAATGGCGGCCCCGCACCTGAAAAGATCACCGATGCGATCTATGCCCGCTCGAAAGTCATCGACAGCTACAAAATCTCTGACGCCGCCGATATCGATCTCGACAAGGTGGGCAGCTTCAAGGTGGACGAGCTGACGGTCGAGGTGATCGATCCGGTCGCAGATTATGCCGCCCTGATGGAAGAGCTGTTCGACTTCGACGCCATTCGCGCGCTCATCGCCGGCGGCTTCAAGGTCGTGGTTGATTCCATGAGCGCCGTCACTGGCCCCTATGCCGTCGAGATCATCGAAAAGCGCCTCGGCGCGCCGAAGGGCTCCGTCCGCAACGCCACACCGCTGCCGGATTTTGGCGGCCATCATCCCGACCCGAACCTTGTCCACGCCAAGGAGCTTTATGACGATGTCATGAGCCCGGAAGGCCCCGATTTCGGCGCCGCTTCCGATGGCGACGGCGACCGCAACATGGTCGTCGGCAAGGGCATGTTCGTCACGCCATCAGACAGTCTGGCTATCATCGCCGCCAATGCCAAACTCGCCCCCGGTTATGCGGCCGGCATTTCCGGTATCGCCCGCTCCATGCCGACAAGTGCGGCAGCGGACCGTGTCGCCGAAAAGCTCGGCCTTGGCATGTATGAGACGCCGACCGGCTGGAAATTCTTCGGCAACCTCATGGACGCCGGCAAGGTGACGATCTGCGGCGAAGAGAGCTTCGGCACCGGCTCCAACCATGTGCGCGAAAAGGATGGCCTCTGGGCCGTGCTCTACTGGCTGAACATCGTCGCCGCGCGCAAGGAAAGCGTGAAAGACATCGTCACCAGGCACTGGGCCGAATATGGCCGCAACTATTATTCGCGCCACGACTATGAGGAAGTGGATTCGGATGCGGCGAACACGCTGGTCGCCACCCTGCGCGAAAAACTCGCGACGCTTCCCGGCACCAGCTACGGCAATCTGAAGGTCGCGGCGGCGGATGATTTTGCCTATCACGATCCGGTCGATCAGTCCGTCAGCAAAAATCAGGGCATCCGCATCCTCTTCGAAGGCGGTTCGCGCATTGTGCTGCGCCTTTCCGGCACGGGTACTGCGGGCGCAACGCTTCGCCTTTATGTCGAGCGTTACGAGGCGGATGCGGCCCGTCATGGCATCGAAACGCAGGAAGCGCTTTCCGACCTGATTGCCGTTGCCGATACGATCGCCGGCATCAAGGCCCATACCGGCCGCAACGCCCCGAGCGTTATTACGTAAGGGCTTGTCGCCCGCTCATGAGGGACGCACTGAAAGCGTCCCTCATTCGGCCTAGCCTCCCTTTTCCGTTCTGGAAGAGAAACACCATTCCCCGGAGAGACAGACCATGCAGATACCTTCCGTTTTCCCCAAAGGCGCAATCCAGATGGAAAACGGAACGGAATTCACGGTCTATTCCAGGCATGCCTCCCAGATCGATCTCTGCCTTTTTGATAAAACCGGCGAAAAAGAAACGGCGCGCCTGCCGATGGTGCGCGGCGAAGACGACATTCACAGATTAACCGTCGCCGACGCCAGCCCCGGCACGCGATACGGCTTTCGCGCTCACGGCATTTACGCCCCTGAACATGGCCTTTGGTTCGATCCTGCAAAGCTGCTGCTCGACCCCTATGCCACGGAGATCGACCGCCCCTTCCGGCACGATCCGGCGCTTTACGCCTTTGGCGCGGAGACCGGCGGGATCATGCCGAAGGCGGTCCTTTCCCAATATGAGCCGGTCAAGCGCCATCAGCCGCTTTTTGCCGAAGGCGGGCTGATTTATGAGCTTGCCGTCAAATCCTTCACGCAATTGCATCCCGATGTGCCGGAAGAGATCAGAGGCACCGTCGCGGCACTTGCCCATCCCGCCATTATCGAACACCTGAAAAAAATCGGCGTCGATGCGGTGGAATTGATGCCGATCACCGCATGGATCGACGAGCGCCACCTGCCGCCTCTCGGCCTTTCCAATGCCTGGGGTTACAATCCCGTCGGCTTCATGGCGCTCGATCCGCGCCTCTGCCCCGGCGGCGTGCGGGAATTGCGAGATACGGTTGCGATGCTGCATGCGGAAGGCATCGGCGTCATTCTCGATCTTGTCTTCAACCATACGGGTGAAAGCGATATCGAGGGCTCGATCCTGTCGTTGCGCGGGCTCGACAATCTCACCGCCTTCCGCCACCCACAGGGAAAACCGGGCGTGCTGGTCAACGATACCGGCACCGGCAATACGGTTGCCTGCGACCATCCCTATATTCGCCAGCTCATCATCGATTCCCTCAGGCATTTTGTTCTCAGCGCCGGCGTGGACGGCTTCCGTTTCGATCTCGCGCCCGTGCTCGGGAGAACGGCCGCCGGTTTCGACATGGCGAGCGAGACGCTGGCCGCCATGCATTCGGACCCGGCGCTTTACGACCGGATATTGATCGCCGAACCCTGGGATATCGGTCCCGGCGGATATCAGCTCGGCAATTTCCCTGAGAGTTTCCTCGAGTGGAACGATCGCGCCCGCGACGACATGCGCCGTTTCTGGCGTGGTGATGCCGGCACGACCGGAGCGCTGGCCAATGCGCTGTCCGGTTCCTCGCCGATCTTTTCCCGGCATGGCCGCGCCAGAAGCCGCAGCGTCAATTTCCTTGCCGCCCATGACGGCTTTACCCTGTTCGATCTCGTCAGCCATGAACGCAAGCACAACGAGAGGAACGGTGAGAGCAACCGCGACGGCCACAATGACAACCATTCCTGGAACAATGGTTTTGAAGGCCTGACCGATGATCCCGCCATTGTCGCCGCCCGGCTTGCGGATGTGAAAGCGCTGCTTTCCTCGCTTTTTGTCAGCCGCGGCGCCTTGATGCTGACGGCGGGCGACGAGGGCGGCCGCAGCCAGCAGGGCAACAACAATGCCTATTGCCAGGACAATGATATCAACTGGGTCAACTGGTCATCGCTTGTCCCCGAACTGATCGACCACACGGCCTTTCTTAGCGCATTACGCAAACGTTTCGGCGTGTTTTCTGAGACAGGCTTCTTCTCCGGCCGGGGCGACGTGACATGGCTTGCCCCCGCTGGAGAACCGATGACGACAGCAGACTGGGAAAGACCGGATGGGCAGGCCTTCGCCATGCTGCTTTCCACCCCGGACCGGGAGACCGGCGAGGATGCCGAGCTTGCCGTTCTCATCAATCGCGGCCGCGAGATCGTTCCCTTCACCCTGCCCGGCGATGGCTGGCGCGCCATCGGCACGGATTTCGGCAATCCCGCCTTCCTGCCCGCCCGCTCGGTGGTGTTTTATCTGCGCAGTTGATCCCTTCGCGTTACGAGCCGTATAAGTCGCGGGAAACAATGCGGACGAGGTAACATGACAAAAGAAATCGCGCTGGCGGAAATGAAGGATCGCGTCGGCACTGAAATGGGCGTTTCCGACTGGATCACCGTTGACCAGACGATGATTGATGCCTTCGCAAAAGCAACGCTGGACGAACAGTTCATCCACACCGACCCGGAACGCGCCAAAGCGGAAAGCCCCTTCGGCGGCACCATCGCCCATGGCTTCCTGACGCTCTCCCTGCTTTCGGCCCTGAATTATGATGCCCTGCCCCGCATTCGCGAGCAGACCATGGGCATCAATTACGGCTTCGATGCCATCCGTTTCGTCACGCCGGTCAAAAGCGGTGCGCGGGTGCGTGGCCGTTTCACGCTGGCGGAGGCACGTTTTCGCGGAGCCGCCATGCTGATGACGACTTATGACGTGACGGTGGAAATCGAAAACGAAAAAAAACCGGCGCTTACTGCACGCTGGACCACCATCAGCCAGTTCAATCCGGAGGACAGGCCGCAAGACGCCTGAAACCACCGCAAGGGAGAGAGCGCATGCATGACGACGCCGTAAGGAATGCGTTTCTCGTGCAGGCAAAAGCCTGCGACAGCCTCGGCTCGCCCTTTACCGCACGGCTATGCCGCGCGGTGGCGGCAAGGCTTGACCGCCAGACGGAGGTGGGCGAGCGGATTTTATCCTGGCCGGGCGATGTCGGCCCCTCCGGCGATTCCGTTCCCCTGCGGCTGGCGGGTGCGCTCCATGCGCTTGCCATCAAGGAAAAGATCGCGCCGCTTGTCGATGTCCCGCCGGAAGACGACGAGGCTCTCTGGCAGGCTTGCGCCAGCGCCCTGCGTTTTCATTCCGCCTTCATCCTTGAAAGGTTGAAATCACCACCGCAGACCAACGAGGCTCGCCGTTCCGCCGTTCTGCTGCCGGGCTTTCTTTCGATTGCGGCATTGACCGGTAAACCGCTGGTGCTTTCCGAAGTGGGAGCCAGCGCCGGCCTCAACCTGCAATTCGACCGTTACCAGTATCGCCTCGGCGAACTCATCTGGGGCGAACAATCCGATGTTATCCTGTCACCAGAATGGCGCGGCAATACCCCATCCCATGAGCGGATCGAGGTTATCGAGCGCGCCGGCTGCGATCTCAACCCGCTTGATCCGTCATCCGTTGAAGACCGTCTGCGGCTGATGTCATATATCTGGGCCGACCAGACCGACCGGCTGGAGCGCACCGCCGCCGCGTTACGGATCGCGGTGGAGAACGGCCTGCAGGTCGAAAAGGCCGACGCCATAGACTGGCTGAAACGCCGCCTTGCCACACAATATCCGGGTACTGCCCACGTCGTCTATCATTCCGTCGCCTGGCAATATCTCCCCGATGGCTTGAAACAGGCAGGCGAAGCCCTGATCGCCGAGGCCGGAACCCGTGCGACGCCGGAGGCCCCGCTTGCCCGCCTGCAAATGGAGACGGATACGACATCCGGCAGTGCCGCCATTACCCTGCAAATCTGGCCGGGCGGCGGAAAACAGGAAATCGGCCGCGCCGATTTCCATGGGCGATGGGTGGAATGGCGGGGCTGGATGGCGGGTTAAACCGCCACGTCCTCAGCCGCCTCCAGCAGCAGCCCGCCGACATATTCGGCAAAGGAGCGCCAGCACTCCACCCGGAACGTATCGTCCGCGGTGCGCAGCAGCACCACTTCCGCCTTGCCGAAGACGGTGCGTGAGCAAGCGCCGACAGGGAATTTTGCTTGAGAAAGGTCCTGCGGGCAGCCGGCATTGAGCGCTGCTTCCGCGCCAGCGCCGGAGACGATGACGGCCGTGTTGCGGTGGGAAACATCGGTTGCCGAAAACAGACCCGAAACATTGGCGAGTGCTGCCATCAGGTCGCTTTCGCCCTGATCGATCACCAGCCATTCATCCGGCCCGATCCACAGGGCGGAACGCAGGCCCGAGGTGACGGAACTCTTCGGGCTGGTGGGCAGCGCAAGACCGAGCGCTTCGGACAGAGCCGGTACGGCGCTTTCCCGCGCCCGCAGCGACAGCCGCGCGGCGGAAGCCGCTGGCTTCAGCGATACGAAGGGTGAGCCGCCGTGAAAATCCTCAAGCACGGATTTGCGTTTTGCGTGCAGCATGTCAGCCATTGAGACGGGCTCCTTCCTTGTCGAGGAAGACCATGTCGGTCACTTCGACGGCAATGGTTTTATCGGCAAGCGGAATGTAAAGCGTTTCGCCGATGCGCGCCCTGCCATCCGCCACCAGCGCGAATGCGATGGAATGGCCGAGATTTTCCGACCAGTAGGCTGAGGTGACATGGCCGAGCATGGTCATCGGTTTCGGCTGGTTCGGATCGGCAACGATCTGGCCGCCCTCATCCGGAACGGTCAGCCGGTCCTTCGTCTTCAGTCCCACAAGCTGCTTGCGGCCGGCGCGCATGAGATCGGGGCGTTTCAGGCCACGAATGCCGACGAAATCCGTCTTCTTTTTCGAAACGGCCCAGGCAAGCCCGGCATCGTCAGGTGTCACCGTTCCGTCCGTATCCTGTCCGACGATGATATAGCCCTTCTCGGCACGCAGGATATGCATGGTTTCGGTGCCATAAAGGCAGCCGCCGACAGCTTCCGCCCTTTCGCGGATCGCATTCCAGACGGCTGGGCCATAGTCGGCCGGCACATTGATTTCGAAGCCGAGTTCGCCGGTGAAGGAGACGCGGAAGAGGCGCGTCGGCACACCGCAGAACTTGCCTTCGGCCACCGCCATATGCGGGAAGGCCTCCGGCGACAGATCGATGCCCTCGACGAAAGGCGCAATCACGTCGCGCGCCTTCGGCCCCTGCACGGCAATGACAGCCCACTGTTCGGTTGCCGAGGTGAGCCAGACGTTGAGATCGGGGAATTCGGTCTGGAGATAATCTTCCATGTGTTGGAGAACGCGCGGCGCGCCGCCCGTCGTGGTCGTGACATGGAACCAGTCTTCGGCAAGACGGCCGACGACGCCGTCATCGTAAACGAAACCGTCTTCACGGGTCATGATGCCGTAGCGGCAGCGGCCGGGTTTCAGCGTATCCCAGGCATTGGTGTAGATGAGGTTGAGGAACTTCGCCGCATCCGGGCCAACCACCTCGATCTTGCCGAGCGTGGAGGCATCGAACACGCCGACGCCCTCACGCACCGTCTTGCATTCGCGGTTGATCGCCTCATGCATGTCCTCACCCGCCCGCGGGAAGAACCAGGCGCGTTTCCAGTTGCCGACATCCTCGAACACCGCGCCGGCCGCCAGCTCTTCCTCGTGCATCGGCGTCTTGCGGGCGGGATCAAACAGCGCGCCGCGCGAATGGTTGATGAGCGTGCCGAAGGTGACCGGTGTATAGGGCTGGCGGAAGGTGGTGAGGCCGACCTTGGGCAAATCCCGGCCAAGCGCCTCCGATGCGATGGCGAGACCATGCATGTTGGACATCTTGCCCTGATCCGACGCCATGCCATTGGTGGTGAAGCGTTTGATATGCTCGACCGAATGCATGCCCTCGCGCACGGCAAGGCGAATATCCTTGGCGCAGACATCGTGCTGGAAATCGATGAAGGCCTTGACGCCGGTGCCCTCACCCGCGCCTTCGGCCGCACCGATCATGCCGCCTGTCCAGGTCCTGGCGTTCTCGCCGGAAAACTCCACGACGCCGCCACCGGCAGCCGCAGCCTCGGCAATCAGCGCGGAAAGATCGTCCGTGCCGTTGCAGGCACCGATGGAAACACCGTTCTGCACATGGATATCCGGCAGGAAACGCTGGTTAGCCGCGTCAAACTTCAGCTTGCCGCGCGATTGCGAGAAAAGATGCACCGAAGGTGTCCAGCCGGCGGAAACGACAAGCGCATCAATGGCGATCCTGCGCTTGTTGGAGCCGCCATTGCGGCCAACGGTCATGGAAGACACGCGCAGGCGACCGGCGGTGTTGTAAACGCTGTGGCCGGCCAGCACCTCGATGCCGAGCGCCCGCGCCTCGTCCAGCAGGCGCTGATCCGGGTTCTCCCGGCAATCAACGATGGCGGCGATCTTCACCCCCGCCTTCTTGAGATCGAAGGCCGTCTCATAGGCCGAATCATGGGCGGTGTAGACCCCGACATTGTGGCCGACGGCCACACCATAATGGTTGAGATAGGTGCGGGCGGCCGCAGCCAGCATGATGCCCGGCCGGTCGTTATTGGCGAAGACCATGTGGCGCTCAATCGCCCCTGCCGCCAGCACGACTTTCTTGGCGCGCACTTGCCACAGCCGCTCACGCGGCTGGTGTCTGGCGGGCGTGGCGAGATGGTCGGTCACGCGCTCGGCCAGCGCCACGAAATTGTGGTTGTAATAACCAAAGGCGGTGGTGCGCGTCAGAACCCGCACATTGGGCAGAGATTTCAGTTCGGCGAAGACCTTCTGCGCCCATTCATAACCGGAAAGACCGTCGATGACCGCACCGGTATCGAAGCGCAGCGCACCGCCGACTTCGGCATTCTCGTCCACCAGAATGACGCTTGCGCCGGTTTTTGCAGCAGCGAGCGCCGCCGTCAGGCCGGCAACGCCGGCGCCGGCGACGAGCACATCGCAATGGGCATAACGGCCGGAATAATGATCCGCATCCGGTTCGCCCGGCGCCTTGCCGAGACCGGCGGCGCGGCGGATCAGCGGTTCGTAAATCCTGTGCCAGGCGGCCTTCGGCCACATGAAGGTCTTATAATAAAAACCGGCCGCGAACATCGGCGACAGAAGATCGTTGATAGCGCTCAGATCGAAGGACAGCGACGGGAAACGGTTCTGCGAGGCGATGATCGCGCCGTCGAAAACCTCCTGAACCGTGGCGCGCACATTGGGCTGCTTGCGCAGGCTGTCACGCGAGACGTCGATCAGGGCGTTCGGCTCTTCCGGCCCGGCAGACAGAAAGCCGCGCGGGCGGTGATATTTGAACGAGCGGCCGATCAGATGCACGCCATTGGCCAGAAGCGCTGACGCGACGGTATCGCCCTCCAGCGCCGGATAGATCTTGCCGTCGAAGGTGAAGCGTGCGGTTCTGGCTGGCGTCAGGCGGCCGGCGCCCTTGATACGATAATCGCCGCTCATTGCCCGGCTCCCTTTTCTGCGGAAAGGACCGTTTCGGTATCGGGTTTCGGTTCACCCGCCTTGTAGGTCATCAGGAATTTGTCGCTCACCGAATCACGGGCGGCGTTGAAGAAGCGGCCGCAGCCGTGAATGTGACGCCAGCGCTCGAAAACGAGGCCCTTGTCATTGTCGCGGATGAAGAAATACTCCGCGAAGGCCTCGTCGGAGATATCGGCGATGTTTTCCGGCCGGGCAATGTGAGCTTCGCCCGCCCAGCGGAATTCCAGTTCGGAACGGTCTTCCCCGCAATAGGGGCAATGGATCAGAAGCATCGTCGCTCCACCTAGAGAGAATTTTCCGGAAGCGCTGTTCCGGCGGGTTGGTCACACAGCCGTCTGCCCATCGAAACGAACGGAGAAAGCCGCTTTAAAAGTTGCTCGAAATTATCGAATGGCCGCAGCGCCGAGGCCCGGCCCATATTGACGATGGCAACCGCCATCATGTCGGTGTCGATCGCGAAGGGGTAGTCCTGCTTGCCGTCCTCCTGCTCGCCGACGAAATAAACCATCTTCGTCGTAAGGTTGGGCGCGCAGAGAAGCAGGCCTTTTTCCGCCACGAAGGGCCAGTCTTTCTCACCCTGCATTTTCGCAATCTTCTGGCTGCGAAAATCCCTGGCCTCAGGGATGAAGCTGCCGGCGGGCACGGCTGCAGCCGCGCCAGATATATTGAGCGCAAGCACAGCCGCCGCCAGCATCAATGCGCCACCGCGGCAGCGGCAGCCTCGTCGATGAGACGGCCGGTACGGAAACGGTCAAGGGTCAAACCGGCCGCCAGGCGATGCGGTTCGCCACGGGCGATGAGATGCGCGAAGAGATTGGCCGAACCCGGCGTCGCCTTGAAACCACCCGTGCCCCAGCCGCAATTGACGAAGAGGTTCTGCACCGGCGTCACGCTCTGGATAGCCGAGCGGTCGGGTGTGTTGTCGGTGATCCCGCCCCATTGGCGCATCATCTTGACGCGGCGGAAGATCGGGAACAGCTCGCAGATGGCGTCGAGCGTGTGGATGATGATCTGCAGACCGCCGGTCTGCGAATAGGAATTATATTGATCGGTGCCTGCGCCGATAACCAGCTCGCCCTTGTCGGACTGGGAGATATAGGCATGCACCGTGTTCGACATGACGACACAGGGGAAGATAGGCTTCAGCGGTTCCGACACCAGCGCCTGCAGCGGGTTGGAATGCAGGGGAACACGCACGTCAGCCATCTTCATGATGACGGAGGAATGACCGGCGGCGGAAACCCCGATTTTTTTCGCGCCGATAAAACCACGATTGGTCTCCACACCCGTCACCGCGCCATCAGGTCCGCGGCGAATGCCCGTGACCTCACAATTCTGGATGATGTGCACGCCGCGGTCTGAAGCCGCGCGCGCATAACCCCAGGCCACCGCATCATGGCGGGCCGTGCCGCCGCGGCGCTGAAGGGCAGCGCCGTTGATCGGGTAACGCGCATTGCCTGATATATCGAGCGGCGGGCAATAGGCTTTCGCCTGCTCCGGCGTCAGCCATTCATTGTCGATGCCGTAAAGACGGTTGGCGTTGATATGGCGGCTGAAGGACTGCCGGTCATGGATATTGTGCGACAGCATCATCACGCCGCGCGCCGAATACATGACGTTGTAATTGAGATCCTGGCTCAAGCCTTCCCACAGCTTCAGGGAATGCTCGTAAATATCCATGCTCTCTTCATAGAGATAATTGGAGCGGATGATGGTGGTGTTACGGCCGGTATTGCCGCCGCCGAGCCAGCCTTTTTCCAGAACGGCGACATTGGTAATGCCATGTTCCTTGGCAAGGTAATAGGCCGCTCCGAGCCCATGCCCGCCGCCGCCGATGATGATGACATCATAATCCTTGCGCGGCTCGGGTGAAGCCCATTGCGCATCCCACCCTTTATGACCCCGCAACGCCTCACGCGCCACGGCAAAAACGGAATATTTGCGCATTCGCAGTCTGCTCCTCAAGAACCGGCCAGAGGCCGTAAACATAGTCCCGGCCCGTATCATACACATGGCAAATCGGGATGGGAGGCAATATCCATTTTGCGACGCCGCAATGATTTTGTTTCGACATCGCAGGCGGAATTCCGGGTAGGCCGCATTTTGCTGGTTGATTATGCGCTAGCGGCTGGACTTGCTGCAAATGATCTGTTATTGCACGTCACCAATCGCCCAGCTCGACAGCCGGACGAACCATTTTTTGTTTGCGTGTGAATGCCTTTATTCACACAGCAAGATAACCAAACTAAAGGAACGGGTTTAACGTGCAGGTACTAGTCCGCGACAATAACGTTGATCAGGCGCTCCGCGCCCTGAAGAAAAAGATGCAGCGCGAAGGCATTTTCCGTGAAATGAAAATGCGCGATTACTACGAAAAGCCCTCCCAGAAGCGCGCCCGCGAAAAGGCTGAAGCCGTTCGCCGCGTTCGCAAGCTGGCACGCAAGCGTGCACAGCGCGAAGGTCTGGTTGCTGGCCCCCGCGCAGGCCGTTAATAGGCCGTCTTTTGGACGTTTTTGAATGCTTGTTGGGCGGGGGCGATCAATTCGCCGCCGCTCTTTGTGTTTGTGGCCGGAGAATGTTCTTGAGAACGATCGTGAGACCGGCCTGCGAGGGAACCCACACCGAATGATCGCTGTCGACGCCTGTGTTGTGAAAAACTCCGATGCCTCCACGCGCCGGGTGCCATTAAAAAACAACAGAGGGTTCCGCGCTTCTCTGGTCATCTGTACCGTCCTTGCCGGTCTTTCCGGCTGCGCGACTTCCAACCAGACGGAAGATGTGTTCAGGATCGACCGCGCCCAGGGTTCGCAGGAAAACATCGCCTCGCTCACCTCGGTCATCAACGCCAATCCGCAGGATCCCGAAGGCTACAATGTCCGTGGCTCGGCTTACGGCCGCGCCGGCGATTCGCGCCGCGCCATTGAAGATTTCAACAAGGCGCTGCAGCTCAACCCGCGCTTTTACCAGGCCTATGCCAACCGCGCGCTGGTTTACCGCAATAGCGGACAGCAGCAGCAGGCCCTGCAGGACTACAACGCCGCCCTGCAGATCAATCCGAGCTATGACGTGGCGCTGATCGGCCGTGGCAATCTTTACCGCCAGTCCGGACGCGTGAACGAAGCTTTCAACGATTTCTCCCGCGCCATCGAGCTTGAAACCACCGACGGACGCGCCTGGCACAATCGCGGCCTGATCTATCAGTTGCGCAACCAGCATGCCCAGGCCATCGAAGACTTCTCGAAGGCTATCTCGCTGTCGTCGACATCGCCGGAGCCCTATAATGGCCGCGGCCTTTCTTACGTCGCACTCAACGACGACGAAAACGCCTTCGCGGATTTCAACCACGCCATTTCGCTTGACGGTAATGTGGCAGAATCCTGGGCCAACCAGGCGCTGGTCTATGAGCGGCGCGGCGAGATGGCCAAGGCCGCCAAGTCCTATGGGCATGCGGCCCGGCTCGACCCGAAATACAAGCCGGCACTTGACGGCGTTGCCCGCACACGCGGCGCCGGCGCCTCCTGATCAAACGGGCGCACGAACAAAAAAGCCGGCGGGTCTGTCACCCGCCGGCTTTTTTTATGGAAAATGCTGAGGTTTCAATGGCTGTCGCGACGTGCTTCGGGTGTGGCGTCACCCGCCCACAATTCCGCCTGCACCGCATTTTGAAACTCCATGACTTCACGCCGCATGGCGGCGTCCTCATAACCGAGTTCCGTCAGATGGGCGGCCAGTTCACGGCACTCCCTGCGCCAGAAATCATTCGCCTCCACACCATGCAGCCGGTCAAGCATGGTTGCACATCGTTTAACGTCGGCAATACGGTTCTTTGCCGGAAAGGCGATTACTTCTGAACTCGTTGTCACGCGGGCACCTTGCTCTTACTGAGGAATCAATACCGACTTTTTAAAGGCGAGATGGTTAACGAAGTCTGCAGAGGACGAAAGACAGCGAGCAATGGCCGCAAGAGAAGGATTTTACTGCTCTTCAAAGCACGAAATCGCATGGTAAGGCAGCCCCGATCGGGGGAAGTCATCAATTACCGAGGAATTTACCAATCAAGATTACCGAAATTTCATGCCGCAACCGTTAGAAGAAGTATATGTGTGTTGAAACAGCACCGGTCTCATCGTATATTTCTTGCAAAGAAAAAAAATGCCGCAGCGCAGTCAAAAATGGAGAAATCGTTCTCGGGAGGAGAGCACCATGTATGCACCTCGTGTTTTTTTCAGCATGATCGGTGCATTGCTTGCCTTTGCGGTTGCGACATATTTCATCCACGGCTCCTTCTACACGGCATTCATCCAAACCCTCATCTGTGCAGTCATTCTGCAAGTCGGCTATTTTATTGGGATTCTCGTTCTGGTCGCCCGGGAAAAACGGCGCATGCGGGAAACCTTCGCGCGGGACCGCGGCGCCGAGGCAATACAGGCGGACGCCGTAAAAAGCCCACCGCCGCATGGCGCCAAACTGACCGATATGTGAGTTTTTACGCAGCTTCTTTTATTGCGCCGCAAAAAAATCGCTTGCATCCACACGCCTGACACTTTCTGCTGGCCAAATCCTGACGGTTGGTCAAAGCAGAAGGACAACACATGGTGAGCGGTTCACAGCCCATTTGCGTCATCATCGCTGCGAAAAATGCATCCGAAACGATTGATATAGCCATCCGCTCCGCCCTTGTGGAGCCGGAGGTCGGGGAAGTCGTGGTTATCGACGACGGTTCCACCGATACGACGAGCGATGTGGCGCATGCGGCGGATGATGGCACGGGCCGTCTGCGGGTCGTCCGATTCGATGTCAACCGCGGCCCTTCGGCTGCACGCAACCACGCCATCTCGATTTCATCCGCGCCGTTGATCAGCATTCTCGATGCGGACGACTTCTTTTTCCGGGGTCGTTTCGCCGCCATGCTGGCCGATGACGACTGGGATCTCGTCGCCGACAATATCGCCTTCATCCAGCAATCGGTTCCCGGCGCCTCCTCCATGCAGCCAACCCGTTTCGAGCCGCAGGCGCGGTTTCTGTCGCTCACGGAATTTGTGGAAGGCAATATTTCCAGGCCCGGTGTGGAGCGCGGGGAAACCGGGTTTCTGAAACCGGCGATACGCCGCGCTTTTCTCGACAGACATGCACTGCGTTACGATGACGGCCTGCGGCTTGGCGAGGACTACGAGCTTTACGTGCGGGCGCTGGCCGCCGGTGCGCGTTACAAGGTCATCCGCCATTGCGGTTACGGCGCGATCGTGCGCGGCAACTCGCTGAGCGGCCGTCACCGCACCGAAGATCTTCGCCGCCTATATGAGGCGGACAAGGCCATTCTCGCCGGTTGCCGGCTTTCGGCAGAGGAAACGGCGATCCTGCGCGAACATGAAAAACATATCCGCGCCAAATTCGAACTCCGTCATTTTCTCGATACGAAAAAGCAGAAGGGCATGGGCGGGGCGCTGAGCCACGCTCTGGCGCGGCTGCCCGCCCTGCCCGCCATCACGCGCGGCATCTGGAGCGACAAGACCGCCCGATTCCGGAAATCGCCGCCGGTGCGGGATGTGCGTTATCTGCTGGACGGTACGCCGGTTTCGTAGGGGAAAAGACGACCTCCGCCAATTCTTTGCCGTCATCCTCGGGCTTGTCCCGAGGATCTACTCACGTATCGTATGATCGGTCGGTTGCAGATGCTGCGGGACAGGCCCGAGCATAACGATAGAGATCCCAGAGGATGGCATCCTCAAGCGAAGGCGGCAGAAAATTCTCTGCCGCATCCACTCTTCGCCCTCAGAGATAGTCCCGCTTCACCGTTTCCAGAACGGCGGCGAAACGCTCCTTGCGCTCCTCCAGCCGGCCATCCGGGCTGAGACGCGGCTCCGCGCGGCTTGCCTGCCAGAGCGCCAGCGTGGAAGGCGCTGCCAGCACCTGCTTGGCCAATTTGCGCAATGACCGAGGCTGCGTTTCCTGCGGTCGCACCAGCACGTCACCCTCATGCGCCGGGCCTTCATGCGCCAGAACAGAACCGGTATCGGCAATGACGGGGCCTGGCGGCGGCGGGAAGCTCATGCCCCAGAAGCGCGAACCCTTTTTCGCTGCCTCGGCGCGGGTTGAAACCGGCACGTAGCGCGGCTGATATTCGACACCCACGCTGCCGGCCCAGTCGCTCCATTTGAAGCTGTTGATCGACGGCGACGTGCTGACCGCGACCCATGGCACGCGGAAGGCATCGGCAAGGATTGCGCCATGCATGGATTCGGCAACGATGAATTCCGACTGGGCGATAGCGCGGATGACGGCCTTCGCCTCGCCGCGCGGATCGAGATAGGTTAGCCCGGCCGGTTCGCAGACCGTTTCCCACATGCCGAATTCCGCCGATTCCCAATGGGGAACGAAGGTCTTCTTGTAGAGCTTCGGCAGGCCTTTGAAGTCAGGCATCTCGGTGACCATGACAGCCGGGTCGACAATGCCCTTTTCAGGGGCGAGCCCGAGCTTGGCGGCGGTTTTGTCGCCGCGCACACAGCGAATATCCCAGAACTCGGTGCTGGTATCCGGCACTGCGCCATAACCATAGCCGCTGCCGATCACCAGCTTGCGCTGCTTTGCGGGCAAAAGAACATCGTTCAGCACGGTGCCGACGCCGACCAGCATGACATCGTCATGCACATCGCGCAGGCCCGGAAGCAAAAAATCCCACAGCCACAGGTTGAGATCGTCACCGAAATTGCCGTGATGAGATTCCCAGTGGTAAGGTTTCATGAGGTCACTCCTGGGTGAAAAAACATATAAATTCTTGCAGGCGAGAATTCGCTCATCTCGAGCGGACGATTTTTCCGGCGCCGAGTTCGAAAGCGGCACGCAGCAGCGCCGGATCGCGCATCGCCCATTTCAGAAGCAGTCCGAATTCGGGCGTCTTACGCCGTTTCAGATT
Source organism: Agrobacterium sp. 719_389 (assembly GCF_900188475.1). Lineage (NCBI taxonomy): Bacteria > Pseudomonadati > Pseudomonadota > Alphaproteobacteria > Hyphomicrobiales > Rhizobiaceae > Agrobacterium > Agrobacterium sp. 719_389. The sequence continues at coordinate 131,047 of NZ_FYEM01000010.1, forward strand.
GCCCGCCTGGCTCCACAGCGCCTGTTTGCGCGCCGTATTTTTATAGGAAGCGATGGAGGCGACATCGTCCGGCCGGCGTGAAAAACGGCCCTCCAGCGTATCGAGCGCCACCCAGGTATTGAACTGCTGACGCAGGAATTCGGGCGAGGTATTGTCGATGCTGTGGAAGATATTGACGCCCATGCCGCGCATCGCGCCGGCGTCATCACACAGAAGCGTCCGCTTCGATGCGAGGATGGAATCGCAGAAAAACAGCACGTCTTCCGCTGCCAGACGCAGCGCCGGGTCGAAGCGAATCTTCTCGAAAAGAGGACGGCCGATCACCATGCAGGAGAGATGCAGGAAGCTCCAGTTGCGCAGCATGACACTTGCGAGATCCGGCAGTTCGATCACCAGCGGCTTCTCGGAAAGCCTTGCCGCACCCTCATTCTTCTCCAGCTCGGAAATGGCGAAATGATAATAAAATTCGTCACTTGCCTGCATTGAGGCCCAGTAGCACTCGCCGCCATAGGTCTGGAGCGCGAAGGCAGCATTCTGCAGATGATCGGGTGTCCAGATATCGTCGGAATCAAGGAAGGCGACGTAGTCGGTGCCATCAGGCACATTGTCCAGACCGGTATTGCGGGCGCCGCCCGGCCCGCCGTTGGACTGTTTAATGACGATAATCCGGTCTTTCTGTTCCTGCGAAATTTCCGCAAGTTCCTGATCGATCGGGTATGGCGATTCGTCATCGACGATGACAAGATCGAAGTCCTGGTAAGTCTGCGCAAAAACCGATGCGAGTGCACGTCCCAAGATACCGTGCTGCTTTTGGTAGTAGGGAATGACGACAGTAAATCTTGCCATTGTTTCGCCCCTTGCGTTGATCAAGAAGTGTCGGGCCCGATCCTAAAAGCGGCCCCGATGGTATCGGCAACTCCCAACCGGCTTCCTCCCGCCGGCCTCCAGAAACAGGATGCTTGTATGCCCCCAGCGCCAAATGTAAAGACCATCACCACGAATGTCGGCTGGAGCGTTTTATCAAAAACAGGTACATTCGGGCTTAAATTTGTCACGGTCCCCATTCTCGCACGGCTGCTTTCCCCGGAGGAATTCGGGGTGGTGGCGGTAGGACTAACGGTTGTACAGTTTCTGACCATGATCGCCGGCGCGGGGCTCACCTCCGCCCTCATCGTCGAGAAGGAAGAGGATATGGAAACGATCCATACCGTCTTCTGGGCCAATCTGGCGATCTCCTGCACCATGGCCGCCGTCCTCTACATCTGGGCGGAGTTTTTCGGCGGGTTGCTGGGGGCGGTGGAAAGCGCCTATCTGCTGCGCATCATGGCTTTCCTCATTCCGCTGCAGCTTGCCGGCGATGTCGCCTATTCGCTGCTCGCCCGGCGCATGAATTTCAGCAAGGACGCGCTTTGGAGCATGGCGTCGGAAAGCATCGCGGCGGTTGTCGCCGTGGCGCTCGCCCTTTTCGGCTTCGGCGTCTGGGCGCTCATCATCCAGCTTTTCGCCGCCGCCCTCATCAGGCTTGTCGGGCTGTATGCCGTTTCCCGCTATTGCCCGCGTTTCGTCATGAAACCGCGCCGTCTCGTGCCGCTTCTCGGCTTCAGTTCGGGGCTGATGGGATCGGAAATCGCCAATTTCGTCACCTTCCAGTCACCGATGGTGGTCATTGCCCGGCACCTCGGTCTGGCGGATGCCGGCGCCTATTCCGCTTCCAATCGTTTCGCCAGCATTCCCAATCAGGTGGTTCTGTCGGCCGTCATGGGCGTTCTGTTTCCCGCCTTCAGCCGCATGATGGACGATCCGCAGCGGCGTCGTGATGCGCTGATGTTCAGCACCCAGGTGCTGACGGTGCTCTTGGCGCCAATGATGTTCGGCCTCTGGGCCGTGGCCGAACCCGCCATGCTTGTCATTTTCGGGCAGAACTGGGCCTATGCATGGCCGGTTCTCGGCCTGCTGGCGCTATCGAAGGCCATTTTGACACCATGCAGCACCTTCATCCCCTACCTGAAGGGTGCAGGTTACGGCCGCGTATTGTTCTGGTCGGCGACCATCCGCGCCATCGTCACCACGGTGGCAGTGTGGCTCGCAGCACTTTATGGCACGCTGATCGACGCCATGGTCTGGCTCTGCATCGTTAATGCCATAACGCTGGTCGCCTATTCCTGGGCGGTGTTCAAGGCGAGCGACACACCTTTCTTCCGCGGCCTTTATGTCAGCAGCAGGCCGATGATCGCGGCACTCGTGATGGCCGTTGCGGTACGTTATCTGCTTCAGGTTCTGGCTGAGCGCATTCCCAGCGCCACCCTTCAGGTTCTCATCGGCGCAGCCGTGGGCGGCGTCATCTACGGCGTGCTGATCCTGCTCACCGAACGCGCACTGCTCGGGAAAATCCTAGGCATGGTCAAATCGCGGCGTATGCGGGACGCTGCAACCCAAGGTTAGAAATATCGCAGAAAAATGCGCCTCATTTCCGCCGTTAAGCGCCCCTGCCGCGGTGTTTTCATTCACCGCGGCAGGGGTGCGTCACCTATCTTTTTGCGATGCAACATCACGACAAATGACAAATTCACACGCTTCAGCGATTTTTAACGATGCGCGATTTTATAAAAATTATATTTATTTCAATTACTTAACCTTTTGATGCCGAAGAAATGTCGCTGACGCCAGACATTCACCCGCAAAATCTAATCTTGTGTTTTTCCCGCGTCGCCACATTTTATCCCAAAGTCGAAATCAGACTTCTCAGCGCGGGCTTAAGTTCGCTCTGGTTGCAACGCGGCGTGGGTGGACGCCGCCCAATAGGGGTGACTGATGTGACTGTCGATCAGAACCTATCCTCCCGTATCAACTTGATGCGTATATTGCTGATATCAGGGATCGTGTTCGTCCATGTGCCGCACGATGCCGAAACCAGCCCGTTTCTTGGCCTTTACGGCTTCTTTGACTGGCTGCGGGTTTTTCTGGGCGATGCGCTGTTTCGCATTGGTGTTCCCTGTCTCAGCGCCATTTCCGGCTATCTGCTGTTTCGCCGCGGCATGAGCGGGTTCGATTATCCGGCGACGATACGCTCCAAGTCGAAAACCGTGCTGCTGCCTTTCCTTCTGTGGAATGGCGCGCTGTTTGCGGCCGTATTGCTGATCCAGCTCTTCGATATCGGCATCGGATATTTCCCCGATCTGTGGAACGCCAGCCCGCGTGAAATCATCAGCCATGGAACCGCACTCGAAGAGCTGCCGGTAAATGTGCCGCTTTATTTCCTGCGCGACCTGTTCGTCTGCATCCTGCTGTCGCCGGTGCTCGCCTTTCTGATGCGCCGCTTCGCCTTGCCGACCCTCGCCATCCTGCTCTTCATCACCGCCATGCCTGACCTGACGATTTTCATCGTCCAGAAGAAATCCATTCTCTTCAGCTTCTCCCTCGGCATCGCGCTTGCCCTCCACCGTATCGACGTCAAGGCGCTCGACCCCTACGCCGTGCCGATCATGGCGCTGACCTTTGTCGCCTCGGCCATGCTGGCGACGGGACTTTATTTCACCGGGCCGGAATTCACCTTCTGGCTCAACATGTCGCGCAATCTGCTTGCCGTCTTCGGCGCGCTCGGCTTCTGGGCATCCTCCGCGCTGTTGATCCGCAGCCGGCTTGGCCAGCGGCTTGCCGAAACCGGCAGCCTGAGCTTCTGGATATTCTGCGCCCATTATCCCCTGCTGGTCATCATGTGGATGGTCTGGAACAAGGGCGGGCCGGACTTCTATCCCGCCTTCTACATCACCGCGACATTATCCGCCTTCGTCATTCTGATCATCAGCAACGCGCAGACGCGGAAATATCTACCCGCCGTCTATTCCGTGCTCACCGGAAGCCGCAACGGCAAACGCAAGACGATGACCGATTTTGCGACCAAACGGGCCTCCATGATCGGCCCGCCCACATCCGAAACGCTTTATTCGCAACGACAGAGGTGAACCAATGACAACATTTGTCACCCGCGTTCAGACACGCATTCTTCTTGCCACGGCCCTTTCGGCCGCAGCTTTTGCAACGCCGATCCACGCGCAGGAAGGCAACGGCGCGTCCTTCATCGAGAACTTCGATTCCATGGACCGATCTTTCTGGTACGTTTCCGACGGCTGGAACAACGGCGCGCACCAGAACTGCACCTGGTCGAAGAAGCTGGCGACGGTGGAAAACGGCCAGCTCACGCTCGGTTTCGAGGAAGCCAAGGCCGGTGATCGCAACTTCGCCTGCGGTGAAATCCAGACCAAGGGGCGTTATCGCTACGGCACCTATGAAACACGGATGAAGGCCGCCACCGGCTCCGGCCTGAACTCCGCCTTCTTCACCTATATCGGCCCGACCGACAAGAAGCCGCACGATGAAATCGACTTCGAGGTTCTCGGCAAGAACACGGGCAAGGTGCAGCTGAACCAGTATATTTCCGCCAAGGGCGGTAATGAGAAGCTGGTGCCTGTGGAAGGCGGCGCCGATGCCGGCTTCAATGACTATGCCTTCGTCTGGGAGCCGCAGCGCCTGCGTTATTACGTCAACGGCAAGCTCGTCCATGAAGTGACGGACGAGACAAAAATCCCCCAGAACGCCCAGAAGATTTTCTTCAGCCTGTGGGGCACCGACACGCTGAAGGACTGGATGGGCCGGTTCTCCTATGCGGGACCATCACAAATGATCGTTGACCGGTTTGCCTTCACGGCGCTCGGCGACAAATGCCAGTTTCCAGAGTCCATCGCCTGCGCCCTTAACTGACCGCATTTTTGAACCGCTCCGATTTCTTGCACCAAAACCTGAGCTGCGGCGTCTCTGACGCATGAAACCAACCGGAACCCTGCATGACCCATGTTCTTTATCTCGCGCATGATCTGTCGGACCCCGCCATTCGCCGGCGGGTGCTGACCTTGCTTGCGGGCGGGGCACGGGTCACGCTGGCCGGTTTTCGGCGCGGGCAGAACCGGCTGGCGGAGATTGAAGGCGTCGTGCCCGTTGTGCTCGGGGAAACCGCCGACGGGCAGTTTCTGCAGCGCATGGCGGCGGTGGCGAAAGCCAGCCTCTCGCTGGGCAAAACCCTGAACGACATCCCCGCGCCCGATGTCATTCTTGCCAGAAACCTGGAAATGCTGGCTTTGGCAAAGCGGGCCATGTCGATCTATGCCGGGCAGCCGGCGCTGGTTTATGAATGTCTCGACATTCACCGCCTGCTTCTCAACAAGGGCAAGCCCGGGCAGATGCTGAATGCCGCCCAGCGTTATTTCGCCCGCGACGCGAAGCTGCTGATCACCAGTTCTCCAGCCTTCGTGGAGCATTATTTCAAGCCCGTGTCGGGCCTCGACCTTCCCGTCCTGCTGCAGGAAAACAAGGTGCTGGCGCTCGACACCGCCGTTGCCGCCGCCCCGCAACCGCGCCCGCCCGCCCCCGGCGAGCCGTGGAAAATCGGCTGGTTCGGCGCGCTTCGCTGCCGCAAATCACTTGAGATCCTCGCCGAATTTGCCGGACGCATGCAAGGCAGGGTCGAAATCATCCTGCGCGGCCGACCGGCCTATTCGGAGTTTTCAGATTTCGACGGTTTCGTAGCCGCCGCCCCGCATGTGCATTTCCACGGGCCTTACAAGAACCCCGAAGACCTCGCCGCCATCTATAACGATGTGCAGTTCACCTGGGCGATCGACTTTTTCGAGGAAGGCCAGAATTCGAGCTGGCTTCTGCCCAACCGGCTTTATGAGGGCTGCCTTTATGGCACCCTGCCGATTGCGCTTGCCGGCACGGAAACCGCGCGTTTCATCGAAAAGCGCGATATCGGCTTTGTCCTGCCAAATGCCGGCGCTGACGATCTCGCCGCCCTGTTTGCGGAGATGAACCCGCAAATCTATGCGGACGCCTTCAACACCCTCTCGACAACAGACAGGAAACAATGGCTGACCGACCGCGACGATTGCCGTCAGCTGGTCCAGCACTTGTCCTCTTTCGCCAAATCCGCCTCCGGCCACGCCCGCGAAGCGCAGTTTTCACCCGTGTAGTGCGTAGGGGGCAAATCATGGAAGGTCTTGGTCATTCCGGCATCAGAACGCTGATCGTCATACCCTGCCTCAATGAGGCGAAGACGATCGAGGGGCTGCTTGTCAAATTTACCGGTGCGATGCAGGGACGTCTCTTCCGCATCGTGGTTGCTGATGGCGGCAGCACGGATGGGACCCGCGATATCGTTTCCGCCTTTGCCGCAAAGGACGATCGCGTCACGCTTCTCGCCAATCCGAAGCGCATCCAGAGCGCCGGCATCAATCTTGCCGTCGCCACCTTCGGCGAGGATTTCGATTACCTCATCCGCATCGACGCCCATGGCGATTATCCCGATGATTATTGCCAGCGGCTGATCGAGGATGCGGAACGCACCGGTGCGGATTCCGTCGTCGTCGCCATGGATACGGTCGGCCACGGCCTGTTCCAGAAGGCGACGGCCATCGCCCAGAACTCCAAGCTCGGCAATGGCGGCTCCAAGCACCGCGAGGGCGCGAAAGGCCACTGGATAGACCACGGCCACCACGCGCTGATGCGGATCGCCGCTTTCGATGCGGTGGGCGGTTATGACGAGAGCTTCAGCCATAACGAGGATGCCGAACTGGATTTCCGGCTGCGCAAATCCGGTTTCCGCATCTGGATGACCGACAAGACCCGCATGACCTATTATCCGCGCGCAAGCGTCATGCCGCTCTTCAGGCAATATCTCGCCTATGGCCGCGGCCGGGCGAAGAACCTCCTGAAACATCGCTCGATCCCGAAAATCCGCCAGATGATTCCGCTCGCCGTCCTGCCGGTTTTCATTCTCGCGCTGCTGTCGCTCGTGCATTGGGCCGCACTTATTCCGCTCGGCCTCTGGATCGCCGCATGTGTGGGTTATGGCTTGTGGATGGCAATAGGTCAGCAAAACCCATACGGCCCGCTCGCCGCCTTTTCGGCGATGGTGATGCATCTGGCCTGGTCCACCGGCTTCTGGCTGGAACTCCTGAAATTCCGGGGAAGAAAGGCTGTCTCATGACCGACAACACCGTCACCGGCACGCAAAATCTCAAGACCGTCGATATCGGCATCTGCACCTACAGACGCCCGGCGCTCGTCGCCACACTTCTGTCACTCTTCGAGCTGGACGTGCCGGAAGGCGTGAAAGTTCGCCTGATTGTGGCCGATAATGACGAGGAGCCGAGCGCCAAGGCAAGCGTCGATCGCCTGCGTGAAACCGCGCCCTTCGAGATCACCTATGTTCATTGCCCGAAATCGAATATTTCGATTGCCCGCAATGCCTGCCTGTCGGAATGCCAGGCGGACTATCTGGCCTTCATCGATGATGACGAGACCGCGCCGCCGCATTGGCTGGCCGCCCTTCTGGAAAAAGCCGACGAGACCGGTGCGGAAACCGTCCTCGGCCCCGTAACGGCGGTTTACCGGGACAATGCGCCGGGCTGGATGAAACGCGGCGATTTCCACTCGACAGTTCCGGTGTGGGTGAATGGCGAGATCATCACCGGCTATACCTGCAACACGCTGCTCAAGATGGATGCGCCTTCGGTGAAGGGCCGGCGCTTCGCGCTGGCGCTCGGCCAGAGCGGCGGCGAGGACACTCATTTCTTCTCGCATCTTCACGCCGCCGGCGGCCGCATTGTCTTTGCGGAAGAAGCCGTCTTGTCGGAACCGGTTCCGGAAAATCGGGCAAGCTTCATGTGGCTTGCCAAACGCCGCTTCCGCTCCGGCCAGACGCACGGCCGGGTGCTGGCTGAAAAGAAACCGGGTGCACGCCGTGTGGTTCAGGTGCTGAAGGCCGGTTCGAAAGTGCTGTATTGCGGCGTATTCGCCGCCTTGAGCGGTTTCAACGCCGTGCGCCGCAACCGTTATGCGCTGCGTGGCGCGCTGCATATGGGTTCGATGAGCGGCGCCTTCGGTGTGCGCGAAATCCGCCAGTATGGCGCGGTGGAGGCGACCTGATGGAAAATCTCACCTCCCCGCCCGATATCAGCTTCGTCATCGCCGCCTATAACGCCGCCGATACGATCGAAGCCGCCGTTCAAAGCGCGCTCGACCAGCAGGGTGTGACGCTGGAGGTTATCGTCGTCGATGACCGTTCCGCCGACGATACCATCCCCTTCGTTGAGGCGATTGCCGCCATCGACCCTCGCGTCCGCCTGCTTGCGCTGGAAGAAAACCGCGGTCCGGGTGGTGCACGCAATGCCGGCATCGAGGCCGCGACGGGACGCTGGATCGCCGTGCTCGATTCCGACGACGTCATCCGCCCGGAGCGTTCCGCCTGCATGATGTGCCGGGCGGACGCCGCCAATGCTGACATCGCTGTCGATAATCTCGACGTGGTCTATACCGACGGCAGACCGATGGAGACGATGTTTCCGGAAGAGTTTCTGGAGGAACGATCCGCCCTCACGCTCGAGGACTTCATTTCCTCCAACATCCTGTTCCGTTCCACCTTCAATTTCGGCTACATGAAACCGATGTTCCGGCGCGATTTCCTCAATAGCGAGGCACTGCGCTTCCGCGAGGATATCCGCATCGGCGAGGATTATATCCTGCTCGCCTCGGCGCTCGCCGCCGGCGGCCTCTGCGTCATCGAACCGAAGCCGGGTTACATCTACAATATCCGCGAAGGCTCGATTTCGCGCGTGCTTGAACTTCATCACGTCGAAGCGATGATGCGGGCGGATCAGGAATTCCTGAGCCACTACACTTTGCTGCCCGCCGCCATGGATGCGCAGCAGGCGAGAAGCCGCAGCCTGCGGCTGGCGCATAATTTTCTGACATTGGTGGAAAACATCAAGAGCCGCTCGGTACTCGGCGCCTTGAAGACCACAATTCGAGATCCGGCCGTGCTGGGGCACTTAAGAATGCCGATTGCAGTGCGGCTGAGGAGGCTGCGGGACGCGATGTTTGCGCCCGGAGCGAATACAGGGGTGAAAAGACAGATTTCGTGAAATTGACGCGTAGACGAAATCTGCGCGGGGACTGGGGACAGATCAAACCTTGATGAAGGAGAACGCGATGGACCTGAACAAAACTGTCAGAAAAGCCGTCATTCCCGTAGCTGGCAACGGCACACGGTTTTTGCCCGCCACCAAGGCGATGCCAAAGGAAATGCTGACGATCGTGGATCGTCCGGTCGTGCAATATGCCGTTGACGAAGCCATGCAGGCCGGCATCGAGCACATTATTTTCGTCACGAGCCGCAACAAGACCGCCATCGAAGACTATTTCGACAGCGCGCCGGAACTCATCAATACGCTCACCCGCTCCGGCAAGACCGTGCAGGTGCTGCAGCTTGAAAAGATGCTGCCGGTTGCCGGCACCGTCAGCTATACGCGCCAGCAGGTGCCGCTTGGTCTCGGCCACGCCGTCTGGTGTGCGCGCGAACTGGTGGGCAAGGAGCCTTTCGCGCTGCTTCTGCCTGACATGGTGTCCTATGGCGCACGCGGCTGCATTGCCGGGCTGATGGAGCTTTACGATGAAGTCGGCGGCAATATTCTCGGCGTCGAGGAATGCCTGCCCGAGGAAGTATCGTCCTATGGCGTCGTCGGCGTCGGCCAGAAGGTCAATCACGGCTTTGCGGTCACCGAAATGGTCGAAAAGCCGGAACCATCCAAGGCGCCTTCGAATTATTACCTGAATGGCCGTTACATCCTGCAGCCGGAAATCTTCGACATCCTCGCCAAGCAGGAGCGCGGCGCGGGCAATGAAATCCAGCTGACCGACGGCATGAAACGGCTTGCGGAAAAGCAGTCTTTCCATGCGCAGAAATATAGCGGGCGCACCTTCGACTGCGGCAGCAAGCAGGGCTTCATCGCCGCAAACGTCGCCTTCTCGCTGCTGCGCGCGGACATGGAGGCCCAGGTTCTCGCTTCGGTGAAGGAACTGGTGGCGAACCACGAAAGCCGCGTCCAGGCGGCCTGATTTTAATCGCGCCGCCGGGGGGAGGCGGCCGGCGCACCAATAACGGGAGGCGGGAAGGCGAGTTTGCTCGGCTTCCCGCGTACCATTTTTAATTCACAAGGTAGGTCCATGCACCACAAGACCTTTAAATCCAATATCGGTTTTCCGGAGTCCGGCAAGGATTCCGACACGTTCATCGACCTCGACCGCCTGTGGGCCGCCGTGGTGCGTCGTGCCAATGTCATTGCCGCCTCCGTCATTGCAGCCGTGGTTCTGGCCGGCCTTTATCTGGTGCTTGCGACCCCCGTTTACACCGCGATGACGCAGGTGCTGCTGGATGAAAGCCTTTCCCGTTATGCGGAAGAGGAATCGCCGGTGCCCGCCGCCCAGATCGTCGACAACCGTATCGCCAGCGCCGTGGAAATTTTGAAATCCAAGGAAATGGCGCTGACAGTGGTCGACAAGGCGAGACTCGATGAGAATGACACCATCGTCAATCCACCGATGTCGCCGGTCGAACTCGTCAAAACCTCCGTGCGTGGTATCCTTGATCTCGTCCTGCCGGGCGATCCGCCCGTCTCCGAAGCCGCAATCCGCGCCGGACGCCGCGAAAAGGCCGCCGCCGTGCTGCAGCAGTCCTTGACGGTGGAACGTGTCGGACGCAGCTCGGTCATCGCCATTTCCACCCGCTCGACCGACCGCCAGCTGGCAGCGCAGATCGCCAAGACCTATGCGCAGGCTTACCTCACCGAACAGCTGAACGCCAATTTCGACGCTAGCGAGCGCGCTTCTGTATGGTTGCAGGAACGCATGACCGACCTCAACCAGCGCGCCCAGGCCGCCGAGCTTGCAGTTCAGAAATACAGGTCTGACAACAATATCGTATCCTCACGCGGTGAGCTTATGTCGGAAAGCCAGCTTGCCGATCTTAATGGCCAACTGATTTCCGCACAGGCGGATGCAGCTACTGCCTCTGCCCGCTACAGCCAGTACAAGTCGATTATCGACCGCGGGCCGGAGACAGCTGTCGACAATGCCGTCGTGTCGGCCCGTGATACCGACAACTCGGTCATTCAGGATTTGCGCAAGCGCTACATCACCATTTCCGACAGGCAGCGCGGCATCGTCCAGCAATTCGGCGCCGACCATCCGCAGGCGGCCGCGCTCGACGCCGAGAAAAAAGAGATTTCGCAGCAAATCTTCCAGGAATTGCAGCAGCTGACCGGCAGCTTCAAGAACGAGGTCGACGTTGCCAATTCGCGCGTGCAGTCGTTGCGTGACAGTATCGACAAGGTAGCTGGTCGCAATTCTCAAGCCAACATCACCATGGTGCAGCTGCGTGAACTCGAACAGCGGGCAACGGCGTTGCGCACGCTCTACCAGTCCTATCTCGGCCGCTTCGAGGAAGCGTCGCAGAAACAGTCATTGCCGATCGCCAAGGCGCGCATCATCTCCGAAGCGGGCCTGCCGACATCGCCTTCCAGCCCGAAAAAGACCATGACCATGGCGCTTTCGGTCGTTCTCGGCCTGATGCTGGGCGGCGGTATCGCAGCGCTTCTCGAGTTCCGGGATCGCTTCTTCCACACCGGCAATGACGTGCGTGACAATCTGCGCATGCGCTTTCTCGGCTACCTGCCCTTCATCGGTGAAAGGGGTGTGGAAAACGCCAAGGCCGGCACCAGCGCCGCCACCCCCGGCGGCGAACATGCCACGCTTGACGAAAGCGGGCAGGTCTCGTTCCAGAAAATGCTGCGCCTTGCCGTCGACAGCCCGCGCTCCAGTTTCGCGGAAACGCTGCGCAACGTGAAGCTGACCGCGGATGTCGTCATTCAGGAACGTCAATGCCGGGTCATCGGCGTCATTTCCTGCCTGCCGAACGAAGGCAAGTCGGTCGTGGCGCTCAATCTCGCCGGGCTGATCGCCTCCACCGGCAAGCGCACCCTCGTCGTCGATGCGGATATCCGCAATCCCGGCCTCAGCCGCATGCTGACGACACGGCAATCCGCCGGTCTGGTGGAAGTCGTGCTCGATGAAATTCCGTGGACGCAGGCGGTAAAGGTCGATACGCGCACGAAAATGGGCATCCTGCCGGTTTCGACCAGCAACCAGTTCGCCCATTCGAGCGAGTTGCTCTCTTCCTCCGGCATGCGCAAATTCATCGATTCTGCCCGTGAGGCCTGCGATTACATCATCGTTGACCTTGCGCCCGTCGTCCCTGTCATCGACGCCAAGGCCTTTGCACCACAGGTGGACGGTTTCGTCTTCGTCACCGAATGGGGCAAGACGCCGATCCAGATGGTGCAGAACCTGATGGCCAACGAGCCGCAGATCGCCAACAAGACGCTCGGCATCGTGCTCAACAAGACCGACATGACGGAACTGCAGCGTTATGCCGGCCCCGGCGGTTCGGAGCATTATCACGAGAAGTTCTCGGCCTATTATGGCGATGCGAAGCCGCCGGTGAAGGAAGAGGCGTAATCGTGAAACGGCCCGGTGAAAACCGGGCCGTTTTATTCTGTGGAAGATTCGAACGATAAACCCATGGCATTGCCCCCCGAAATTGCGCATTGATGGCGGAAAGCCAACCGCAAGCAGGACCAATGCCATGCCATCACCCATCGCCTTTGTTTCACGGATGAATGCGGAGACGGAAGCCGTCTGGAAACAGGCGCTGCGCGCCGCCATGCCGCAGGAGAACATCCTCTCCTTCTCCGAATTGACGGGTGAACAGCGACGGGCAGTGGATTTCGCCATCGTCGCCAATCCCGATCCGGCCGACATTGCGGCACTTCCGGGCCTCACATGGATTCACAGCCTGTGGGCGGGCGTCGAGCGGCTGGTGCTGGAGCTGGGCGACAAGGCTCCCCCCATCGTCCGGCTGAAGGACCCGGAGCTTTCCCGCGTGATGGCCGAAGCCGCGCTGGCATGGACCTATTATCTGCAGCGCGACATGCCGGCCTATCGTGAAAACCAGCAAAAGGCCGTCTGGCAGGAGCTGGACTACCGCCATCCCGGCGAGATGACCATCGGTCTCCTCGGCCTTGGAGCGCTTGGCACCGCTGCAGCCGAACGCCTCATCCATGCGGGCTTCAACGTCGCCGGCTGGAGCCGCTCGGCCAAGGTGATCGAAGGCGTGGAAACGCTGACCGGCGATGCCGGGCTGCAAGCCCTGCTGGAAAAAAGCGACATTCTCGTCTGCCTCGTCCCGCTCACCGACGCGACGCGTGGCCTTCTCGATGCTGGCCGTCTCGCCGCAATGAAACAGGGGGCGGCGCTCATCAATTTCGCCCGCGGTGCGGTCATCGTCGCCAACGACCTGATCGCGGCGCTCGATGCCGGCCGCCTTTCGCATGCCGTTCTCGATGTCTTCGAACAGGAGCCGCTGCCGACGGCTTCGCCATTCTGGCAGCACCCGAAAGTCACCGTTCTCCCGCATATTTCCGCGCCGACAAGCCGGGAGAGTTCGGCCCGGATCGTCGCGGGCAATGTCCGCGTATGGCGTGAGACCGGCAGGCTGCCGGAAACGGTTGACATGATCAGAGGTTACTAAGCCGGCCACGAAGCGGCAGGCGGACTATTCCGCCACCGCGCTCTTTGCCGTGTGGGCCTGTTCGACGGCCGAGACGATCTGCTGTTCGTCATAGGGCTTGGTCAGCAGCACCGCGCTTTCGGGCGCCCCTTCCGGCAGATGGCTGTCGCCCGTCGCAAACACGATGGCAAGCCCCGGCTTGCGGCGCAGAGCCTCCACCGCTAGCTCGCCGCCCTTCATGTCTGGCAGACCGAGATCGGTGACAAGAACGTCTATGGGATCAGCCTCGATCACCTTAAGGGCCTGGGCCGCATTTTCGGCCTCGACGACCGCAAAGCCGCTATCCGACAGCATTTCCGTCGAATTCATCCGGATCAGCTCGTCATCTTCGACCAGAAGGACACGTATGGACTGGTTTTCGTTTTCGACAGTCCTCACCGGTTCGGAAGGCTTGGAATAACCCGGCGCAGCTGCCGGCCGCGCTCTCGACAGGGAAACCTGCTTGCGGTTGGCAATCACATGGCGGATGCGCCGCGCCAGCGCTTCGCGCGTATAGGGCTTGGAGAGAAGCTCCACCCCGGCATCCAGCTTGCCGCCATGCACGATGGAGTTTTCGGTGTAACCGGAGGTGAAGAGAACGGCGAGATTGGGCAGCCGTTCCTGTGCGCGGCGCGCCATTTCCCGACTTTTCAAAGGCCCCGGCATTACCACGTCGGTGAAGATGACATCGATCGGAATGCCGCTTTCCACCACCGTCAAACCGGCCTGCGCATCACGGGCGGTGAGCACGCGGTATCCGAGATCGCTCAGCGTCTCGACGACGGTGTTGCGCACTTCCTCGTCGTCTTCCACCACAAGAATGGTTTCCGTTCCGCCCTCCACCGGGCCGGTCGGCATCACTACTTCCCGGTCCTCATCGGCGGCGGAGCGCGGCAGATACATCTTCACCGTCGTGCCCTGCCCCACCTCGCTATAGATGTTGACGTGGCCGCTGGACTGTTTTGCAAAACCATAGACCATCGAAAGGCCGAGACCGGTGCCCTTGCCCTCCGGTTTGGTCGAAAAGAACGGCTCGAAGACCTTCTCAAGGATTTCCGGCGACATGCCCGAACCCGTATCGGTGACGGCGAGCATGACATATTGCCCCGCCGAAACCTCCGAATGCTTGCGGGCATAATCGCGGTCAAGCACCGCATTGCCCACTTCAATGGTCAGCTTGCCTTGCCCTTCCATGGCGTCGCGCGCATTGATGGCGAGATTGAGAAGCGCATTTTCCACCTGGTTGGGATCGGCATAGGTATTCCAGAGGCCGCCCGAGGTGATGACCTCCACCTCGATCGCCTCGCCGAGCGAGCGGCGAAGCAGATCGTCCATGCCGGTCACAAAACGGGAAATATTGATGACGCGCGGTTCCAGCGCCTGGCGGCGGCCGAAGGCCAGCAGCTGGTTGGCCAGCTTTGCGCCGCGATGGACGCCGGCCAGCGCATTTTCCAGCCGCCTTTCAGCGCGCTCATTGCCGCTCACATCCTTGGAGAGCAGTTGCAGATTGCCGCCGATCACCTGCAGCAAATTGTTGAAATCATGCGCGACGCCGCCGGTCAGCTGGCCGATGGATTCCATCTTCTGCGCCTGTTGCAGGGCCTTTTCGGTCTGGCGGCGCTCCGCCATTTCCGCTTCGACACGGGCTTCAAGGCCTTCATTCAATTGCCGAAGCTGCTCTTCCGCCCGGATGCGGTGGCGAATTTCGCGCTCGAGATTGCTGGCGTGTTCCTTGAGCGTATCCTCGGCACGCCGCTGCTCGGTTATGTCGGTGTGGACGCCGACCCATTCCGCAATCGCGCCGGACTTGCCAAAAATCGGCACGCCGCGGATCGAAAAAGTACGGTAGACGCCGTCATGACGGCGCACGCGGTGCTCCCAGACATAGGTCGACTTTTCCGCGACCGCGCTGTTCCAGCTTTCGACAGACCCCTGCCTGTCCTCCGGGTGGACGGCGTCCGCCCAGCCAAAACCCTGATATTCTTCCGGCGTCTGGCCCGTCAGCGTGGCCCAGGCAGGCTGCTCGCCCAGCATCCTGCCATCGGCGCTGTTGGTCCACAACACGCCGTGCACCGCATCCACCGCCGCACGGAAACGGTTGTTGCTGATGAGGATTTCCTGTTCCGAGCGCTTGCGGTCCTCGATATCGATGATCAGCACATAGATGCCATCGATGGAGCCATCCGTAATATAGCGCGGCACATAGCGGATTTCGGCGGCGCGCATGGTGCCGTCTGGCCTGTGGATCACGGTGTCGGAAACGATCTTTTCACCGGCGAGCGCGCGGTCCAGATAGGCCCTGCGCGCCTCGAAAAACGCCTCGCCGACGATTTCGGGAACGCTGCGGCCAATCACCTCGTCGGCGCGGCGGCCAAACCATTCCAGATAGCCGTCATTGGCGAATTTATAAACGTAATCACGATCGACATATCCGACCAGAATGGGCAGGGCATTGGTGAGCCGGCTTAGTTCCTTGCGGCTCTGCTCCAGCGCCTCCACGGCCTTCACCTTGTCGGTATTTTCAAGCACGGTGCATAAAACGCCGTCCACCGTGCCGCCCTCATTGTAGATCGGCGTGTAGAACAGATCGAAGATCACCTCTTCCGGCAGGCCATGTCGCATCAGCGTCATCGGCTGGTCGCGATAGGCCATGACCTCACCGCGAAAACCGGCTTCGAGAATACGGCTGTTCCAGTCCCATATTTCCGGCCAGATGCCGGGCACCGTTCCGCCCAGTGCCTGCGGGTGATAATTGCCGGCGATCTCCGCATAGCCGTCATTGTAGATCATCACATGATCCTTGCCCCACATCAGCACCTGCGGAATGGGGGAATTGACGACTGAATTGGCTTTTTGCCTCAGATTTTGCGGCCATTCGCAAATAGGACCGAGCGATGTCTTCGACCAGTCGAAGCGGCGCACAAGCTCACCCGTTTCACCACCACCGATCGGCCATACCGGGGCAGCACGAAGATTGGTCATTCAACATCACCACAAAAACCGAGAGAAAATCTCCCGTAATACAGAACAGGATAAAAGTCCAAGAAAACAGAAACTTCCGCTTATTGTTCCCAAGCTTTTGAGAAAATTGAAAAAGTTCCATCACTGCGTAAATGTCGCAGGACGAGTACAAAACCATCAGACATTTCAGCACCTTCGTGCCAGAACTTTCTCTAATATATCCCCGCGATCCCGCCTTCGTTTGACGATTGCCATCCTCAATACGCCAGAAATTGCCGCAAACGGGATGGCGACAAAGGAATTATTAAGCCTCAATAAGGGTGCTGGCGGTCGCGGTGCCGTCGGCGCCCGGGTCTTCGCCACACCGCGACCAGAGGGAACAAAAATGAAAATACTTTTGGGTGCCACAATTCTTTCCGCCGGCTTCGCCTTTTCAGGCGGCGCAGCCTATGCCGCCGACTGCGGAAACGTGACAATCGCCAGCATGAACTGGCAATCCGCCGAAGTTGCCGCCAATCTCGATAAATTCATTCTTGAAAAGGGCTATGGTTGTTCCGCCGAAATCGTGACCGGCGACACCGTGCCGACATTGACCTCCATGGCCGAAAAAGGCCAGCCGGATATCGCGCCTGAGGCCTGGGTCAGCCTGCAGCCGGAAATCGTCAAACAGGGTCTGGAAGGCGGCAAAGTGGTCGCGGCCGCAAAAATCCTCTCCGATGGCGCTGTTCAGGGCTGGTGGATTCCGAAATACGTCGCCGAAGCCAACCCCGATCTCAAGACCATTCCTGATCTCTTCAAACACCCCGAACTCTTCCCGTCGCCCGAAGACAAGTCCAAGGGCGCTGTGTTCAACGGCCCGCAGGGCTGGGGCGGCACTGTCGTTACCGCGCAGCTGTTCAAGGCTTTCGGCGGTGAAAAGGCCGGCTTCACCCTCGTCGACACCGGTTCCGCTGCCGGCCTCGACGGTTCCATCGCCAAGGCTTACGAAGCCAAGCAGCCCTGGGTCGGCTATTATTGGGCGCCCACCTCGCTTCTCGGCAAATACGAGATGGTGAAACTCGGTTTCGGCACCGAATATGACGCGGCCGAATGGAAGCGCTGTACCTCCGTCGCCGATTGCGCTGATCCCAAGCCGAACGCCTGGCCGATAGACGACGTGCAGACACTGGTGAGCAAGACATTTGCCGATCGTGCCGGCCCCGCCATGGATTATCTCAACAAGCGCGCCTGGACCAACAGCACAGTCAACAAGCTGATCGCCTGGATGACGGATAACCAGGCGACCGGTGAAGATGGCGCCAAGCAGTTCCTGAAGGAAAACGAAGCTCTCTGGAAGGACTGGGTTTCTCCCGAGGTCGCGGAAAAGGTCAAGGCCGCCCTTTAAAAACCGGTCCTTACATACCTGCCCGGCAACCGGCGTTCGCCAGCGGCGACGCCGCACCGGCTCCGAAACGCCCAAGGCTTTCGGTGGCGATGCGCCGGTTCAGCAGAGCGTTCCGCCCTGCATCCTGAAGGATGCGCGGCGCTCTGGCGATTTTACTCCCGGAGCGCGGAGGATATCGATTCCCGCCTCCGGTTCGTCATGGAGAACAGGATATGGAATGGCTTTTCAAATTTCCGACCATGAATGACGATGCTCTGCGCGCGATGAAAAAAGTCATCGACGAGGGGTTCCGAGGTTTCACCCGAACCTATGGCGGCGCAATCGAGGGGCTGTTTACCCCCCTTCAGAGCTTCCTCATCTGGGCGGAAAGGCTTTTGATCGGCGCACCCTGGCCGGTCGTTATTCTTATTGTCGGCGCGCTCGCCTGGTTCGGCAGCCGCAGCGCCACCATTGTTTCGCTGTGTTGCGGCATTCTCTTCGCCATCGGCTGGTTCGGCATGTGGGAAGACACGATGAAGACGGTCTCGATGATCTTCGTCTGTGCGGTGCTGTCCATCGTCGTCGGCCTGCCGATCGGCATCGCCATGGCGCGCTCCAATCGCCTGCAGAGCGTGGTCAATCCCGTTCTCGACGTGATGCAGACGATGCCGAGTTTCGTCTATCTCATTCCCGTCGTCATGCTGCTCGGCATCGGCCGCGTGCCCGGCGTTATCGCCGTCGTCATCTATGCCATACCGCCGATGATCAGGCTGACCAATCTCGGCATCCGCATGGTCGACCGCGACGTGCTGGAGGCTGCCGATGCCTTCGGCTCCTCGAAGCGCCAGAAGCTTTTCAAGGTGCAGCTGCCGCTCGCACTCCCCACCATCATGGCCGGCATCAACCAGACCATCATGATGGCGCTCGCCATGGTCGTCATCGCCTCCATGATCGGTGTGCAGGGTCTTGGCCAGCCGGTGTTGAAGGCCATCGCCAACCAGTATTTCACGCTCGGCGTGTTCAACGGGCTTGCCATCGTCGGCATCGCCATCATCTTCGACCGCATCAGCCAGGCCTATGGTCTTCGCCTGCAAAAACACCGGGAAGTGGCGCATGGCTAGTCAATCGATCGAAATTCGCAGCCTTTACAAGATTTTCGGCCCCAAGGCGGCCAGCTATGTCGACCCCGTCAAGGCCGGCATGTCCAAGGCGGATCTCAATGCCAAACATGGCCACGTGCTCGGTCTGCGTGATATCAACATCACCATGCCGGGCGGGCAGATCACCGTCATCATGGGCCTGTCCGGCTCCGGCAAATCGACGCTGATCCGCCACGTCAACCGGCTGATCGACCCGACCGCTGGCGAAATCCTCTATGGCGGCACCGATGTCTGTCGCCTCAACGAAGCGGACCTGCTGGAATTTCGCCGCCACAAGACGGCGATGGTGTTCCAGAAATTCGGCCTCTTGCCGCACCGCAACGTGCTGCAGAATGTCGTCTATGGCCTTGAAGTGCAGGGCGTCGACAAGCGCGAACGGGAGGAAAGGGCGGAAGTCTGGATCAGGCGCGTGGGGCTGGAAGGCTTCTCCAACCATTATCCCAACCAGCTTTCCGGCGGCATGCAGCAGCGTGTGGGTCTGGCGCGGGCGCTCACCAACAATGCCGAAATCCTGTTGATGGACGAAGCCTATTCGGCGCTCGATCCGCTCATCCGCGTCGACATGCAGACGGTGCTCCTGGAACTGCAGAAAGAACTGAAGAAGACCGTGGTCTTCATCACCCACGATCTCGACGAGGCCCTGCGGCTGGGCGACAAGATCGCCATTCTGCGCGATGGCGAAATCATCCAGCAGGGCACGGCCGCCGAAATCGTCATGTCGCCGGCTGACAGCTATATCGAGGCCTTCGTGGAGGAGGTCAATCGCGGCAGGGTCATTCGCCTCGGCGCCATCGTCCAGCCGGAGTTTTCCGGCCAGTCGCGGCTTCAGCTCGATGCCGATATGACGGTTGAAGAGGGCCTGCGCGCGCTCGTCCGGGAAAATGTCAGCAGCGCCACGGTCGTTGGAGAAAATGGCAAGGCGCTCGGCGCCGTCACCACCGACGCCATCATGCGCTGCCTCGTCAGGACCGCTTTGGGTGAAGAAGCGGGCGCGGCGGAACGGCTCTCAGGCTGAGCCTTCAAGCCACGCGGCCATGCCTTTTGCGGCGGCCTTGCCGGTGGCGAAACAGGCGGTGAGCAGATAACCGCCGGTCGGCGCTTCCCAATCCAGCATTTCCCCGGCAGCGAATATGCCGGGGAGCTTTTTCAGCATGTAGCTTTCATCAAGGCCGCTCCAGGCGATACCGCCGGCAGACGAAATCGCCTCGGCAATCGGTCTCGCCCGCAAAAGCGGTATCTCCGCATGTTTTATTCTCGCGGCGACAAACTCGTCCGGCATGGCGGCGATGTCGGGAAATATTTCCCGCAGAAGCCCCACCTTCACCGCCGACAGGCCGGCCGCCTTGCGCATGCGGTTTGCAAAACTCTCCTTCCGGCCGAGCTTCCCCAGATCCAGGCTGAGGCGTTCCACCGTACGCGCCGGCGCAAGATCAATTACGAGTGATACTTTGCCCGCCTGTTCCAGCCGGTCGCGCAGGGCGGCGGAATGGGCATAGATCACGCTGCCCTCAATGCCATGCTTGCTTATCACGAATTCGCCCTGAAAGGCTCCTGCCGGCGAAATGGTGACCGTGGATTTCACCGCTTCACCCGCAAAACGCTCACGGAAGACATCACTCCAGTCAACGTCGAAACCGCAATTGGCCGGGCGGAACGGGGAGAGCTCGACGCCTTTGGCCACAAGCGCCGGAACCCATGCGGCATCGGAGCCGAGACGCGGCCAGCTGGCGCCGCCCAGCGCCAGCAGCACGGCATCAGTCTTGATAGTGATTTCGCCCTCCGGTGTCGAAAAAACCAGGTTCTCGCCGGAAAAACCCGTCCAGCGATGCCGCGTCCTGATGGTCACGCCCTGCGCCTCCAGCCGGGCGAGCCATGCCCGCAGCAGCGGCGAGGCTTTCATGACTGTGGGAAACACCCGGCCCGAGGTGCCGACAAAGGTTTCCTGCCCCAGCCCCTGCACCCAGTCGCGCAGCATGTCAGGCGTGAAATCATCGAGGGCCGCACGCAGCTGCGGTTCCGCCTCGCCAAACCGCTGACGGAAACTGTCATAGTCTTCGGCATGGGTGATGTTGAGGCCGGATTTTCCGGCCATCAGCAATTTGCGCGCCAGGGTCGGCATCGCCTCGAACACCGTCACGGCATGGCCCGCGGCCGAAAGCATTTCGGCCGCCATCAGCCCCGCCGGCCCGCCGCCGATAACAGCAACCTGCCTCGCCTTCCTCAAAACCTTCTCCATCGCCATCTTCGCCATTCCGAGCCTTATACCGATTTCCGCATGCGAATATATGCGTTATTGAAACGCCCATGTTCACGCTCGACTGTCCCGTTTCCTTTTCTCAGGATATCAAGAAAAGCCGCTTCATCGCCTTTGCCGCGCCGGTGACGGGCGAAGAGGATGCGAAGACCTTCCTTGCGGCACATTCCGATCCCGACGCGAACCATAATTGCTGGGCATGGCGAAACGGCCAGACCTATCGTTTCAGCGATGACGGCGAACCCTCGGGAACAGCCGGGAAACCGATCCTTCAGGCCATCGACGGGCAGGCGCTGGATAATGTCGCCGTTCTCGTCATCCGCTGGTTCGGCGGCATCCTGCTCGGCAGCGGCGGGCTCATGCGCGCCTATGGCGGCACGGCGGCGGCCTGCCTGCGGTTAGGCGAGACGTCACCGGTCATCGCTTACGTCAGCGCCACGCTGAGCTGCCCCTTCTCCGATCTGGCGCTGGTGAAATCACGCCTCTCCGCCACCCAGAACCTGCGGCTGGAAAGGGAGGATTTTACCGGCACCGGCGCGGATATGCTGCTCTCGGTTCCGGTCAAGGAAGCCGAACGTCTCACCCGGCTTCTCAGCGACCTGACCAGCGGGCGCGTCAATCTCCATATTCCCGACTAGAGTGTTTTCGCTTTTCTTCGAATTGCGAAAACACTCTAACTCTTTGTTTCGACGCATTTCCCGACGGAAAACCGGAGTCCACTTTTCCTGGAAATGCTCTAGCGCCTGTCCGAATGCGCAATTCGTGCTAAGGAAACGACATGTCACGCGAGCTTTCCAACCCCGTC
Organism: Agrobacterium sp. 719_389; assembly: GCF_900188475.1. NCBI lineage: Bacteria > Pseudomonadati > Pseudomonadota > Alphaproteobacteria > Hyphomicrobiales > Rhizobiaceae > Agrobacterium > Agrobacterium sp. 719_389. The sequence goes on from NZ_FYEM01000010.1 coordinate 153,085, forward strand.
TATAATCCGCCACTCGACCCCTGGCTCACCATCGTGCACCGCGACGACGACCTGCTGGTGCTCGACAAGCCGAGCGGGCTTCTCTCGGTGCCGGGGCGCGATCCGGCGCTTTCCGACAGCCTGATGACGCGCGTGCAGAAACAGTTCCCGAAAGCACTGATGATCAACCGGCTGGACAAGGACACGTCAGGCATCGTGCTGATGTCCCTGAACCGCAGGGCGCATGCGGCGATTGCGTCGCAGTTTGAAAACCGCCAGACGCGCAAATCCTATGTCGCCATTGTCTGGGGAGAGGTTGTGGGAGAAGCGGGGGAAGTGGACCTGCCGCTCGCCATCGATCCCGAAAACAAGCCACGCCACCGCGTCGACCATGAAAATGGCAAGCCGGCGCAGAGCCTTTGGCGGGTGCTGGAGCGATTGCCGCTTCCGGCAACGCGGCTGGCGCTGACCCCCCTTACCGGCCGCACCCACCAATTGCGTGTGCATATGAAGGCGCTTGGCCACCCCATTCTCGGCGATGAATTTTATGCCGAGGGCGAAGCGCTCGCCGCCGCGCCGCGTCTGATGCTGCATGCGCAGGAGGTCGGGTTCCGCCATCCCGATGGCCGTGACGTCACCTATACCGTGCCCTGCCCCTTCTGAGGCCTGCGATGAAAGAAAAAGACGAAAGCTTCGTAGTAGATTTTGTCGGCGGTGCAGTCGGACACCGTTTCCGCTCCGGCGAAGGGCGCGGACAGGCTCTGCCGAAAGCCGCGGGTTTCACAAAGGGCCGCACGCCAAAGATCGTCGATGCCACGGCCGGGCTCGGGCGGGATGCCTTTCTGCTTGCCTCACTCGGCGCGGAAGTGACCCTCATCGAACGCTCGCCGGGAATGCATGCTCACCTCGCCGATGGCATTCGCCGCGCGCTGGAGGCGGGCGGCGCCTATGCCGAGGCGGCGGCGCGCATGACGCTGCTTCACGGAGATTCACGCCAGTTGCTGAAAGAACTTTCACCGGAGGTGGTGATTGTCGACCCCATGCATCCGCCGCGCCATAACACGGCGCTGGTGAAAAAGGAGATGCGGGTGCTGAGAGAACTGGTTGGCTCCGACCCGGATCAGGTGGAGCTGATGGAGGCTGCGCTGGAGAATGCGACGAGGCGGGTGGTTCTGAAATGGCCCCTGCGCGCCGAGCCGATGCCGGGCATTCGCAAGCCTTCGCACCAGATAATGGGCAAGAACACCCGTTATGATGTCTTCATGATCTTCGGAAAATCTCTCGACCCGGAGGAGTGATCAGCGGAAGCTCGGCTTGCGCTGCGCATTCATCAGAAGCTCGTGCCGCGAGGCGAACTCGCCGAACAGCTTTCGGAGCCGGGTTTCCTCGGCCTTGTCCAGCCGGTAACGCCTGCAGAATTCCGCGACGTTGAGGATCGGCTTGGTTCTGTTCCCGTCTATGGTCTTGTTGTCGATGATCTGCATGGCGCCCTCCGTGTAACAAAGGGGAAAACGTGACCGCAGGTCGGCGGTTCCTTATCAATTCGCATGGATGAGAAAAGAGCGTGCCGCCTGCACACGGAGTGATCAAGTTTTCTTGAAACTATCGCAGGAAACGAAATCCTCCCCAAATGGTTCTCTGCTCGACGTAAACGATGGAAGGGAGCCCCATGTTCCATAACAACCGATTTCTGAGTTCGACGATCCTGTGTGCGTTGCTCGCCGTACCGCTTGCCGGTGTTGCGCAGGCCCAGGCCCCGGCCGCCGAAACGAAACGGCCGAATGCGCCGGATCAGAAGCCGGCTTTTGAGGGCCAGACACGCGCGCCGCAGGCCGCTTCCCAGCCGAATGTCAAAAAAACCATCGTCGCCGAAGGGCTGCCGCACCTGTGGTCCATGGAATTCCTGCCGGATGGCCGCATGCTTGTCGCCGCCAAGGAGGGGGCCATGCATATCATCACCGACGGCAAAGCCGGCCCGGCGATTGCCGGCGTACCGGAGGTAGCGTCCGACGGACAGGGCGGACTTCTCGACATCGCGCTCGCTCCCGATTTCGAAACATCGCGCACCGTCTTCTTCTCCTTTTCCGAACCGCGCGATGGCGGCAACGGCACCTCCGTCGCGTCAGCCAAGCTGACCGAAGATGGCGACGCCGCGAAACTGGAAAATGTCTCGGTGATTTTCCGCCAGATGCCGACCTATGACGGCGACAAGCATTTCGGCTCGCGCCTCGTCTTCGGACCTGAAAACGAGCTTTATGTTACCGTTGGCGAGCGTTCGGACTCAAAGCCGCGCGTGCAGGCGCAGGATCTGTCGAGCGGGCTCGGCAAGGTCTTCCGCATCAATGCTGAAGGCAAGGCCTTTGAAGGCAACCCCTTCGCCGGCCAGCAGAACGCCCTTCCCGAAATATGGAGCTATGGCCACCGCAATCTGCAGGCCGCGGCACTTGATGGTCAGGGCAGGCTCTGGACCGTGGAACACGGACCAAAGGGCGGCGATGAGCTGAACCTGCCCAAAGCGGGCCTGAACTACGGCTGGCCGGTCATCACCTATGGCGTCGAATATAGCGGCCGGTCGGTTGGCGAAGGCGCTACCGCCAAAGAAGGCATGGAGCAGCCGGTCTATTATTGGGACCCGGTCATCGGCCCCTCCGGCATGGCCTATTATGACGGCGACCTTATTCCCGAATGGAAGGGCACCTTCATCGTCGGCGGTCTGGTGAGCCAGGGCCTCGTCATCCTGCACATCGACGGCGACAAGGTCGCGACCGAAAGCCGTCTTCCCCTTGAGGCGCGTATCCGCGACGTGAAGGTCGGGCCTGACGGCGCGGTTTATGCCGTGACCGAGGAGCGCGGCGGTGGTGAATCGCAGATTGTGCGGATCGCCAAGGCCGGCTGAGAAAACTAACGACCGGAACGACAGGCCGCCGGAACGAAGGCGGCCTGTTTTTCGTTTGCCGCAGCGTGAAACCTGCCGGAAAAAACGATGCCACAACCAGTCACCCGCCTTCTTGCAAAAATCGGACTTGCCTATGTCAACGATCAGGAACCGGGTATTTCCCGCGAAAAACGCGGGCGCGGTTTCTGTTACCGCTTGCCAGGCGGCGAGCTTCTCTCCGACAGCGTCGAACTGAAACGCATCAAATCGCTCGGTGTGCCGCCCGCCTATAAAGACGTCTGGATCTGCATCGACCCATCAGGGCATTTGCAGGCCACCGGCTTTGATGCGCGCGGGCGAAAACAGTATCGCTATCACCCCGACTGGCACGCGCTCAGGGGCGAAACGAAGTTCTTTCAGCTCAAAAGCTTCGGCAAGGCGCTGCCCGCCATCCGCCGCCGCGCCATCGCCGATATCGAAAAGCAGGATCACGGGCAGGAGATGACGCTTGCCGCGCTCACGCTGCTGCTCGATGCCGCCTATCTGCGCGTCGGCAACCGCTCCTATCTCGAAACCAACGGCACCTATGGCGCAACCACATTGCTCAAGCGCCATGTGTCTTTCGGTGAAACCATCGAGTTGCGGTTTGCCGCAAAGGGCGGGCAGAAGGTGAAGCGCCAGCTACGCCACCCCCGCCTGCAGAAAATCCTCGAAGAAATCGCCGATCTGCCCGGCAAGGAGCTGTTTGTCTGGCAGGACAGCGAAAACCGGGTGCATTCCGTCGATTCAAGTGATCTCAACGCCTATCTTTCCCGCATCGGCGGCCAAGGCATTTCCGCCAAGACCTTCCGCACCTGGGGCGGAACGCTCGCGGCCTTCTGCAACGCGATGGAGCATGTGGCTTCAGGTGAAAAACCGAGCATAAAAGGCATGTGCCAGGCGGCGGCGGTCGAGCTTTCCAATACGCCCGCCATCTGCCGCAAGAGCTATGTGCATCCCGCCGTTCTCGATATCGCCACGGAGGAGAAAGCGCGGAAGAAGCTTGGCCGCATCCTGAAGGTCGGGGCAAAACCCGTCTCCGGCCTCAGGGCGGATGAAAGACGGCTGCTGGCCTTCCTGCCCTGAGGGTCAGCGGTTTCCCGCCCATTCCGCCAGTTCGCGCTCGGCCCTTTCCAGCGCGCTGTAATTCAAAAGCTTGCGCAGGAAGGCGACAGTGACGGCGCGGGTTCGAAGATTATACCGCCCTTCCGCATCGTCATCGCCAGCCGCCTGATGCACGTTAAGCTTCTCGTAGAGGCTTTGCAGGCGGTTCTGCACGCTGCGCAGCGACAGGTTGCGGCGGCGCGCAATCGCCTTGTCGGTGAGGCCGAGCGCGACATCGACAAGGATTTCATATTCGGAATCGGTAAAGCCATGCGCCTTGCCGAGGCTCTTTTCCTGAAGGCCGCGCACTTCCCGGTCGATCACGCATTGCGCCTCGATGAAGATGCTGCGCAACGCCAGCCGCAACCGGTCGTCGGATGCCGATTTCAGCACGTAACCGTAAGCGGCGCCCTCCGGCACGATGCGGGAGACACCACGCACATAGGCCTCGTCGGAATAGTTGGACCAGAACAGGATGCGGGTATCCGGCCGCTCCTTCCAGATGGTGCGCGCCGCCTCTATGCCGTTGCGCTCGTTCATCTGCAAATCCATGACGATGTGGGCCGCCCGGTTTTCCCGCGCCAGCTTTTCGCCGGTTCTGCCGTTGGCCGCCTCCAGCACATTGTCGCATTCCGGCAGGGCGGCTCTCACCGCCTCGTTCAGATAGGCGCGGTGCAGCGCATCGTCCTCAACGATCAGCACGTCCATGTCATAACTCCTCCCGCCGGTCGAAAGCATCTGCCGGCAAGGTCACGGTGATGCGGGTTCCCGCCCCCTTGCCATTGCCGCCAATATCGAACCTGGCTGAAATCAGCCGCGCCCGCGTCTTCATGTTGCCGATGCCGAGGCCGCCGGAGGCCCCGCCTTCGCCGCCGCCGCTGCCGTCATCACTCACCGTCACCCGCAAGCCGCCATCGATGGCGACAAGCGTTACGGCAATGGTTTCCGGCTGGGCATGGCGAATGGCATTGTTCACTGCCTCCTGTACGATGCGGAACAGCGATATCGCCACCGTCTTGTCGAGCCTTTCCACCAGCCCTTCCGTCTCATCGCTCACCGACCAGTCGATTGCCGACCCGCTATCGCGCACGGAGCGGTCCACATAGGTCTCGATGGCCTCGACAACGCCGAACAATTGCAGGATGGAGGGTTTCGCCTCCTCGATGATTTCACGCAGATCCTGCATGCAATGCTGCAGGCTGCGCACTACCGGCTCGAGCATTTCGCCCGAAACGTCCGGGGCATGGCTCATACGTTCGATGCGCCGCGCCAGCCGGGTCAGGTCCGCCAGCGTCTGGTCGTGCAAATCCATGCCGATACGCTGCCGCTCGGCCTCCAGAGCCTCGGTCAATTGCAAGGCGCCCAGCCTCAAACCCTCCTCGCGGGCATTGGCGCGCGCCTCTTCAATGGCCGAGCGTTTGGCCTGCTCGGCGGCACGGATGGCATAGAAATAGGGCGCCAGCAGATCCGCAACCGCGCGGGCATTCGTCACATCCTCCATCGTATAGGCGTTCGACTGGTGCGACGAGCAACTGAGCGCGCCAATGATGTCGCCATGCACCTTCATCGGCACATGCAGACGGCTATGCAGATTAAGTTCGATGATCGGGCTGGAAAACGCCCCTTCGAAGTGGAAGCGAGGATCGGAGCAGGCGTCACCGCTTAAGAGGTGCTCGACCTCGCCTGACAGCAGCGAACGGATCGGGCTGCCGGTGAGAAGGGCGGGCGGCTGCCGGCTCCAGGCGCTGACGAGACCGCTCTCATAGGCGATATGATATTTGTCATCCAGCTGCTTGATACAGACATCCATATGGTCATGCGGGATGATATGGCTGATCTCTGTGGCGACCGCCTGGATGATGGCATTAAATTCCAGCTGCCCGGCAAGCAGCCGCGAAATGCCCATATAATGGTGAAAAAGAGCGCTTTTCGGCGTATCCAGCATGTGCGGACGCCCTCCCAAGCGTCTGCCTCCGACCTCTGCGGCGAAGTTTGAACCCATTGGGTGCCGCATCATTCATTCTGCGCCCGGCAGTGGCGTTTCGTCCTGCGGGTTCCCGCAAGCTTTCTGCGGAAACCCGCAGGAAGATTGCCGCGATCCGCCTATACAAGCCAAATCTTCTTGGTCATTCTCGCTTCTACTGGGGAAAGGAGCTCCAGTGCAAAGGAATTCCGCCTGCCGCCGAGGAGATTTGCGGCGCGCAAGGATTCCGGGCTCGAAAAGGGCAAGCCACGAGGGAGGAAATCAAATGGCTTTCAGGAAGATGCTTTTGGCATCGGCCGCTGTCGCATGCGCAGCTCTGCCGATCACCGCTCATGCCGACACGTCGGCCAAAAAAATCGCGCTTTCAAACAATTACGCTGGCAATTCCTGGCGTCAGGCGATGCTGACCAGCTGGGACAAGATCACCAAACAGGCGGTTGCCGACAAACAGGTTGCCGCCGCAGACGCCTTCACGACCGCCGAAAACCAGGCAACCGAACAGGCGGCGCAGATTCAGAACCTCATTCTTCAGGGTTATGACGCCATCGTCATCAACGCCGCTTCGCCGACCGCGCTTAACGGCGCTGTCAAGGAAGCCTGTGACGCCGGCATCACCGTCGTGTCCTTCGACGGCATTGTCACCGAACCCTGCGCCTGGCGCATCGCCGTGGACTTCAAGGCGATGGGCGCAAGCCAGATCGACTATCTCGCCAAGGCCATGCCGAAGGGCGGAAATCTGCTCGAGATCCGCGGTCTGGCCGGCGTTTCGGTCGATGATGAAATCCATGCCGGCATCGTCGACGCCGTCGCCAAGAACCCGCAGTTCAAGATCGTCGGTTCCGTCAATGGCGACTGGGCGCAGGACGTCGCGCAGCGCGCCGTCGCCGGCATTCTGCCGAGCCTTCCCGAAGTCGCGGCCGTCGTGACGCAGGGCGGCGATGGTTACGGTGCAGCACAGGCTTTCGCCGCCGCCAAGCGCCCGACACCCACCATCGTCATGGGCAACCGTGAAGACGAGCTGCAATGGTGGAAACAGCAGAAGGACGCAAGCGGCTACGAGACCATGTCCGTCTCCATCGCTCCCGGCGTCTCGACACTCGCTTTCTGGGTGGCGCAGCAGATCCTCGACGGCAAGGACGTGAAGAAGGACCTGACCGTGCCTTTCCTGCGCATCGACCAGGGCAACCTTGAGGAAAATCTCAAGACGACCCAGAAAGGCGGCGTCGCGAATGTCGAATATTCGCAGGAAGACGCGCAGAAGGCCATCGCATCGGCCAAATAGGCCGGATCGGCTTAGAGCCTGAATATTGCGGCGCTCCCGGAACGGGCGCCGCAATAGCCACCGATATTATCCGATTTTCAGATCACTGGCGTAATTGCTCATGAATGACATCATCGAGGCGGAAGAAGTCGTCGCCGCGCGCGGCTTGAAGGTCGTGTTCGGCGCGGTAAGGGCGCTTGATGGGGCCGATCTCGTCATCCGCACGGGAGAATGCCTCGGGCTTGTGGGCCACAATGGCGCGGGCAAATCCACCATCGTCAACGTCATCAATGGCGGGCTGACACCGCATGAGGGTTCCATTTCCTATCGCGGCGAGCAAGGCCGCCACGGCATCGCGGCCGCCCGCGCCAGCGGCGTGCGCTGCGTGTTTCAGGAATTGTCGCTCTGCCCCAACCTCACAATCAGCGAAAATGTCCGCATCATGCATGCCGCAATCAGCGGGCGGAACTGGCGCGGGCGCGCGCTCATCATGATCCGGCAGACGCTGGACGAGATTTTTCCCGGCCACGGCATTGATTGCGAGCTGACGATTGCCGAACTTTCCATCGCCGAGCGGCAGATGGTGGAAATCGCCATCAATTTCTGCCGGACACCCGAAGCGCCGAGACTTGTCATTCTCGATGAGCCGACGTCCTCGCTCGATGCCGGTCTTGCCGAGCAATTGATGGATTATGTCCGCCGTTTCGTGCGCACCGGCGGCTCCGTTTTGCTGATCTCGCATATTCTCGGCGAAATTCTTTCGACGGCCACCCGCATCGTGGTGATGAAGGACGGCCGTGTGGTCGCCAATCGGCCGGCGGGCGAATTCACGACACGCACGCTGGTGGAAGCCATGGGCAGCGTCGTCAAGGAACAGGACAGGCAAAAAAGCGAAAACCGCAAGGCGGGCGAAAAAGTACTTTCCATGCCGCCGCGCCGGGGTGAAGGCCTTGCCTTCGAGGCATTTCGCGGCGAGATCATCGGCCTCGCCGGTCTCGGCGGCCATGGCCAGACCGAAGCGCTTCTCGACCTTTACCTTGCCCGTAACAGCAGCTGGCTGCCCGCGCGCAAGACCGATATCGCCTTCGTGGCGGGGGACCGCAGCCTGAACGGGACCTTCCCGCTGTGGAGCATCCTCAAAAACCTTTCCATCGCTTCGCTGCGGGATATTTCATCCGCGGGCATGGTGGACCGGAACAAAGAAGGTGAACTCGGCGCGCAATGGAAAAAGCGCATCGAAATCCGCACGCCCGACATGGGCAACAAAATTCTTTCGCTGTCCGGCGGCAACCAGCAGAAGGTTCTGTTCGCTCGCGCCCTCGCCACCACAGCCAGCACCGTTTTGATGGACGACCCGATGCGAGGCGTCGATATCGGCACCAAACAGGAGGTCTACGATATCTTGAGAACCGAAGCCTCCCACGGCCGCACCTTCATCTGGTATTCCACCGAAATGGATGAAATCCGCCTTTGCGACCGGGTCTATGTCTTTCGCGACGGCGCCATTCAGGCGGAACTCTCGGGCGAGGACATCACCGAGCAGAATGTGCTGGCCGCCTCCTTTTCCGGAGAAGACCACACATGAAACTCTCCGCCAGCGCCCTTCGCCTTATCATTCCCGCCGCCTCGCTCGCCTTCCTGCTCGCCGCCGTCTTCTACATGCAGCCGCGCGCCATGAGCTATAACGGCCTCAACCTGCTGTTCAATCTGGCCGTGCCGATTGCACTTGCCACCATTGCGCAGATGCTGATCATGTCCGTCAACGATCTCGATCTGTCGATGGGTACCTTCGTCAGTTTCTGCGCCTGCGTCACCGCCACCTTCCTGCAAACGACGCCACTGCTCGGTATCGCGATCTTCGCCGGTGCGATTGCGGTTTATGCGATGCTGGGCGCCATCATCCACATCCGCGCCCTGCCCTCAATCGTCGTCACGCTTGGCATGAGCTTTGTCTGGGGCGGCCTTGCCGTCCTCATCCTCCCCTCGCCCGGCGGTCAGGCCCCCGTCTTCATCCGGGCGCTGATGACGGCAAAACCGCCGCTCGTGCCAATAGCCATCGTTGCCAGCATCGTGATTGCGGTCGTCGCCCACTACATCGTCATGCGCTCCTCCTTCGGCGTGCTGATGCGCGGCGTCGGCGGTAACTTCCGCTCCGTCGAGCGCTCCGGCTGGTCGGTTGTCGGCATACGCGCCGCCACCTTCGCGCTGGCCGGTTTCTTCGCGGTGCTGTCGGGCATAGCGCTCGTCGGGCTGACGACATCGGCAGATGCCAATATCGCGCTGCGCTACACGCTGCTGTCGATTGCCGGCGTTATTCTGGGCGGCGGCGAATTCGTCGGCGGTCGGGTCTCGCCCATCGGTGCTGTCATCGGCGCGCTGACGCTCACCCTTGCCGGCTCGTTCCTGTCCTTCATGCGCATTTCGCCGGACTGGCAGATCGGCGCGCAAGGGGCGATCCTCATCATCGTACTGGCGCTCCGTATCCTGCTCAACCGTCTCGAAAAGCGGGAGAAAAACCAATGAACGGGCTTTCGTCTCTCTCGAAAAAACCATGGATATGGTCGTTCGCCGCAACGGCTGCGGTCTGGATCGTTACCGTCATGTTCACCGGCGGCGCCAGCTCCTTCGGCCTGTCGCACGCAGCGCTGACCTTCGCAGCCTTTTCCGTGATCGTCGGCATCGGTCAGATGTTCGTCATCACGCTCGGACCTGGTAATATCGACCTTTGCGTTCCCGCGACAATGACGCTATCAGGCACGCTGGCGCTCAAATTCATGGATGTGTCCGATGGTCTCATCCTGCCGGGATTGCTAATCGCCATCCTGATCGGCATCGCCATCGGCATCGGCAATTACACGCTGATCAAGCTCCTGCGCATCCCGCCGATCATCGCGACGCTGTCCATGAGCTTCATCGTGCAGTCCATCGCCATCTGGTCGAACCGCGGCCTGCGCATCAAACCGCCGGAAACACTGGCCACTTTCGCCACGTCCAGTTCTTTCGGCATTCCGAACGTGGCGCTTGTCGCGCTGCTGCTCTCGGTCATCGCCTGGCTGCTGCTCGACCGGACGTTTTACGGACGTTGGATTTCCGCGATCGGCCAGAGCACCTTCGCCGCGCGCATGACCGGCATTCCCGTGGATGGAACACGTTTCGTCACCTATGTGCTCTGCGCGGTGCTGGCGGCGATTGCCGGTTATCTGCTCGCCAGCTTCTCCGGCGGCGCGGCGCTCAATATGGGATCGGAATATCTGCTGATGTCCATCGCCGTGGTGGTGATCGGCGGCACGGCGGTTGCGGGCGGTGATTCCAACGTACCCGGCATCTGGGGCGCTTCGCTCTTCATGTTCCTGGTGGTTTCGATGCTGAATACCTATGGTTTCGGCGCGGGCATCCGCCTCATCCTCACCGGCCTTATCATCATCTCCGTCATCCTTCTGGCAAGCGGCCCCAAGGCCACGCGCTGAACCCCGAACGACAAGCCCTCAAGCGGACCACGCTCATGACCACAGACAAGACCTCCCCTTACGAAATTCACGATGACCGCTTCCGCCATCTGATCGTCGGCAATGCGGAACTGGAAGAGCTTTATTCCGGCTGCCGCTGGGCCGAAGGCCCGGTGTGGTTTGCCGATCTCAACTGCCTGCTGTTCAGCGACATTCCCAATGAGCGCATGCTGCGCTGGGTGCCGGATGGCGGGATTTCGGTATTCCGCCAGCCTTCCAACTTCACCAATGGCAACACCCGCGATCAACAGGGACGACTTGTCTCCTGCGAACATGGCGGCCGCCGCGTCACCCGCACCGAAGTCGACGGCTCGATCACCGTTCTTGCCGACAGCTACGGCGGCAAACGGCTGAACTCCCCCAATGACGTGGTAGTGAAATCCGATGGCAGCGTCTGGTTCACTGACCCCACCTACGGCATTCTTTCCGATTACGAGGGATACAAGGCAGAACCCGAGCAGAAGACGCGCAACGTCTACCGGCTCGATCCCGCGACTGGAAAGATCGACATCGCCATTGACGACTTCGTGCAGCCGAACGGTCTCGCGTTTTCACCTGATGAAACGAAGCTCTATGTTGCCGACAGCTCCTACAGCCACGATGTCTCCCGCCCGCGCCATATCCGCGTTTTCGACGTGGTGGACGGCGTGAAGCTTGCGAATGGCCGGGAATTCTGCAATCTCGACAATGGCTTGCCGGACGGCTTCCGTCTGGATACGGCCGGCAACCTCTGGACCAGCGCCGGCGATGGCGTTCACTGCTTTGCGCCCGATGGCACGCTCATCGGCAAGATCAAGGTGCCGCAGACGGTCGCGAACCTCACCTTCGGCGGCCCGAAAAAGAACCGCCTGTTCATCACCGCAACGAAATCGCTCTATTCAGTCTATGTCGCCGCAACCGGCGCGCAAACGCCTTGAGGTGCTGAAAAACCGGAGGACACGGGCCGGGAGGGAACTGGCAAGACGGCTTCCCCGCGCTATAAAAGCGGAATGAACGATGATTCCAGCCCCTTCCTGACCGACGATATGGCCCTGGATGGTGAACCGCCGGCCGTTGAGCCCACCAGCCGCATGCTGTCCTGGGCGCGCAATTCCGCTCTCTACCGGCTGGAACAGCGCATGATGACGGAAAAGCAGCTGCGCGACGCCATCACACGCAAGGCGCGGGAAAAATTCGAGGATATCAGCACCGCACAGGTGAAGGCGCTCGGCGAATTTGCCGTCACTTTTGCTTATGGCATCAAGGCGCTTGATGACACCGCCTATGCAGAAATTGCCGTGCGGAGCGGCCAGCGCAGCGGCAAGTCGAAACGCGGCCTTGCGCAAAAACTTCAGATCAAGGGTATCGACCGGGAAACGGCAGCAATCGCGCTTGAGGAAACCAACGATCTGGTTGCGGCCGTCATCTTTGCGCGCAAGCGCGCCTTTGGACCTTTCCGTCGTGTCGAACTCGATGAAAAACGCAAATCGAAGGAGTTTTCCGCCTTCGCCCGCAACGGTTTCGGCTTCGAGATTGGCTCAAAGGTCATGGCGATGACGGTGGAGGATGCCGAGGAGATTCTTGCGGATGCGCCGCTCTGAAGGTTATTGCGGCATCGGATGCGTTTTCAGATAGGCGATCAGATCGTCGATATCCGTTTCGCTCCAAAGCCCAAAAAAGCGCATCGAGGTCCCCGGCATTGCCTTCTTCGGGCTGGATATGAATTTTTGCAGTTCCTCTTCCGTCCAGACCCGGCCCGCCGCACCCGCATCTTTCAGCGCCTGCGAATAATGGCCGTAATCCGTCACTTCAGCCATCGGCCTGCCCACCACGCCCATCAGATGCGGGCCCATGCGGGTACGCGGTGCGTCAACGCTGTGACAGGTGGAGCAGCGGCTGAACACCTTTTCCCCGTGAACCGCATCGCCTTCGGCAAAGGCCGTCGAAGAAAGACAGAGAAAAATAGCCAGTAAAGCCGGGAGAGGTTTTGATGCGGAGATCGTCATGACCTGCATAATACAACGCCCTCTTCGTCTGACAACGAAGAGGGCGCTTTTTGACATGCGACAGAATGCCCGGTGCAATACACCGGACGCGCTTGCCAATCAGTTCATGGCCGTGAGCGTCACGGAAGTACCGGTCGCTGCGAGGTTGAGGCCAACCTGGCCGGTCACGCTGACCGTCTGAAGCTGGATCGAGCCCGAAGTGCCGCCAACGAGAACGTTGGTGCCAACGCCGAGACCGACGGTGACTTCAGCCGTTGCGCCCTGATAAAGGCCGCCGAGCGAACCGCGATGGTAACCGGCTGTCGGGGCGAAAACGGCCCAGACCAGACGGCCCTGCGTGGTGAAGCCAAGGTCAACGCCCATCTTGCGGATGGCGCCGGTGTAATGGTCGGTGCGGCGCGCGCCCATGGTGGACTGGAACGTGCAATCCAGTTCCTTGGCCGAGCCGAGAACGTAACCGACACCACCGCCGATATCGCAGGTGAGGTAACCGATCTTGACGCCGTTGCGATCGTCCTGCTCCTGCGGAGCCGGCTCATATCTTGCAAGGTCGGCAGCGAGTGCGGACACGGGTCCGCCGAGGCCCATCGTCAATGCGGCAAAAGTTACGGCAACAGCCTTTTTCATCTGATTTTCTCCTGTTTTATTCCTACCCGCAGCAGCCCTTCTTGCCCTCTCCGGATATTGAATTCCGCACTGTTAACGTTTGTTCCCTGAAATCGATCCAAAACAACTTAATTGGAGGCGATGAAAGCGGAACGGTTAACAATGTCTGATGGCGGTAGGATGCCATTAAGACATTGTTAGGGCGGGAAATGCTTGCGGAATCGCCATCAACAGCCAGTGTTGCCGGCCGTTGTTTTGCTGCAACAACTCAAAGCGGCAGGGCGACGGGAAAGCCGGTGGCGGCATGGGTCATGACATCCATGCGAACACCATAGATGCGCTGCAACGTCTCCGGCGTCATGATCTCCTGCGGCGTTCCCCGTGCGATCAGTTGGCCGGAATGAAGCGCAACGATCTCATCGCAGAACCGGGCTGCCATGTTGACGTCGTGCAGCACCACGACGACGCCAAGACCTTTTTCCCGCGACAGTCTCTGAACCAGCGAAAGCACTTCGATCTGGTGCGCCATGTCGAGTGCGGAGATGGGTTCATCCAGAAGCAGGCTTTCGGCATTCTGGGCCACCAGCATCGCAAGCCACACGCGCTGACGCTCGCCGCCGGAAAGCGTATCCACCAGCCTGTCGCGGAAGGCGATGGTATCGGTAAGCTCAATCGCCTCGTCCACCTTCTCCTGATCCGTCTTGCTGAATTGCCCGAGCGCCCCGTGCCAGGGATAGCGGCCAAGCGCCACGAGCTCCTTGGCCAGCATGCCGGAAGCAGCCGGCGTATATTGCGGCAGATAGGCGAGCTTTCGCGCAAATTCACGATTGCCCCAGGCGCCGAGCGATTTTCCCTCGAACGAGACCTTGCCCGCCGTCGGCTCCTGAATGCGTGCGAGAATCTTGAGCAGCGTCGATTTTCCCGAACCATTATGACCGATCAGACCGATGGTCTTGCCGGCCGCAAAACTTGCCGTCAGCGGGTGCAGCAATGTCCTGCCCGGCACTTCCATCGTGACGCCATCAAGAGAAAAAAGCGGGATATCGTCGTAATCGACGGCAAGTGCTGCCTCACCCATGGTCTTCATCTCCGTAAATGTTCAAATAAATCATTGGCGTCTGCCCGAAAGCCAGATGAGATAGGGCGCGCCGGCCAGAGCCGCAAAAAGTCCGAGCGGCAGTTCATAGGGAAAGGTCACCGTTCGCGCCCCGAGATCGGAAAGCGCCATCAGCACCGCGCCGAACAGGAAGGAAGCCAACAGGTGATCGCGCGGCGTGGTGAAGCCGGCGCGAAGCGCAATATGCGGCGCCATCAGCCCGACGAAACTCAAGGGACCGACGAGCAGCGAGGCGGCCCCCGTGGCGATGCCGGCCACCGCGATGACGGCGATACGCGCCAGGCCGAGCGGCAGCCCGAGCGAGAGCGGCACATCCCGGCCGAGCGGCAGGATCGTCAGCCAGCGCGTCGCCGACAGGGCAGCCGCCAGAAGCACGACGGAAAGAATGGCGAGAAAGATGGCCGAAGCCGGTGTCGCGGTCGAACCCGAGCCGCTCAGCCAGGAGAGAATCTGCCATGCCCGCTGGTCGCCAATGGCAAGCAGCGCCGAAAGCACCGCCGAGCAGAGCGAACTGATAGCAATGCCGGCGAGCAGGATTTTTTCTGGCGCCAGATGCCGGCGCACGGAAAAGAACAGGACGAGGATCATGACGGCCGCCGAGCCGATGCCTGCGCCGCAAAACAGCTCGAACAGACCGGCCGCCGGAAAAATCGTGATCGCAGCGGCAAAACCGAGACCCGCGCCGCCGCTGACGCCGATGACCTCCGGGCTCGCCATGGGATTGCCGGTGAGTCGCTGCAAAAGAGCACCCGCCATGGCGAGAAGACCGCCGGCGGCGATGGCCGCCACCAGCCGTGGCCAGCGGAAAGGCAGAAGGCTTTGCAGGTCACTCGCCCCCAGCATCGTCCAGCCCTGAGGCCCCCTGCCGATGGCGAGTGCTGCAAAGATCAGCGCGGCCATGACGATGAGCATCGGCAGCAGGGCCGTAAACCCACGTCTTGTCATGAGGTCGACGCCTTCGCCGCGATGCACGTCGGTCGGCCGGATTTTCGGCAGCAGCCACAGAAGCAGCGGCCCGCCGATCAGGGCCGTCACCGCGCCGGTCGGAAAAACTTCCGCCGTCTTGCTTGCCAGAAGCTGCACGAGACCATCGCAGAACCAGAGCAACAGGCCGCCCAGAAGCGGGGAAACGAAGAGCACCGAAGAGGAGCGCCGCACGCCGAGCGCCCGGGTGAGCGCAGGGGCGGCAAGGCCGATGAAGCTGACGAGGCCAACCGCCGAAGCAACGAAGGCGGCCAGCATGACAGCGACGGCGGCGACGGCGAGCCTGATCGAAAACAGCGATACGCCGAGCGATCGCGCGCCGGAATCGCCGAGACCGAGAACCGTCAGCGGCCTAACCAGCAGGCCCGTCAGGACAAGCCCCACGAGAAGCTGAAAGGTGAGAGACAGGGCGTTCGACCAATCCTGCTGGCTGAGCGAGCCGCCGTTCCAGACCACGAGCGACATCAGATATTCGCCCTGCGCGAGCGTCAGCGCCGCGGAAATGGATGCGGCGGTGATGCCGACCAGGAGCCCTGCCACCACCATGGTTACCGGTTCGAAGGAGCGTCGCCAGCCAAGCAGGAAGACAATACCGGCGGCGGCGGCAGCGCCGGCAAGCGCCACCAAAGCGCGGTTGCCATCCAGCACCGAGGGAAAGAACAGCGTGGCGATGACGATGGCGAGCTGCGCGCCAGCCGAGACGCCGAGAGTCGAGGGATCGGCGATCGGGTTGCGCAGCAATTGCTGGAAAAGCGCCCCCGAAAGGCCCAGCATCGCGCCCGCCAGAATGGCGACCGCCATACGCGGCATCAGGCTGAAGGCGAAAATGACCTGATCCATCGACATGACGGCGGCATCGAAAGGCAGGCCGGGCCACGCACCGAAAGGCAGCCGCAGCAGCCCGGCATGCAGGGAAAGACCGCAGGCCAGAATGAACAAAAGCCCGAAGAAAAGCGGGAGAGGCCGCACCGTCACAGGGATTCTCCCCGCGCTGTGAGCGCCTCGGTCAGAAGCCGTGCGAAACGCATGCCGGCGGTGATGCCGCCATAGGGGCCGACATTGGCAAGCGTCACCACCCGATTTTCCCGAACGGCAGGCAGCGCGCGCCAGATGGCGCTGTTGCGCAACGTTTCCCGCGCCTCCACCGGAATATCGGAGACGATGACGATGCACGCATCGGGTGAAGCAGCGAGGTTTTCAAGCGGAACGGGGGCCGCGAAGGTAAATTGCGACCGATCCACCCAGGCATTGGTCAGCCCCAGACGGCCAAGAACATCCCCGAACATGCTATCCGCACCAAAGGCACGAAAATGCCGGGCGTCGCCTATGTTGATGACATAGGTCGGCCGTGCGGAAAAACCGGCAAGGCGGGCCCGCATGGCTTGCAGCGCCGCTTCCGTTTCACCCAGGACCTTGCGCGCCTCTTCGGCCCGCCCGAGCTTTTCACCAAGCGCGGTGACCGCCGCCAGCGCCTTTTCGAAAGGCGGCTCCCCCTTCACGTAAAAGGGCAGCGAAAAGACGGGGGCGATCGCTTCCAGCCTGCCGGTATAACGCGTGTAGAAAGGCGAAATCAGAATGAGCTCCGGCCGGGTGAGCTGCAGAAGCTCGAAATTCGGCGCGCCGCGCAGGCCGAGATCGGCGACGCTGTCAGGGATATCAGGCTCGACCGCGCCGGCCCGGAACTGGATGAGTTCGGTCGCCGCCACCGGCATGACGCCGAGCGCCACAGATGTTTCCAGCATGGCCCAGTCGATGGCGGCGATGCGCGGCGTCACCGCTGCCCGCGCCTTGCCCGCAAGAGCCGACGCGGCAAGCAGGCCTAAAAATTCCCGCCGCCCCCAGAGGGAGGAAATCCATCGATCCTTACGCGTCATGCCCCTGCTGCTTCACTTTGATATGGCGTTACCAACGGTAGGTCAGCTTGCCCATAACGGTCCTGCCGTCACCGTAATAGCATCCGAAAGTGGAGCAACTAGAAATATATTCTTTATCAGTCAAGTTTTGCACCAGAAGCGAGGCGCGGTAGCCGTTCTTCTCGTAATGCACGCCGAGATCGAGCAGGGCGAGGCCCTTCATCTCGAAGGCATTGGCGGCATCGCCATAACGTTTTCCGACATAACGGACACCGCCGCCGATACCGAAGCCCTCAAGCACCGTATCTTCCGGGAAGGTATAATCCAGCCAGAGGCTGGCGGCGTGCCGGGGCGTGCTGTCCAGTTCCTTGCCGTTATTCACACGGCCGGAGACTTCGCTGTCCATGTATGTATAGGCCGCACGCAGGTCGAGCCCGTCGGCAAGGCTTGCGACGCCTTCCAGTTCGAGGCCTTTCACATGCGCCTCGTCCATCTGCTGCGTCACCCCGCCCACCGTCGTCGTGACGTTCTTCTGTTTCAGATCGTAGATCGCCGCCGAGAAGAACCCGTCGAAGTCCTCGGGCTGGTATTTGACGCCGGCTTCCCATTGTTCGCCTGTGGTCGGCTTCGGCGCATCACCGACAGCCGGCTGCGGCACCGGCTCGAAGGAGGTGGCATAACTGACATAGGGCGCGATGCCGCCATCGAAGAGGTAACTGACGCCGACACGGCCCGTCAGCTTGTGATCGTCCTTGTCGAGCGCGCGGTAGGTCGTTCCGTTGAACGTCGTGCCGCCGGTGCTTGCCCAATCCTGCCGCAGGCCGGCGGTGATCCGCCAGTTCTCAAAAGCCATCTCGTCCTGCGCATAAAGACCGATCTGGGAAATATCCGTCTTCACATCGGCATAAAGCGTGCGCGAGGTGAGGCTGATCGGCCCGCCATAAACAGGATTGAGGGGATTGAGCGGCGTCGCGGTCCAGAACTCGGTTTTGACGTTATTGTCGAAATAGCGGTAATCCAGCCCGACAAGCAGGGTGTGGTCGACTGGCCCCGTGGAAAAATCCGCCTGCAGGCTGTTGTCGATGTTGAAGGTGTTTAGCAATTCATCCTGGAACGTCGCATTGCGGCGGATGAGATTGCCGATCATGCCGCCGCTGGTCGAAGACATGCCGAGCGCCCGGTAGGACCAGTCAAAATTGGAATAACGCGCATTCTGCCGGAAGGTGAAGGTCTCGTCGAAACGGTGTTCGAATTCATAGCCGATAGTGGTGAACTTGCGGTTTGAGGTATCGAAAGAGGGATCGCCGACAGAAAAGCTGCGATCCAGCATATTGCCTGGTCTCAGATAGGTCAGCGCCGGCGGCAGGCCAGACGGCGAACTCGGATTGTCGTGCTGATAGGAGGCGAGAACCGTCAGTTTCGTATCCTCGTCAGGCTGCCATGTCAGCGCCGGGGCGATGAAATAACGGTCATTCTGCAGATTGTCCGTCTGAAGATGGGCGTTGCGGGCAAGGCCGGTGAGGCGATAGGCAAAACTGTCGCTATCCGCGACCGGCCCACCAATATCGAACATCGACTGGTAATAATCGAAGCTGCCGATCTGCGCTCCGACTTCGCCGAAACGCTCGAAAGTCGGCCGCTTGCTGATGAGATTGATGAGACCGCCGGGATTACCCTGACCGTAAAGCACCGAGGCCGGCCCGCGAATGACCTCCACCCGCTCCAGACCGTAGACCTCATAAGACGGCGCACCGGCCGTGCGCATCAGCCGCAGACTGTTGAGGAACTGCAGCTGATTACCCTGAAAGCCGCGAATGCGCGGCGCATCGAAACGTGGATCCGCCCCAAACGGCTGCGCGACGACGCCAGGCACATAATTCAGCGCCTCGCTGAGATTACGGACATTCTGCGCATCCATCTGATCCCTGGTGATGACGGAAACCGATTGCGGCGTCTCGATCAGGGATCGCCCCGTCTTGGTGGCGCTGGCGCTGGTTTTTGCCACATAGCCCTTCACCGGCGCCTTGGGGTCCTGATTTTTCGCGCCGTCCACGGTGATGGTCTGCAGCACCGTCGTTCCGGCTTCCTGCGCAAGGGCAACGCCGGAGGTCACGAACGCCACATAGGCGATGGCAGCGCAACCGCCCGCCAGAATGGAAATGTGTTTAGATTTTCCCTGCACGCCAAGACCCTTCATCAACCGCGCCGCCATGAGACGGTTATTTTTCTGGAGAATTTAAGTCATCTTATTACGCAAGGAGCGGATTGTGATCCAATAAGTGAAACTGGATTTTTTCAGAACTACTGATTATGAAAATTCTTACGGATAATAGCTTGGAATTATTCAAATCCGTCAGGAAAGGCAGTGATGATGGGCAGGAAACCGGCAAACCGGGCGGACGCGTTCGAGCTGCGGCACCTGCGCTATTTCACCACGCTGGTGGATGAGCGCAATTTCGAGCGCGCCGCCGCCCGCCTCGGCATTGCCCAGCCGGGATTGAGCCAGCAGATCATGGCGCTCGAGCAGATCGTCGGCATGCCGTTGCTTGACCGGACACGGCGATCGGTGAAGCTCACCACACCCGGCCAGCTTCTTTATGAGGATGCCCGCAAAATTCTTGCCAATGCCGAGGCAACGCTTGCGGCGCTTAAACGCGTCGATCGCGGCGAGACGGGCCGCATCTCCATCGGTTATGTCGCTTCGGCCGCCTATTCCGGCCTGATGATCCAGTCCATCGCCAGTTTCCGCGCCTCTCATCCCGATGTGGAACTGCAACTGATCGAGATGGAGATGCGGCTGCAACTCGCCAAGATCGCCGACGGAAATCTGGATTTTGCTTTCATCCGCCCGCCTGCGCCCGTTCCGGAAGGTGTCACAACCCATGTGGTTCTGCGCGAACCGCTGGTGGCCGCACTTCCTGAAAACCATCCCCTGGCCTTTGCGCTGCAGGTCGATCTCAAGAACCTTGCCGACGAGACCTTCATCACACCGCGGCAGCCGCCGGATGTCGGCTTTCATTACAATACGATAGAAGCCTGCAACGAGGCCGGGTTCCAGCCGACGATAAGCCCGGAAGGCCGGGATTACACCACCATTACCAGCATGGTGGCGATCGGTCTCGGCGTGGCGCTGGTGCCGCGCTCGCTCGATTGTCTGCGGTTGCCGGGCGTGCGCTACGTGCCGCTTGCAGCAAGCGCCACGACGTCCGACCTCGCCATCGCCCACCGGAAAACGGAAGCCTCTCCCGCCGTCAGGGCATTCATTCTCCATACCCGAAATTGACGCGACAGCATCCGTGGACGAAAAAAACCGTCATCATCCGTTTACGCGGCATCGACGACAACAGGCCGGGCGATGCAACTACATGAGATTACGGAAAGAATGGCGCTCTTTTCGGCAAACCAGAAGCAAGGCCTAAATCCCGTACGGACATTTCCTGTTCCCGCTTATCCCCGCGGCCGCGGCGCACCGCATAATCGCGGCAGATTTCGATTTACGGGAGACAGCAATGGCTGAGACTTACGAACACCACGCCGCAGGCCTCGAATCCCCGGCATCCCATGCTTTCGAGGTTGTTCCTGATGATACAACCCCGCTTCCTTCCCCCACGCGCGCCATCTATGTGGGCAATGGTGGTCATCTCTGCCTGACCCTGCTTTCCGGCGCGACGGCGACCTTCCAGAACCTGCCCGCAGGCAGCCTGCTGCCGGTCAGGGCCACGCGCATATTTGCGACCCGCACCACCGCGACAGGCATTCTGGGGCTCAATTGAGCCGCTCCATCGCCAGCCGATCATCGATCTGAAACGCGGCCCCCCGCCAGACGCCCACCAAGGAGTGTGACACTTTCATGACAAGCTTTCAGGTTGATGTCAGCAAAATGAAGCATCCGCCATTGACCGGCCCATGCGGCAGCTTGAACAGCGGCGTTCCCGCCCCTTTTTCGTTGCCGCCGGCCTATTGGAAATCTGGTGGATCTGACAGTGGCTCTTTTTACCGCAAAAGCGACGGGAACAGTAACGTATCGTCCGGAGATCGGCAGCGTGCCGCTCAGCTTGCTGACGGCGGCCTATCTGCTGTTTTTCACGAACCGGACATTCTGGTCGAAGGTTCACACCTATCTTTCCGCCTATCCGGTTGCCATCGTCGCGCTTTATGTCGCCATGGCCGCCCTTCTCAGCGCGCTCATCATCATTTTTTCCGCCAAATATATCATCAAGCCGTTTTTGATCGTCCTGGTCTTCGCCGCGGCGGCCGCTTCCTGGTTCATGGATCGTTACGGCATCGTCATCGACAGCGACATGATCCGCAACGCCATGGAGACGACACAGGCGGAGGCAGGCAATCTCATCACGCCCGGCTTTCTCTGGCATATGGCGATTTACGGACTGGTGCCGTCCCTCGTCATCATCGCCGTCCGCATCAGACACCGGCAGATCCTCGACAAGCTTTTGTGGAACACGATCAGCATCCTGATCTGTCTTTCCATCGCCGGCATCATCAGCTTCGCCAATTCCAAGACCTTCACCACCGCCGTACGCCAGCACAAGGATATCGTCAAAAGCGTCAATCCCCTGTCGCCGATCATGTCGGCCATTCATTATTTCACACTGGCCGGCAAGGAAGTCGATATTCAGGTCAGCCCGGTCGGCAGGGATGCGAAAATTCTGCCTTCATTGGGCGGCGTCCGCAAACCCCGCATCACCGTCATCGTGGCGGGTGAGACGGCGCGGGCCGCGAACTTTTCCCTGAACGGTTATGGGCGCGATACCAATCCCGAACTCGCAAAACGCGGCGTGATCTATTTTCCGAACACGACCAGTTGCGGCACTGCGACAGCGATTTCCATTCCCTGCATGTTCTCGAAGTTTCCGCGTTCGCAATATAGTCACAACAAGGCGCTCGCCAATGAAAACGTCATGGATGTTCTCGTCCATGCCGGGGTCAGCGCGACATGGCTGGATAACAATACCGGCAGCAAGAACGTGGCCGACCGCATCCCTTATTTCGATCTGCCCTCGACCAATGACAGCCGCTTCTGCACTGGCGGGGAATGCCGCGACGACATCTTCTTCGACAAGCTCGACGCCTGGCTCAACAATGTCACCAAGGACAGCGTCATCGTGCTGCACCAGATGGGCAGCCATGGGCCGACCTATTATCTGCGCTATACCGATGAATTCCGCAAATTCACCCCGGATTGCCGCACGGCCGAGCTTGGCAACTGCTCCGATGCGGAAATCGCCAATTCCTACGACAACACGCTTCTTTATACAGACCATTTCCTTTCGACCGTGATCGACAAGCTGAAGGCCCGCTCCGACAGGCTGGCGACGGGCATGATCTACGCATCGGACCACGGCGAATCGCTTGGTGAAAACGGCGTCTATCTGCATGGCGCGCCCTATCTGCTGGCGCCCGACCAGCAGACCCATGTGCCGTTTCTGGTCTGGTACGATGACGACTTTGCGAAATCCATGGGGCTCAACAAAGCCTGCCTGGCAAAAACCGCCGCAGAGGGCGGGCGCTCGCACGACAATTATTTCCACAGCATCCTCGGCATGATGAACGTCTCCACATCGGTCTACGATCCCTCGCTTGATGTGTTCGGCGGCTGCACCCAGCGCCAGAACAGCTGAAACACCGTGCTTGACGCTTATCCGGAGAAAGAGATACGCAAGACGAAGCGATAGAGGGAGCTGTCTTGCGGGTTCTGCTTGTTGAAGATGATCATGTGCTGGGGGAAGCGCTGCGAGACCATGTCGCCGCAGCGGGTCATGCTGTCGACTGGTTCAAGACGCTGGGCGACGCCATGGCGGCGACGCTGACAATGGGTTACGGCCTCATCCTGCTCGACATGCGACTGCCGGATGGCGAAGGCATTACCCTTCTGCAAAGCCTGCGCCAGCGCGACGACGCGACACCTGTCATCATTCTGACGGCCCATGACCAGGTCTCCGACCGGATTGCCGGGCTGAATGCCGGGGCGGACGACTATCTCGTCAAGCCCTTCGATCTCAACGAGCTTTCGGCCCGCATGCTGGCGGTTTCGCGGCGTTACGAGGGGCGCTCGGCCCCCGTCATCCGCCTGCCAGGCATCGAGATCAACCAGGTGGCGCGCAATATCACGGTCGATGGAACGGCGCAGACGCTGAGCGCCCGGGAATGGGCCGTGCTCGAAAAACTCGTCGAGCATCCCGGTGCGGTCGTCTCGAAGGCGCAATTGCACGACACGCTTTACGAATTCGGTGCGGAAATTGAGAGCAACACGGTCGAGGTCTATATCAGCCGGCTGCGCAAGAAAATCGGCCATGACCGCGTCGAAACCGTGCGCGGCGTCGGCTACACCATCAGGTAAGAACGGCAGGCAGGCAGAAATGGCCAGACCGACCAGCATGACCCGTAAACTCGTCACAGCGCTGACGAGCGTTGTCGCCATATCCTGGCTTCTCGCCTGCGGACTGGGCGTCATGGTGATGCAGGACGAATTCGCCGAGATTTTCGACGCCGGCGTTGAGGAAACCGCAGAGAGGCTGCTGCCGCTGCTGGTGGACGACCTCAGGGAAAACAACACCGCGCCTGCCGCGCAAAAGCTCAATCAGACGTCGCAACGGGCGGAATATCTGACCTATCAGGTTCGCGACCGTGAAGGACAGGTGGTGCTGCATTCGCATGACAGTTCGACGGAGCCCTTCGAGGTCTCGCTCGAACCCGGTTTTTCCGAAACCGCGACCCAGCGCATCTTTACGATTGCGACACCGGACGGCAATTATTTCCTGCAGGTCGCCGATGCCTTCGCCAATCGCCGCGAGGCGATCCAAGAGGCGGGCACCGCGCTGCTGCTTCCCGTTCTCATCCTCATTCCCGCCAGCATTTTCGCCGTCATCGTCGTGGTGCGCAGGACGCTGCGACCGATACAGACCCTGCGCGACGACATCGGCAAAAAGGACGGCGGCAATCTCGCACCGCTGCCAACGCAGCCCTTTCCGGCCGAACTTCATCCCATCGCCCGTTCGGTCAATCTGCTGCTCGGGCGGCTGCGATCGGCAATCGAGGCGGAACGGGAATTCACCGCCAACAGCGCCCATGAATTGCGCACGCCGATTGCCGGCGCCTTGGCGCAGGCGCAGCGGCTCCATGCCGATATTCCGCCGGAACTCGCGCCGCGCGTGGAAAATATCGAGAAATCCCTGCAGCATCTCGGCCATCTCGCCGAAAAACTGCTTCAGATGTCACGGGCGGAAGCAAGGATCGGGGTTACCGACAAGGCGAACGATCTCATTCCCGTTCTCGAACTCGTCATCGACGATATGATGAGAACGGCAATCGGCTCATCCCGCATCCGTTTCACCAATCGCTGCGAGAGCGGCCTGTCCTGCAGGATAGGCGCGGATGCCTTCGGTATCATCATCCGCAACCTCCTCGAAAACGCGCTGATCCACAGCCCGCCGGAAAGCCCCGTGCAGGTCGTCGCCGAAACGGATGGCACGATCCGCGTCGTGAATTCCGGCCCGGCAATCGACGGTGCGCTCCTGCCCAAGCTGACGACGCGGTTTACCCGAGGCCAGACCACGGCTGACGGCACCGGGCTTGGCCTCGCCATCGTCAAAAGCCTGGTGGAGCAGACCGGCGGAGAACTGGTGCTCTCCTCTCCGGCGCCCGGCCGGCAGGACGGTTTTGAGGCCCGCATCGTTCTTCCGGTCGAAGCCGCCTGAATGCGGTGAAAACAAAAACCCCGCCGGGAAGGCGGGGCTTTTATCGGTTCGGATAGAACGGAAGGGCTCAATCCTCGTGGATATGGCTGTGATCGCGCGTATCGCGCATCTTCACATAAACCACCAGCGACAGCGCGATCATGATCGTCACATACCAGAAGAACCAGTTTTCGTGGCCGATCTGCTTGAATTTCAGGGCTACGAATTCCGCCGTTCCGCCGAATATGGTGTTTGCCAGCGCATAGGGCAGAGCCACGCCAAGCGCGCGGATATGGGCGGGGAACATTTCCGCCTTCACCACCGCATTGATGGAAGTGTAACCGGTAACGATCAGCAGGCCGACCAGCACGAGAGCGAAAGCCATGATCGGATCGGTCGTCGTCGAAAGCGTGCTGAAGATTGCGTAGGTGAACAGCGTGCCAAGAATGCCGAAGCCCACCATCAGCGGCTTGCGGCCGATCTTGTCCGAAAGCGCGCCGGCAATCGGTTGACACAGCATGAAGACGAAGAGTGCCGCCGTGGTGATTTCGGTGGCGCTTTCCTTGCTGAAACCTGACGTGTTGACGAGGAATTTCTGCAGATAGGTCGTGTAGGCATAAAAGGCGAGCGTGCCGCCTGAGGTCAGCGCCATCACCATCAGCGCTTCCCTCGGATAGTGCTTGAACAGCGCCCATCCGCTGGATTTCGGCTTGTCGGCCTCACCCGCCTTGGCGTTTTCGAAGGACTGCGTCTCGGCAAGGCCGCGACGGATATAGAATACCGCGATCGCCAGAATGCCGCCGATGAAGAAGGGAATGCGCCAGCCCCAGGAGCCCAGCTGTTCCGGTGTCAAGGCCCGCTGCAGCACCAGAAGCACCGCCAGCGCCAGAAGCTGACCGGAAATCAGCGTCACATACTGGAAGCTGGAGAAGAAACCGCGGTGGTTTTTTCCGGCCATTTCGCTGAGATAGGTTGCGCTGGCGCCATATTCGCCACCGACGCTGATACCCTGCAGAAGACGGGCGAAAACCAGAATGGCCGGTGCGGCAATGCCGATCGTCTCGTGGCCGGGCGTGATCGCGATCAAAAGCGAACCGAGACACATCAGCGTCACTGACAGCGTCAGGCCGGCCTTTCGGCCCTTGCGATCGGCATAGGTGCCCATGAACCACGCCCCGATGGGCCGCATCAGAAATCCGACAGCGAAAACGGCGGCCGCACTCAGGAGCTCGGCGGTCTGGTTTCCGGAAGGGAAAAACACCGGCGCGAAATAAAGGGTGAAGGCCGAATAGACGTACCAGTCGTACCATTCGACGAGGTTGCCCGCCGATCCGCCGATAATGGATTTCAAACGGGTTTTCTGATCCGGTGCCGTGGCAGGACCATTTGCCATAATATTCACGGGTAAACTCCAATTCATCTTCGTCTGGAGATGGAAGGGCGAACGGAAGGTGTGATAATTTGTCGCTCTCGGTGGGGGTATATACCCGTCATATTGCGGTGCGCAAGTTTATACCGCATTGCGATATTGCCGAGGAAACAGTCAGGGCTTCCAAGACCCTCGTGGCTGCCGACCTTTAACCACCGGTCTTCTCGTCGGGATTTTGGGTAGACACCGCGAAAGTAAAAAGCGCCGCGACTGTGATCCGCCTTGTAAGCCGCCCGCGCTCAAACTAAAAAATATCAATGATTTACGATATATCCGACGTCCAGATCGAAAAGCTCCTCATTGCCGCCGCCCGTGCCGGCGAGGCGCTGGCGCGGCTGGACGAGCGGATCGACCGGTCACCGATGAAACAAGGCTTCATCGAAAGGCAGGATTTCACCGACGCCATTTCCTCCATGTGGGTGGATGGCGAACTCGTCCATATGGAAGATCTGGTGCTGCACGACGCGCATATGGATGTACGCGCACCGACCCATGAAATGACGGCGGCGCACCGGATTCTCCGCTCAAGACGGTTGATCTTTTCCAATGCCGCCGGCTGGGCCTTTACCGCGCCGGGCCTTTCGAGGCTCCGCGGCAGGGCCGCGCTTGCCCAAGAGGCAGCGCCCCCCAAACAAACGCTTGATCACTCTCTTGATGAAGAAGCCGACGCGGAGGGAGAAACATTGCTGGATGGCGCTTTTTCCGAGCTGGACGCGCTTCTGGCGCGCAGCGCCGCAACGCTCGATGCGATTACCACCGGCAACGCGCTTCCGACGATGCACCGGGAGGAAAGCCATGCGATCATCAACGAACCCGACTGGGACGAGGATGAACGGCTGAAAGAATGGTGGGAGGTGCACGCGCGGACGGAGGATTTACCCGCAATTCTCCGCACCGCCATCCTGCTCGACGCCTGGAACATGATCGAGGTGCTGCAACGCAGCCCCTGGCTCGGCCGGCTTCTGGCCTCCGCCTTTCTGCGCGATGGCGCCGTGACGCCCGATCATCTGCCGGCCCTCAGCGCCGGTCTCCGCGCGATCCCACGGGAGCGCCGGCACGCCCGGAACCAGACGCAACGCCTTATCGCCCTTCTCGACAGCTTTTACGAAGCGGCGCAAGCCGGCATGAAGGAACATGACCGGCTGACCCATGCGCGAGAACGCATGATGCGCAAACTGGCCGGCCGGCGTTCCTCCTCACGTTTGCCGGAACTCGTGGAACTTGTCGTCTCCCGGCCGGTGGTATCAGCGGCGATGATCGTCAAGGAACTCGGCACCACGCCGCAGGGCGCGATCGGCCTCGCCAACCAGCTGGAATTGCGGGAAGTAACGGGTCGTGGCCGGTTTCGCGCCTGGGGCATGCTGTAGCGAAAACCGCCCTAACCCCGCGGAAACCCGAAAAAACGGCAGTTTTTCGGCGTTTTCCCGGCAAGACGTGCCGCAGCAATGCGGCGATCACGAATCTTAACAAAATTTAACTATTGCGTAGGTGGATGAAGCCGCTATGTTCCTCGCTGCGTTGCAACACCGATTTCTTCTCCGGCAACGCGGTCGCATTCGGCCCGGCAACTTTTCTTTGCCGCCCGCATTTAAGTGTCCACCATCAGGGAGATGCAAATGACAATTTCAGTCTCACAACCCGATTCTGATCACGAAACCGATACTCCTTTCGCCAAAAAGGTCCTCACCGCTCGCAATCTCGCCGGATATACGGTGGAACAGCTTGCCGTGACCTGCGGCCTGACCACCAGCGAAATACGCGCCCTGGAAGACGGCACGGATAGCGATCCGCTGCGCATCCGACGCGTTGCCGCCGCACTGCATATTCCCGTCGAAACCGTTATCTGATCCTTCCAGCGATCACCGAAAATCTCAGCGCCGCCGGGGGACAATGTTCGCTGGAACATCCGGGCGGCGCGCGTGGCCTGATGACGCCAATCCCTTCCGGAACATTTTCCGCACCCCTCTCTTAACATTTTCGTTATTCGGCACCACATGGGTGTTCACGAGCGACCATGTTCGGCCGAGTGCGACATGTGCCCCGCTTGTGCGAGAGCAGCAACAACCTCCGGAATCCTGCCATGACACTAAGTCTCGACACCGAAGAACGCGTTTCTTCAGCACTGGATGAATTGTGGCCAGCGGAAAAGACGGAAATTCTCGACTGGCTCATCACCGGCACCAAGGACGAACGCTTTATCGACGAGATATTCGTGGAACTCTGCAGCAGGCTGCGGGCGAGCGGAATTTCCGTGGCGCGGGGCGTGCTCGCTTTCCGCATTCGCCATCCGCAATGGCTTGGCGCGCGCATCCTGTGGAAAGCCGGCCTGTCCTCCGCCGAGATCGCCACCTATGGCTATGGGTCTGAAAATACGCCCGAATATCTCAACAGCCCCATCAACGACATTCATCAGGGCGCCACCGAAGTTCGCCACCGGCTGAACGGAGAGGAGATCGATGAACCCGGCTATACGATCTACGAAGATCTGCGGGCTGAAGGGCTGACGGATTATTGCGCCTGGCCGATCGAACACACCTTCGGCAAGCGCCATGTCGCCACATTTTCCAGTGACCGGCCCGGCGGTTTTTCCGACAGCGAAATCCTCGCCTTGAAAAACCTGCTTCCGGCGCTTGCGCTGGTCAGTGAAATACGCCTGAAAAACCGCATGACGCGCACCCTGCTGGAAACCTATGTGGGGCCGCATGCGGGCGAAAAGATCCTCAATGGCGCAACGACACGCGGCAGCGGCATGACGGTCGGCGCGGCGATCCTGATCTGCGACCTGCGCAACTTCACCCATATTTCCGACCTCTGGCCGCGCGATGACGTCATCGAGCTTCTGAACGGTTATTTCGACGCCATGTGCGATCCCATCGAGGAATTCGGCGGCGAAATCCTGAAATTCATGGGCGACGGGCTGCTGGCGATTTTCCCGCTCAGCGATCCCAAGGCCTGCGAAAACCTGCTGAAAGCCATCGCCAGCGCCCAGAAAAGCCTCGTTGCGCTTAATGAAATCAATCGTCGGAAGGGCCACGATCCCCTGGGTTACGGCATCGGCGTGCATGTCGGTGATGTCATGTATGGCAATATCGGTTCGAAAACCCGCCTCGATTTCACCGTCATCGGCCCCGCCGTCAATATTGCCTCGCGGCTGGAAACGCTGACCAAGGAGACCGGGCGCAACGTGCTTTTCTCCGAAGAATTCGTCCGCATGGCAGGACATCAGGAAAAGCTCGAAAATCTCGGCCCATGGCTGCTGCGTGGCCTCGAAACCCCGGTCGAGGTTTACGCACTTCCGCCAGAGGCGAACATGATCTCCGACTGAACGGGTCGCCTTCACCCACCTTGCTCCACCCCGCACGGCGCCTTTTCAGCGATGCCGTTTCCGCTGTTCCGTCCCCTCTCAAAACGCTTGACACATCTGCGATGTCGATCTAGCAAAATAGAACATATATTCCATATCGAAACATTGCTTGCATTCATATTCTGTCTTTCCGGGAGTGAGAGACGGGTGTGAGAAACCGGAGGAAAGATGGTTACGAAATTGGCACTGCTCGGCGCTGGACGGATCGGCAAGGTCCACGCCAAGGCGATCACCACCGACAGCCGTGCGCAGCTGGTCGCCGTTGTGGACGCCATGGCCGGTGCTGCGGAAGCAATCGCCCGCGAAGCGCAGTGCAAGGTCAGCACGATTGATGAGGTTCTGGCCGACAAGACGATCGATGCCGTCATCATCTGCACGCCGACCAACACCCATGCCGACCTGATCGAGCGTTTCGCCCGGGCCGGCAAGGCGATCTTCTGCGAAAAGCCCGTCGATCTCGATGTTGCCCGCGCGGAAGCCTGCGCGAAGGTGGTTGAGGAAACCGGTGCGAAGGTGATGCTCGGTTTCAACCGCCGTTTCGACCCGCATTTCCAGGCCGTGCACAAGGCCATTGAAGATGGCCGCATCGGCAAGGTGGAAATGGTGACCATCACCAGCCGCGACCCCGGCCCGCCGCCGGCCGAATATATCAAGGTCTCCGGCGGTATCTTCCGCGACATGACCATTCATGATTTCGATATGGCCCGCTTCCTGCTCGGCGAGGAAGTGGAAAGCGTGTTTGCAACCGGTTCGGTTCTCGTCAATCCGGAGATCGGTGCGCTGGGTGATTTTGACAGCGCCAGCATCATCCTGACGACGAAAAGCGGCAGGCAGGCGGTCATTTCGAACTCTCGCCGCGCGACCTATGGTTACGACCAGCGCATCGAAGTGCACGGCTCGCTCGGTTCGGCAGCAGCCGAAAACCAGCGCCCGGTTTCCATCGAAATCGCCAATGCGGAAGGTTACACCCGCCCGCCGCTGCATGATTTCTTCATGACGCGTTATACGGCCGCCTATGCCGCGGAAATCACCGCTTTCATTGACAGCATCGAAAACAATGTCGCGCCCTCGCCTTCCATCAAGGACGGGCTGGTCGCGCTGAAGCTGGCCGACGCTGCGCTGAAATCCACCGCCTCGAAGGCGGCCGTAAAGATCGGCTGAAGAGAAAACCGAGGCGCTGTGCGCCTTGCTGAACCCGCTGTCCGCCGCGCAATTGTTGACGGCGGACAGCCGTGCCTGTGCGAAGGCCCTCGGCAGCAGGCCACATCATCCAGGCTCCACGCCGATCTGCATCGCGCCGCACCTCGCAGATCTGACAACAGGCCGGCGCACCCACCCTCCTCATTCCTGTGCTCGTCACGGGAAGCCAGCCGATGCGCGTCGACGCCGCGGGACGCATCCCTTTCGGTCAATGACTTAGGCTGGCTGAAATCCCTGTGGCAAGCGCGCCGATGAGGGGAGAGCACCGCAAAGCACGTTCCGGCAATCAACCTTGGAGAAGGCAGCTTCCGGACTTGCATGGCAGCTATTCGGAAAATAAGGTTGTCTGACAAGGTGCCGTCATAACATATGGCTGTTACCCACCTCATTCACCCCGAATACTCTTTTGCCGGCGGCGGTCGGATAGCGGTTTTTTCATGCCATCACCCAGGACCGGCTTTGTTTATGCGCTTGTCGCTTTCACGATCTTTGCGGCGCAGGATGGCATTTCGAAGCATCTGGGCAGCGCTTATCCGCCGGTTTTTATCGCCATGCTGCGATACTGGGCCTTTGCCGTCTTCGTTCTTTTGATGGCCGCAAGGTCGGCGGGCGGCATCAGGGGCGCCGTCATGGCCAACCGTCCCTGGCTGCAGATCGGCCGCGGCGTGCTTCTCGCCGTGCAGATCGTCATTTCGATCTTCTCCTTCGCCGTCGTCGGGCTGGCGCACAGCCATTCCATCCTTGCCTCCGCACCGCTGATCGTTGCGGCGCTGTCCATGCCTTTGCTGGGAGAACATGTGGGCTGGCGGCGCTGGAGCGCCATTTTTGTCGGCTTCATCGGCGTTCTCGTCATCCTCAAGCCAGAGGGCGACGGTTTCGACAACCGGCTGATGATCACCTTCGCGGCGACCTTCATGCTGGCGCTTTACAGCGTCCTGACCCGCCTCGGCAGCAAAAGCGATTCGGCGATGACAAGCTTCTTCTACACCGGCGTGGCCGGTGCGGCGGCCCTGACGCTGGTCGGTCCGTTTTATTGGGTCAGCATCGCGCCGCAGGATTGGGGATGGATGCTGGCGCTCTGCATTACCGGCATGAGCGGCCACTATTGCCTGATAAAGGCCTTCGAACTGGCGGATGCCGCCTCCGTGCAGCCCTTTTCCTATTACCAGCTGGTGCTCGTCTCCATCATCGGCGTCACCGTCTATGGCGAGGTCTTGACATCAAACATGGTCATCGGTGCGACAATCGTTATTGCCGCCGGCCTCTTCACCATCTGGCGGGAACATGTGGTTGCCCGCAAGAACCGCCAGATGGTGAAGAAGGAACCGAATTAGGCCTGCCGGCGCTGGAGATGCTCTAGACGAGAGCCGCTTCGCAACGCAGAAGCATCCCAAACAGATCACGCGGCTCATCCGGATCGGCCAGCAGATCAAGCTCCGTATAAAGCCCGGTGGATGGCAGTTTCGAGCGCACATAACGCAGCGCCGAAAAATCTTCCGTCGCGAAGCCGACGCTGTCGAACAGCGTGATCTGCCTGTCGTTCCCCCGCCCCTGCTTTTCCCCGGTAGTGACCTGCCAGAGCTCGGTAACGGGATAGTCCGCCGGCAATTGCTGGATTTCGCCTTCGATGCGCGTCTGCGGCGGATATTCGACGAAAATATCCGATCGCAACAGAATATCCCGGTGCAACTCCGTCTTACCGGGGCAATCGCCGCCAACGGCGTTGATGTGAATGCCGGGCCCGACCATGTTGTCGGTCAGGATCGTCGCATATTGTTTGTCGGCGGTGACTGTCGTGATGATGTCAGCCCCTTCGACCGCTTCCTGCGCGCTTTCGCAGATCTTGATGGCAAAACCCTGCCCGGCAAGATTGCGGGCGCATTTTTCACTGGCGGACCGATCGATATCGAAAAGGCGCAGCGTATCGACGCCGAGAATGGCCTTGAAGGCGCGCGCCTGGAATTCGCTCTG
The DNA here is from genome assembly GCF_900188475.1 of Agrobacterium sp. 719_389. Lineage (NCBI taxonomy): Bacteria > Pseudomonadati > Pseudomonadota > Alphaproteobacteria > Hyphomicrobiales > Rhizobiaceae > Agrobacterium > Agrobacterium sp. 719_389. The sequence goes on from NZ_FYEM01000010.1 coordinate 186,036, forward strand.
CGCGCCATTGCCGATGATGGCCATGGAGCGGGAATTTTTGCGGGCGAGATATTTCGCCGCAACGGCTGATGTTGCGGCGGTGCGCAGCGCCGTCAGGATCGTCATCTCGGTCAGGAGCAGCGGATAACCATTGCCGACATCGGAAAGCACGCCGAAAGCCGTCACTGTCTGGCGGCCTTCCTTCATGTTTTTCGGATGGCCATTGACATATTTGAAGCCGTAAAGCGTGCCATCGCTGGTCGGCATCAACTCGATAACACCTTCCTTCGAATGCGAGGCGATGCGCGGCGTCTTGTCGAAGCTTTCCCAACGGCGAAAATCCTCTTCCACCACATCGGCAAGCTCGCGCAGGAACGTATCGATGCCTACGCGCAGCACGAGTTTCATCATGTGATCGACGCTGACGAAGGGCACGATATTGAGGTTCGGTATCACGGTCATCACATCACCCCTTTCAACCGGCCCGCGTCGGGCGGTCCATAACCCGCTTGCCCAGCAGGCTGGCGGCAAGATCGACCATCAGGGTCGCGGTTCTGCCGCGCTCGTCGAGAAACGGGTTGAGCTCCACGAGATCAAGACTGCAGACCAGCCCGCTATCATGCAGCATTTCCATGACGAGATGCGCCTCGCGGAACGTCGCGCCACCCGGAACCGTGGTGCCGACGGCCGGCGCGATGGAGGGCTCAAGAAAATCGACATCGAGACTGACATGCAAAAGACCGTTTGCCGCCTGAACCCGCGCCAAAAATTGACGCAGGAGAACGGCAACGCCGTGTTCGTCTATCGAACGCATGTCGTGAACGGTGATGCCGCTCTCTTCCAGTGCGGCCCTTTCGGCCGGATCAACGCTGCGGATGCCGATCATGCCGATATTGTCTTCAGGAACCGCATGGGAAAGCGGCGGGAAATAACCCTCAAACCCCTTTCGCCCGCTGAAATAGGCAACCGGCGTGCCGTGCAGATTGCCGCTGCGCGTCGTCTCCAGCGTATGGTAATCGGTATGGGCATCAAGCCAGAGCACAAAAAACGGCCGGCCGGTCTCGGCCACCCGGCGCGCCATGCCGGCGACCGTCCCCGCAGAAATCGCATGGTCGCCGCCGAGGAAGATCGGCACGGCGCCGGCGCTTTCACGATAGGCAGCCTCTGTCAGCGCCTCCGTCCAGGCCACGGTTTCAGCCAGATGATGCACCGCCGGGTTGGGATGGCAAAATTCTCGCAACGGCGCGGGCGTCACATTGCCGGTATCGACGACCCGATGCCCCAGTTCTTCGAGAGCGTGTGCCAGCCCTGCGACGCGATAGGCGCTGGGGCCCATCTCGCATCCCAATTGCCCGGCCCCGATCTGCAGCGGCGCACCGATCAGCCTGATATCCATTCCCGTCCTCGCTTTCCTGCCAATAGCCCAGTTCAACACAGTGACCCGGCGAAATGAACATCAAATATTGGCAATATTATCGAAATAAGCTATCGATCTGCTAAAATTAATTTATCAAACTGGTCATCATGGATAATCTCGACGAACGGCTCATCACCCTTTTGCGGCATAATGGCAGGCGCAGCATTTCTGATCTCGCAATCGAGACGGAAACCTCGCGCGCGACGGTGCGCTCGCGCATCGAAAGAATGGAGAACGACGGCACCATCATCGGTTACACCGTCATTCTACGCGCCGACGCGGTGGAGGCGGCGATCCGCGGCATCATGATGATCGAGATTGAAGGCCATGTGACTGATCGTGTCATCCGCACCCTTGGCGGTTTTCCGGAAATATCCGAAATCCACAGCACCAACGGCCGCTGGGACCTGATCGTGGAACTCAACGCCGCCACACTCAGCGATTTCGACGCGGTGCTCCGCCGCATCCGCCTGGTGCCCGGCATTACCGGCAGCGAGACCAGCCTCCTGCTCTCCACCCCGCGCTCCACCCGCGCACGGCTCTGACCCCTGAGACGAAACGCAAAACAGGGATAAAACGCATTTTTCGATTTTTTCGACTTGCGCCTCGCAATAAATCATCTATATGACGACCCACCAAAGCGAACGCGGCAACGTGCTTCAGGCTTTTGGGGAATAGTTCAATGGTAGAACGACGGACTCTGACTCCGTTAATCTTGGTTCGAATCCAGGTTCCCCAGCCAAATTTCTCCAAATAAAATCAGCTTCTTGAGTTTGGAATGGTACGCGCTATCGCGATGCCCCGTTCAAACGCGATAAACGGCCGCTCCACCAGACATGCCCGCGCCAGCCGCTGTTAAAAGCAGGGTTTCGCCTTCCGTGAAAGGCCTTTCGGCATTGGCGACGGACAGCGAAAGCGGAATGGTTGCGGCGGAGGAATTGCCGAAGCTTTCTATCGTGCGAACCGTCTTTTGCCTGTTAATGCCGAGATTGCCGCAGACGGCGTCAAACATGCGGGCATTGGCCTGATGGGGTACGAAACGGTCGATGTCGGCTGCCGTCATTCCGGCCTCGTTCAGCACCCTTTTCGAGGTCTCTGTCATCAGCATCACGGCGCGGGAGAAGACCTCGCGGCCATCGCGCATTGTCATTAGCACCTCTTCGGCGGATGTATCGGCAGAGAACGGCTGGCTACTGCCTCCCGCCGCTATCTGGATCAGATCATAACCGCCGCCATCCGCAACAAGATCGGCTGACAAAAGCCCGCGCTGCGCCTCTCTGCAGGGCTTGAGTACAACGGCGCCGGCGGCATCAGCGAACAGGACCGCGCTTGCCCTTTCCACCGGATTGATACGGCGGCTCAATATATTGGCGGCAACGACGAGCACGGCGCGGCCGTGGGTGCGGACAAAGCCATCGGCAAGGGTGAGCGCATAAAGAAAGCCGGAACAGGCCCCAGCGAGATCGATCGCGCCGGATCGGACGAGGCCCAGCCGGTGTGCGAGCAGCGGTGCCGAGGGTGGCAGAAGATGATCCGGTGTAGAAGTTGCAAGCAGCGTCAGCGCGATCTCGGCGGAGCCAATTTCCGCATCTTCCAGCGCCATGCGGCTGGCTCTTGCGGCAAGGCCGCTCAACGTGTCACCCTCATGCGCCCAATAACGCGTGCGGATGCCGGTGCGCCTCTCGATCCAGCCGGCCTCCAGCCCGAGGCTGGCCTCTATCTCGGCATTATCGACACATCTTGACGGAACGGCATGACCAAAACCGGCCATGCGGGAAGAACGGGTCTGCATTGTCAGGGCTTTCGGAGACGGTTCTGGAACAGGCTGAACATGGCCGTACGCTGTTTTCACGCGATGCCGGCCGCACGCGATTTTAACGATGCGGTTTCGGTGACGATCCCGGCCACCTCGTCGATGGCGTCAAAGGCGCTGGTCAGATCTTCCCCCGTCGAACAATAGGGCGGCATCAGATAAAGCACATTGCCGAGCGGGCGGATGACGAACCCGCGCTCCCGGAACAATTGCCGCATGCGCGGCCCCGCCTCGGCGAGATAACCACCGGCAGGCACCACGAGGTCAAGCGCCGCGATGGTCCCCATTTGCCGGATGCCGGTGAAACGCCGGTCATCCGCAAATCGCCGGAGATTGTCGCGCAGCATCTGTTGCAATTGCCCGATACGCTGAAGCACGGGCTCATCCCGCCAGACCTGAAGATTGGCGACAGCGGCTGCACAGGCAATCGGATTGGCCGTATAGGAACTGGAATGGAAAAAGGTCTTGCGGCGATCCGTTGAAAAATGCGCATCGAAGATTTCCGCCCTGCACAGCGTTGCCGCGAGCGGCAGCGAGCCGCCCGTAAGCCCTTTGGATGTGCACAGTATATCCGGCGAAATACCCGCCTGTTCGCAGGCGAACAGAGTTCCGGTTCTACCCCAGCCCGTCATCACTTCGTCTGCGATGACGAGGCATCCATGGCGCTCAGCGATCTGTTTCAGCCCGGCCAGTATATCCGCGCCGTACGTCTTCATGCCGCCGGCTCCGAGCACCAGCGGCTCGATCAGCAGAGCGGCGATACGGCCCGAACGGCAGAAACTCTCGAACATGTCCAATGTCTGCTGTTCGCCGCCCGCTTGCGGAAAAGCCAGCCGGTCGACGCCGAAGAGCAACGGTTCGTACGCGGCATTGAACACGCCGCGCTCACCTGTTGACATGGCGCCGATCGTATCGCCGTGATAACCATGCTCCATCACCACGATACGGTCGCGCTTTTCTCCGCGATTGTGGAAATATCCCAGCGCCATTTTCAGCGCCACCTCAACCGCAGTCGAGCCGCTATCGGAATAAAACACATGGCTTAGCCCGGCGGGCGCAAGCTCGATCAGCCCGCGCGCCAACGTTTCGGCGGGTTCATGGGAAAACTCGGCGAAAATGACCTGGTCGAAGGCTTCTGTCGCGGCGCGGATGGCGGCCATGATCGCGGGATGCCGGTGCCCGTGGGTGATGACCCACCAGGAGGAAATGCCGTCGAACAGGCGATTGCCGTCCTCATCGACGAGAAATGCGCCTTCCGCCGATACGACGCGCTTCATCGGCGGTTCCAGCCCATGCTGGGTGAAAGGATGCCAGACAGGGGAACGGCTCATGCCGGCGCCTCCAGAAAATCAGCGAGATTGAAGTGTCGGGCAAATGCCTGATGCAGCGCCTCTGATGTCATCTCCGGCAGGCGCGGCAGACGGCCAAGCGGGCGAACAGCGCCGACATTGGCGATGACGCGCTCATTTTCCCGGTTCTCGTCGCCGATGAAGACCACGCCCTGCACCGGAATGGCGCGCCGCCGCAACGCCTCGAGCGAGAGCAGCGTGTGGTTGATGGTGCCGAGCGCGGTCCTGGCGCACAGCACAAGCGGAATTTGCCAGCGGGCGAAAATATCGGCGAACAGCAATGTGTCTGTCAGCGGCACCAGAAGCCCGCCCGCCCCCTCGATGACAAGAGGTCCATCCGTTTGCGGCGGCGGCAGCAGCGCGGGATCGATCGTTACATTCTCAAGGCGGGCCGACAGATGTGGCGAAGCCGGCATTTTCAGGCGATAGGCCTCCGGCAGGATGCGTGCGCGCGGCACGCCACCCAGCCGTTCCACCGTCTCGCTGTCTGTTTCTTCGTCCAGCCCGGACTGCACGGGTTTCCAATAATATGCCTGCAGCGCGTGGGTCAGCGCTGCGGAAAAAACCGTCTTGCCGATACCCGTGTCGGTGCCTGAAATGACGAAACGAGGGCTCATTTCCGCTCCTCCGCCAGCGAAAGGGCGAGCAGCCCCATCATATCGGCGATCTGGCTTTCATCCACGTTGAGCGTGATGGCGATGCGCAGGCGCGCCGTGCCCTCCGGCACCGTCGGCGGGCGGATCGCCCGCACATCGAAACCACCCTCCCGCAGATGCGCGGCGATACGCAGCGAACGGGCATTGTCGCCGATCATCACCGGTAATATCTGCGAGCCGCTGGGTGCAACGCCGAGCCGGGAGCGAAGCTCTTCGCCGGCAAAGTTTACCAGCTCCGCCAGCCGCAAGCGCCGCCACGGCTCATCGGCGATGATGCGCAGGGCTTCCCGCACCGCCGCCGCCATCAGCGGCGAAGGCGCGGTCGAATAGATGAAACCGCGGGCGCGGTTGACGAGGTAATCGGCAAGAACCACTGGCAGGCTCAAAAGCGCGCCGGAAAGGCCGAGCGCCTTGCCGCAGGTATGCAACGCCACCACATTGCCACGGCCTTCCAGCTCCGCGGCAAGGCCGCACCCGCCGGGGCCGAATACGCCGGTCGCATGCGCCTCGTCGACGACAAGGAAGCCTTCGTGTTTCCCGGCAAGATCAGCCAGGGCCGCAAGCGGGGCACGGTCCCCATCCATGGAATAAAGGCTTTCGACGGCGATCCACGGACGACCCCGGCCACCCTCCCGCCGCCAGCGGATTATTTCCCGTTCGAATGCCTCGACCTGATTATGCGGCACGGCGATTACCTTCGCCTTGCCGGCCGCAATGCCGTCATGGACGCTGGCATGGATCAGGGCGTCGTGAAGGACGAGGTCTTCCCGCAGCGGCAATGTGGAGAACAGCGCGACATTGGCGGTAAAACCGCTGCCGAAATAGATTGCTTTTTCAGCCCCGAAAAACGCTGCCGCTTCCGCTTCCAGCGCCTCATGTTCACGGTGGTTGCCGCGCAGCAGCCGCGATCCGCCGGCGCCTGCCGGCACGCCCCTTCCGATGGCATCGGCAAATGCCGCCTTCAACCGGGGTGAATCCGCAAGGCCAAGATAGTCGTTGGAGGTGAAATCGATCCCCTCCTGGGGAGCAAGCGCGCGCAGCCGCGATTTGCGCTGCAGGCCGGCGAGCTTTGCCTCATAGGGAGAGAGCGCCGCGAGATTCACCGGCACCCGCCCGCCTCCCCAGACTGCAATTCCGTGGACTGCAGTTCCATCGGCTTCAGACCCAGCCGGCGGAAAAGCGCCGTGTCGTGGTCTTCACCCGGATTATCCGCCGTCAGCAGGGTTTCGCCGATGAAGATGGAATTGGCGCCGGCCAGGAAACAGAGCGCCTGTGTCTCATCGCTCATCTCCGTGCGCCCGGCCGAAAGCCGCACATGCGAACGCGGCATCAAGATACGCGCCAGCGCGATGGTGCGGACGAAATCGATGGGATCGACGGGGTCGGCATTGGCGAGCTTCGAGCCGGGGATCGGGATCAGCATGTTGATCGGCACGCTTTCCGGTGGAACCGGCAGGTTGGCGAGCGTCACCAGCATCGAGATCCGGTCTTCCACCGTTTCCCCCATGCCGAGAATACCGCCGGCGCAGACCTTGATGCCGGCATCGCGGACATTGGCAAGTGTTTCCAGCCGGTCCTCGAAGGTGCGGGTGGTGATGATCTGCGAATAGAACCGCTCTGAGGTGTCGACGTTGTGGTTGTAGTAGTCGAGACCTGCATCGGCCAGCTGTTCTGACTGTTCCGGCGTCAGCATGCCAAGCGTCATGCAGGTTTCCATGCCGAGCGCCTTCACGCCCTCGACCATCGCCACCACCGCCTCCATGTCGCGCTCCTTGGGATTGCGCCAGGCAGCCCCCATGCAATAACGGGTCGCTCCGCCTTCCTTCGCCTTGCGCGCCTCGGCCAGCACCCGCTCCACCTCCATCAGTTTGGAGGCCTTGAGACCGGTGGGGTTGCGCGCGGACTGGCTGCAATAGCCGCAATCCTCCGGGCAGCCGCCGGTCTTGATGGATAAAAGCCGGCTCATCTGGATGGCATTGGGATCAAAATGACAGCGATGCACCTGCTGGGCGCGGAACAGGAGATCATTAAAAGGCAAATTATAGATAATTTTAGCCTCCTCAAGCGACAAGCCATTGCTAAAACCCGGAATCGGAGCTGGATTTCTGTCGATTTGCGTAGCGATCTGGTCCATCTGTCGATCTTCCCCTCAAAATAAATAGATAGAAGTTCTTTTTATCTATTTTTTTCGAGCCGCTTTTTGCAAGCACTTTTTTCGAGAAAATTTTCCAACGGGAGAGATGGGCGGCAGATGCGGGATCAGAATCGCCGGGTTCTAACGCTGGAATTCAGTGAATACGCAGATGCTTACGGAAAAGATCGGGCCGGCCCATGGCGTGAAAACTCCGCGCTTGCTAAGGGTGAGGCATGATCACACTTCGTCCCTCCGAGAGCCGCGACGCTTCCCGCATCCTCGATATATGGAGCAAAGCCGTCGACGCCACCCACCAGTTCCTCCTGCCGGCGGATCGCGCCGCGATCGGGGAGGAAGTCGAAGCTTTCCTGCCACAGGCGCCGCTGACGCTGGCAGTCGATGATTCTGACCATGCGCTCGGCTTCATGTTTCTGCATGAAGGGCATATGGAGGCGCTTTTCATCGATCCGGACCATCATGGCCAGGGCATCGGCAAGGCACTGGTCCAGAGGGCGCTTGCGCTTCATCCCGCGCTGACCACTGACGTCAACGAACAGAACACCGAGGCCATGGGTTTTTATCGCCGGCTGGGATTCGAGCCTACCGGACGCTCCGACCTTGACGGACAGGGACGACCCTACCCGCTCGTTCATCTTCGATTTCGCGCAACGGAAAAATAGGCCGCCGGGATCGTCGGGGGGAGGATCGAGCCACGAACACCATAGTCCGCTTCGCAACCGACGATTTTCTGCCCGAACACCGCTTCGACCAATGGCGCGAAGTGCGCGGCAAAAGCCTGTTTGGCGTGACGATCGAGCTTGCGCGGGACCTTCGCCACAGCTTCAGGGGTTCGTTTCAGGCGCACGCCGTCGCCGGCGCCGTCGTAACCGAGATGCGCGCTTCCTCTTACCGGGTGAACCGCACCGAAGCCGATATCGCCCGCATTGCCGGCGACAGCCTCTGCATCGGCCTGCAGGTCAAGGGTTCGGGGTTTCTGCATGCCGGCAGGGATCAGGTTCACGCCGTCGGCGGCGGCGATATCACCATCAACTATTCCGACTTGCCCTATGATGCGATACCGGGAAACGAGGCGGATTTTCACTATAAGATGTTGAAGATCCCCGTGGACTACGAGGTCATGCTCGGCCAGGCCACCGATGACCTGTTTGCGACGCGTTATGCCGAAAACAATAGTTTCTCCCTGCCCTTCCGGGCCCTTTTTAACGCGCTGAACACCGACCCCGGCAGGCTCATCGATCCCACCCGCGATGTCACACATATCGCCCGGCTTGCCATGACGGCGCGCGGGCGGCTTTCGCCCGCCATGCCGGAGGTGCGCGCCGCGCTCAGGACCGGGCTCTGTTATGCCGCCCAGGACATCATGATGCGCAAAAAATCCCGGCAGAACCTCACCCCTGCCGCGGTCGCGAAGGAACTGGGCATTTCGCTTCGGCAATTGCATGTGGTTTTCGAGGGCGCCGAACTGTCGTTTTCCCGCACGCTCTCCTCCATGCGGATCGAGGAAGCGCGGCGGTTGCTGCTGGCGTTCCCGGCTCTGCCGGTCACGGAGATCGCCTATGGCTGCGGCTTCGACAGCCTTGCAACATTTTACCGTGTGTTCGCCGGCGCCTATGGCATGACGCCCGGTGACGCCCGCGCTGCGGATATGCCGCCGGCGTAAAATTTCACCTCTGCGCGCAATGAGAAGACGCGCCATTTCAGCTCCTGTAAGGCCGCTAGACCATCCCATTCCGGAGCGCGGCCATGACCAGTTTTTTCGACTTTGCGATTTCCCGACTGCCGGCCGTCGTCGCCGATGGCCGCGGTCCGGCACCCTGCGAAATAGAGGCGATGCTGCAGAAAGAGCCCTTCGCGGCCGCGCTGCGGCTGCTATCGGGCAGCTTCATCGCCCTCTACGAAGGCTCGCCCGAGATGACCGCGCTCTTCGCAACACGCCAGAACCGGCTTCTTTGCCATGCGCTTCTGGCGCTCTATTTTCAGAAATGCGGGGACTGTGAAACGGCGACGGGAGAAGCTGCCCTGACACGGGAAGATTTCGGCCATCTGGCGCTCCGGCACGGGCTTGCCAGCCATAACGTTGCCTATGCCTTCTTCAAGGAGGCGCTGAAACGCGGAATGACACGCCCGGTCGACCAATCCGGCAACGGGCCGGGCATTGGGGTGGCGCCTTCAGCCCCGGCGCTGGCGATGCTCACCCAATGGTACGACGTGCATTTTCAGGCGCTGGATCTGCTCGATGAAGGCTTCAGGGCATCACGCTTCATCAGGCGATCGGAAGCCCTGCTTCCCCATATCCACCCCCGTGTATCACAGACGTTTCTGTCACATCCGGAGGTGCGCTGCCCCGGCCCGCTTTCCATCATTTTCAACTGGTTCGATGCGGGCGGCCTGCTGATGGACCGCCTTGTCGCGGGCGTCGACTGGGAAAGACCGCCCGAACAGGGCAGGCGTCTGACCGATGTGGAAACAGTGACACAGCTCGCGACCTCCCTCTCCCTGTCGCGTATCCATGTCGGCCGCAAGCTCGCCGCGGCCGAACTGATCGGCGGCATCGGCTGGAGCGGCCGGCGCGGCCGTTCCGCGCTCTGGATTTCGCAGGGTTTTTACGAGGAATATGCCCGCATGCAGGCCCGCAAGCTTCTCATTCTCGATGATGCCTTCATCGACTTCGCGTGAGCTGCGGGCAAACTGCACGCTTTGCCATTCGACTGGAAGGTTTGGCTCCGCGTCAAGCGCGACATAAAGGCTTTCGTCGATGGTTATGAGGGATATCCATTGACAAATCACAGGACTGCAGCTTTTCTATCCAGCATGCGTGAGATGTTGCGAGCATCGAAATTGATGGCCCTGTTGTTCAGACTGGTGATGATCCTGTCACTGGCGGGCTATAGCGTTTCCACTGTCAATGCCGCAATGCATCCTGCCGAAGCCGGTGGAATGCAGCACGATCAGTCCGCCATGATGGATCACGGCGCGATGATGGACCATGGCGGTTCAGCCATGATGTCCGATAATCATGATCACAACGATATGACCGCCGAGCATGATAGCGGCGCCCAAAAAACCGCAAAGCCCCAATGCTGCGGCGATTTCTGTCTCGGCATGGCGGTCCTGATCAGCCACGACACCACTGGTAGACCCGTCGTCAACAGCATCCGCTCCTTCCTTGACGACAGCAAGGCGCTGGGCCAGACCCCGCTGCTTCACCGTCCCCCGAATATCTGAACAGGCAAAGCCCGCCTTTGGGCAATGACCGTGCGTGAGCGGCTTTAGCGCCGTCGCGCCGTTGCATCTCCTGTTCGGAAAATATCCATGAACCCGATTTATATTGTGGTTGCAGCGCCCCTGCTTCTGGGCGGCTGCACAGCCACATCCCTGATGAACGACGCCGCTTCCTATGACGATGCGGCAAACCCGACGCTTGGCGCGGGCCCCATTCGCTATCAAACCCCGGTTGCGGGTTACACGCACCGCGCGCCGGCGGACCCGAAGCCCTGGCGTAACCAGAACGATGCGCAGGCTCCGAAAGGAGATGCATCATGACGTTACGCACGTTCAAGCTCGGTGCTAAACTCGCGGCCACCCTTTGCCTGCCGTTCCTTCTCGGCGGCTGCGTCACAGCCGCCCAATATGCGTCGCGCGACGCCGGTTTCACCAATGTTTCGGCCAGAACATCCGAGGCGACGGGAAAGCAGGCGGTCTGGGTGCAGAACCGCACCGAGGCGCAGGCGACGCAGGCCCGCGTCAAATCGCTGATGGCCGCTGGCAAAAGTCTCGATGTCGAGACGGCGGTGCAGGTTGCGCTCCTGAACAACAAGGGCCTTCAGGCGGCCTATGCCGATCTCGGCGAATCCGCCGCCACCGCATGGCAATCGACCATGCTGGTCAATCCGCGGATCGGCATCGGGCTGACGGGGATCGGCACCCCGGGGCTCAGGGCCTACAAGGCGATCGAAGGTGTCGTCGTCACCAATATTCTGGCGCTCGCCACCCTCAAAAAAAATGTCGAGATCGCCGATACCGGTTTCCGCAAGGCGCAGCTTGGCGCCGCGCTGAAGACGCTGCAACTCGCGTCAGATACCCGCCGCGCCTGGATTACCGCCGTGGCGGCATGGGAAAATGTCGGCCAGCTGGCGCAGGCGCAGACCGCGGCGGATGCCGCCTCGGAACTTGCCGTCAAGCTTGGAGAAGCGGGTTCGCTCAACAAGGAAGGTCAGGCTCGCGAGCAGGTCTTTTATGCCGAACTGACCGGTCAGATCGCCAAGGCGCGACTTGAGGCCCGTCTTGCCAAGGAGGAACTGACGCGGCTGATGGGGTTGTGGGGCGCCGACATCGAATACACCATTCCCAACCGCCTGGCCCCGCTTCCGAAAGCGCTTGCCAAACGGGACATGATCGAGGCCGAGGCGCTGCAGCGCCGCGTTGACCTGCAGATGGCCAGGCTCGATCTGGAGGCGACCGCCCGGTCGTTCAAGCTCACCGAGGCCACCCGATACGTGACCGATCTCGAAATCCGGTCGGGCTTCGAGACCGAACGCGAGCTGGAGGATGGCGAAAAACACAAACAGACAACCGGCAACGCCGAGCTGGAATTCGTCATTCCTATCTTCGATTCCGGTCAGGCGCGCATGCGGGAATCCGAACTCGCCTATATGCGCGCGGCAAACCTGCTCGCGGAAAAGGCGGTCAATGTCCGCTCGGAAGCCCGCTCGGCCTATCAGGCCTATCGCTCAAATTACGACATCGCCCGACACTACCGCAACAGCGTGGTGCCGCTGCGCACCAAGATCGAGGAGCAGTCGCTGCTGACCTATAACGGCATGATCACCAACACTTTCGAACTGCTCGCCGACAGCCGGGAGAAGGTCAATTCGAGCCTTCTGGCCATCAATGCCAAGCGCGACTTCTGGCTCGCGGAGGCCGGCCTCGCTCCCGCCATCTACGGGGGAGGTACGGGTGCTGCGGCAGGCGCGGAGACCGAGGTTGCCGCCGCTGGCGGCGGTGGCGGACATTGAGAAAGGAAATCACGATGTTCAATAGAAGAAACTTTCTGGGTGTCGGCGCCGCCATGGTCTCCTCGGCGGCCTGGGCGAAAACATCAAACAGCAGCCTGCCGGAAGCAGCCGTGATGGAAACGGCTGCGACCCAGGCCCCGGTCAAGCCCACCACCGGCCCCGATTACAACCCCGTGGTCACCTTGAACGGCTGGACCCTGCCCTTCCGGATGAACAACGGCGTCAAGGAATTCCACCTTGTCGCCGAGCCGGTGGAGCGCGAGATGGCGGAGGGCATGACCGCCCGCCTCTGGGGCTATAACGGCCAGTCGCCCGGCCCGACCATCGAGGCCGTCGAAGGCGACCGGGTGCGTATTTTCGTCACCAACAAGCTGCCGGAACATACGACGATCCACTGGCACGGCATGATCCTGCCATCCGGCATGGACGGTGTGGGCGGCCTGTCGCAGCCGCATATCCCCGTTGGCAAGACCTTCGTCTACGAGTTCGATCTCGTGAAATCGGGCACCTTCATGTACCACCCGCATTCGGACGAGATGGTGCAGATGGCGATGGGCATGATGGGCTTTTTCGTGATCCACCCGAAGGACCCGGCATTCATGCCCGTGGACCGCGACTTCGTGTTCCTCATCAATGCCTTCGACATCGACCCCGGCTCCTATGTGCCGAAGATCATGACCATGACCGACTTCAATCTGTGGTCATGGAACAGCCGGGTGTTTCCGGGCATCGACCCGCTGGTGGTTTCCAAGGACGACCGCGTGCGTGTGCGTGTCGGCAATCTGACCATGACAAACCACCCGATCCATATGCACGGTTACGATTTCGAGGTGACCTGCACGGATGGCGGCTGGGTGCGGCCCGAGGCGCGGTGGCCGGAGGTGAGCATCGACATCCCCGTGGGTGCGATGCGCGCCTATGAATTCGACGCCAAATATGTCGGCGACTGGGCGATCCATTGCCACAAGTCGCACCACACGATGAACGCGATGGGGCATGATGTCCCGACCTTCATCGGCGTCGACAAGAAGACGGTCACCGAAAAGATCCGCAAGGTCCGGCCGGAATATATGCCCATGGGCACCGCCGGCATGGCCGATATGGGCGCGATGGAAATGGAGATCCCGGAGAATACCGTACCGATGATGACGGGTTGGGGTCCGCACGGCCCCATCGAAATGGGCGGCATGTTCTCCGTGGTGAAGGTTCGCGAAGGCATCTCCGCGGGCGATTACGCCGATCCCGGCTGGTACGAAAACCCGCCCGGAACCCAGGCCTGGGAATGGACCGGCGAGTTGCCGGATACGCAGAAAAACACCGACCCCAAAACGCAGATCACACCGCAGCCGATGAAACACGGCTGATTGCACAGACCAACAACCCATCAAAATCAAGGAAGATACAGAATGACCAAATTGAAACTTGCACTGCTTTTCGCCGCTCTCGCCACGCCAGCCCTTGCATCGGGCACCCACGGCGGCGGCCATGCAGCGATGGCGATCGGCGAACCCGGCGACAAGGCCAAGGTGACCCAGACCATTCAGGTGACGATGAAGGAAACGCCCGACGGCAAAATGCTGTTCACGCCCGCCAAGTTCGAATTCAAGAAGGGCAAGACGGTTCGTTTCGCCGTGAAGAATGTCGGCGAACTGGACCATGAATTCATTCTCGACGAACAGAAGGCCAATCTGGAGCACAAGGCCGCCATGGAGAAGGCTCCGGAGATGGAACACGACAATCCGAACGCCATCAGCCTCGCGCCCGGCGAAAGCGGCGAAATCGTCTGGAAATTCACCAATGACGGCATGTTCGAATTCGCCTGCCTGAAACCCGGACATTACGAGGCCGGCATGCGCGGCGATCTCAAAGTTTCTGCAAAATAATCCAGCAACAAAGGAATCTGACCATGAAGACCATCGTTAAAATCACCGTCGCAGCAGCGCTCCTGCTCGCCGCTCCCCTCAGTGCATTCGCAGAGGAATTCACCAAGGGAACGGTCAAGAAGGTTGATGCCGCGGCCAAAAAAGTCACCATTATCCATGAAGAACTGAAGAACCTCGACATGCCGGCCATGACGATGGTGTTCCGCGTCAAGGACGATGCGATCCTCGCCAAGCTCAAGGAAGGCGCCAATATCGAGTTCATCGCCGAACGCGCCGACGGCAAGCTTGTGGTCGCACAGGTGAAATAAGGCCTTAGCAGCCGGTCCAAAAGAAACAGAAAGGGCAGCGGTTTTCCACTGCCCTTTCTGGTATTGGGGTCAGGACGTCCTGCGGACCCTAGTGTTCGGCAAATGGCCTTGATCCTGCGGCGGGCCGCGACCCGCCGACCTTGCGCGCGAAGGCCGCGTCTATCGCCTGCCGATTGTTCATGAACGGCCGCTGGAGCAGAAGGAACACAGCGAGCATCAAGGGCCATGCAATCAGGACATCGGAGAGGAAGTGAGCGCCCATCGCCACCCTGTTCAGAGAGACAATCACGATAAACGGCGCCAATATTGCGGCGCCGATCAGGCGAAATTTCTCTGGCAGGAGGATGATGAAGGCCAGGAGGGCGACTGCGGACGCGCTTTCACCGGAAGGAAAAGAACAGTTTCGGGCGCAGCCGCCATTGAGGGAAAGAACCGGTGTAAAAACCAGCTCTCCCCCGAACTCCGCGAGATGTCTTGGCCTTGCCCTGCCGAACAGGTTTTTCAGGGCATGCACCGCGGCGCCTGGTCCAAGAGCAAAAAATACCATAATAAACAGCAACTTATGTGGCGGAAAAAGTCGTACCAGGCCGCCCGAGAATGGCATGGCGAAAAGCATGCCCGCAAGTCCTGATAACAAGACCGCCGGAAGCATGCGGTTCAGATCGCGGACGGCAATCAGGAACTCGTCGTCGCCGAGGGTGAAACCGTCCGCCCAGAATTGCCGGCTCACTTCAAGATCGATATCCGGCCTGATCGTAAAGACGATCATCATCGCAAAGGCGACCAGAAGGGCCTGCAAAGAGGGGCTGCCGGCGGCGCTCGCCAATGCCTGACGGACGGCAAAGACTGCGTTTGCGCGAAATTTGGACCGCCGGGTCCAATTCCGCTTCTTTTGGTGAGTTTTACTGGCGAGAGACTGGTGCATGACCAGTTCTCTTCCGCAGAAATGTCAAGGCATTGCGGAGAAAGACGCAAGACTGCAAGGAAAGCGGTGCGCATTGGCTTTATTAAAGGATGGAGGCCCTTGCCCGACGTTTCGCATCCGCTTAGCGTCCAGCCGCCACCACAGCCTATATATAAATAAATTTGCAGGTTCAGCATGGACAAAGGGCTTATTCTGATCGTCGAAGACGACCCTGATATCATTCAGATTCTGGACGCCTATCTCATTCGCGAAGGATACAGAACCGTCAGAGCCAGCGATGGAGAAACGGCGCTGACCCATTTCTCCATGTTGAGGCCGGATCTGGTTCTCCTCGATATCCGCCTGCCGAAATTCGATGGCATCGAGGTGTTGAACCGCATCCGGCGGGAACGGGAGACGCCCGTCATCATGGTCACCTCTCTTGCGGAGGATATGGACAAGCTGACCGGCCTTCGCCTCGGCGCTGACGATTACATCGTCAAACCCTTCAATCCACATGAATTGATCGCCCGGGTGAATGCCGTGCTGAAACGCACGCGACAGCCGGGCTCCGGCGGGGTTTTGCGTTTCGGGGCCATAGAAGTGGACACCGAAGCTTATGTCGCGGCCGTCTGCCATGGTGGGGAGCGGGCCGTTCTGCCCCTGACGCTGAGCGAGTTCCGGATCCTCGCCCATATGACGCGTCGTCCCACCCACGCCTTTCAGCGCGCCGATATTCTCGACGCCTGCCTGCCGGAAAGCGATGCGCTGGCGCGCACCATCGACACACATATCGCCAATCTGCGCAAGAAACTGACGGATCACGGTGCCTGCGGTTATCTGGTCTCGGTGCGCAGCGTCGGTTATCGGCTGGCCGGGGAGCAGAAACCATGAAGCCCTGGCGACTCCGCCTGCGCACGATGACGGCGATCACGATCACCACGATGCTCATCTTTGCCGTTGCTTTGGTCTATTTCGGCGTTTCCTGGTATGCGGACAACATTGAGGAGCGCATCATCGCCCAGCTGTCGCCCGATGCCGCCAAGGCCTTCTCGGATATCGACCTGGGCATGATGCCGGATCAGCGCCAACTTCAAGCCCTTGTCGAGGTTTTGCCGGGCCTGGAGGATCAGGCAGATAACGAGCTCATCAAATCGGTGTTCGTCTTCGGATTGATCGGTGTCTTCCTGTGCAGCTTGCTTGGTTATTTCATATCCCGGCGCATTGCCGCACCTCTCGGCGAACTTGCTGATGCCGCGCGGCGCATGGCGACCGGCAACTTCAGCGGCGGCGCAAAAATCAAGGCGAGCCCCATCGCCGAAGTCGCATTTCTGGTCGACAGCTTCGAGACCCTGACGCGGGAACTTCAGATGATGGAACGCCGGCTGAAGTTCAACACGATGGCGGTGGCCCACGAGCTGCGCACCCCTCTCACGATCCTGCGGGGCCGTTTGCACGGCATCGCGGATGATGTCTTTCCCCTCGACAAGCAAGCCATTCGCCACCTCATCGTCCATGTGGAGGGGCTGGCGCGTCTTGTTGACGATTTGCGCACGCTTTCGCTGGCGGAAACCAACAGCCTCGTCAAAGACACCGAGCCACTTGATCTCGCCGCCGAATGCGCGGCGGTGGCGGAAGCGGCGCGGCCACTGATGGATGAGGTCGGCATTGATCTCGATATGTCGCTGGAGCCCGCTCCCGTTTGCGGCGACCGACAACGCCTTCGGCAGCTTCTGTTGATCCTGATGGATAATGTGCGCCGCTACGCGGCGAGCGGCGGGTTTCTACGCTGTTCGACCGGGCTTCAGGACGGGCGCGCCTTTTTCGCGATCGAGGATAAGGGGCCGGGCTTTCCCGCTGGCGTCGAGGCGCACGGCATCGAACTTTTCTGGCGGATGGAACCGTCACGCGCGCGCAAAACCGGTGGCACAGGTCTCGGCCTGTCGATTGCCCGCGCAATCGCACAGGCGCATGACAGCGATCTGCAGATTAAGGCGCGTCCGGACGGCGGAACTATCGTGACGGTTGTCTTTGGGAAAACCTCCTGAAATCTCCCGGCCAACCGTCTCTTTGCGGTTGCTTGTTTTTGCGCTGAGGCAACAAACCGGTCTTCACGTAGGGCAGGCCGTTTCTCGACAGAATCTTGACAATTCCAGCGCATGCCCCGGCTGAACGCCATGTTCTGCCGGAAGCCCATTTATGTCGCGCATTCAAGATGCTGCCGTTCTGGCAGAGAAACTCCCGGTCACGGATGATGTGGCCCAGACGGTTTCGGAAACACCCCGTTTTTTGTTGTTCTGGAGAATTATGACCTTTGCCCGGCGCGCCTACTGGAAGCGGGCGGTCCTTTTCTGGCTGCGTTTTGCGGCCAATCCATTGGTCACCTTTCGGTGGTGGCGGTTTCTGGCGGATTTTTCAGCAGAGCGAAAATTGCCGCTCCCGCATGACGACCTTCTCCAGAAACCCCTGTCGAAACTCCTCATCAATAAAGTTTCCCGGAAGAGACGGCTGGTTTTTCTCATGGATAATTTCGCAATTGCGGACCGGCATTTTTCCAGGAGCGTCATGGCCGGGCTGTGGGCGGGAAAAACCATTGATATGGGCACGGTTCGCGGCCGGAACGATGAATATCGATGCATACTGGCCCTCGCGGATTGCTGCGGCGGCCGGCACGAGGGTGCTTTTTCCGTCAGACTCATTCGCAGCCATGACAACACCATTCTCTGGACAGCAACATTCACTTTCGTTGAAGGGCGCGAGACACAGAACCACACGATTGTCGTTGGCGGCATGCAGGGTCCGCGCGCCGCGAAAGAGCAAATGGTGTCGATGACGCGCGACCTCTCGGGGCTTCGTCCGAAGGAGGCTGCACTCATGGTTCTGCAAGGCCTCGCCGCCGAGGGTGCACATGACTATTTCGCTGTCGCCCATTCCAGGCACCCCATCCGTTACCGGCGCGCCCGGCGGCAAAAAATGATGGTTTCGGACATCGATGCATTCTGGCGGGAACGCTCTGGCGAGCCGGATGAAATATTCGGTTTCAAAGTACCTTTCTCCAGCCTTGAGGGTGGAGATAAACGCAGCCATATGAAGCTCACTTTTTTCAACCTCGGCAAACGTCTCGCCGAGGCCAGAATAAACGAAAGCGCCTGAGGCTCGTCCCAGGTTGCCTCGGACTTCGCGCTAACCATGAGCAGGTTTTTGCGCCGGACCGAAGATCATGAAACTGATGGCGGCAAGGAACCAGACGCTGATGCCGGCATAAAGCATGACCAGACCAAAACCGTCCGCAAGCGCCTGATGGACGAGCTCTTGCGAAACACCCTGCGCAGAAGTGCCGGCGGTGCCCGCCGCGATCTTTTCCGCAAGCGACTGCAACGCCCCGATATCCGCAGCTGATGGCAGGTTTGCCCGGAGCGAAGCCCGGACGCCCTCGACCAGAATGAAACCCATGATCGGGATATTGATGGCGAGCGAGATCATGCGCGCACTCATGTCGATACCTGAAGCCATGCCGGAACGGGCGGGGGAAACCGCCCCCGTGGTGGTGTTGGTAACAGGCGTATTGGTCAGTCCTAGCCCGATACCGGCAAGGATGCAGCCGGGCAGCATGGTGAGCCAGCTCGCATTTTCGATGCCGCTTCCCAATTTCATCAGCATGAAACCGAGGCCGATGGTGAATAGCCCGGCCGGAATGACAAGGCGCGGCTGGTAGCGCAACGACAGGCGCTCCGCCAAAGGCGGCACCACCAGCGCCGGCAGCGTATAGGCAAGCAGGCCGAGGCCGGCGGTGACGCTGTCATAACCGAGGCCCGCCTGAAACCAGATCGGCAAATAGATCATGAACGGCCAGAAGCTGATATTCATCGCCGCCGAACCGATGATCGCCCCGGAAAATGGCCGGATGCGGAAGACGGAGAAGTCGAACATCGGCCGCGCGTTACGCTTTTCAGCGATCACGAAGGCGATGAAGCTCGCGACAGAAATGCCGAGGATCAGAAGCGCCGCCGGGCTCGCAAAACCGAGCTCGGGTCCCTGGGTGATGAAAAAGGCGAGGCAAAAAACGGCAACCGAAAGCGTGACCATGCCGGCAAGATCGAGACGCGCCGCTTCCGGATCGCGTGATTCTCCCACACCGCCGGCGGCAAGCAGCCATGTCCCCACGCCAAGCACGGTGTGAACGAGGAACACCCATTCCCAGCTCCACAGCGCAACGATGGCGCCGCCGATGATCGGGCCGAAACCCAGTCCCACGCCCGAGACGATGCCCCACCAGCCGAACGCCATGCCGCGTTCACGGGCCGTGCGGAACTGATGCGACAGGATGGCGATCTGGCACACCAGCATCGCGCCGCCGCTCAGTCCCTGCAGGAAACGCGCGCCGATCAGCACCGAGACGTTTTCCGTCATTCCGCAGGCGAGAGAGGACAGTGAGAAAGCGAAGATGCTGGCGATGAAGACACGTTTGCGGCCGAAGCGATCGGCCAGCGCCCCCGTCGCCATCAGCACCATCGTCACGCCGATGGTATAGGCATTCATGATCCACTGAAGCTGCCGGAAATCCGCGTGCAGCACCTGTTCCAGTGTTGGCAGGATCGCCGGAACGCTGGAAATTTCCAGTCCGAACATCAGGGCGGAGAGACAGACGGCAGCGAGCGCCATGGCGCTTCTGCTGCCCGCTGGGACGGTAACGGCAAGGGTCATTCCTCAGCCTTTCAAGGGTCGGTTCACCACTGCGAGAACCGATCTGTGGAGGCACGCTAGACAAAGCTTGACCATTACTGAATTGGATGATTGGCTATTTCAGAGACAACAAATCGGAATAATCGATATGAGCACGCTGGATGTGGAGGCCGTCGAGGCCTTCGTCACCATCGCCGATATGCAGAGCTTCACCCGCGCTGCCGAAGCGCTCGGCACCACCCAGGGCGCCATCAGCGTCAAGCTCAAACGGCTGGAGGACAGGCTCGGCCAGCGGCTGCTCGAACGCACACCGCGCTCCGTGCGGCTATCCGCACAGGGTGCGGTATTTCTGGCGCCCGCCCGCGAGTTTCTCGCCGCGCATGATCGGGCGCTGGCGGGTCTTTCCTCGCCGCGCCGCCGCTTCGGCCTTGGCATTGCCGCCCACGTGGCGGGACCGGAGGTTCCGACCCTGCTTGCACGTCTCAACGACCACGACCCCGGGCTTACGATTGAAGTACGCATGGATCATTCCAGATCCCTGCTTGACGCCTTCGACCGTGGGGAGATCGATGCGGCGATCATCCGGCGCGAAGACGATAGGCGCGACGGCGAGGTGCTCGGACCGGAACATTTCGGCTGGTATGCAACCCCGCAATTCGAACACCGTCAGGGTGAACCGCTGCGGCTGGCGGCGCTCTCACCCGCCTGCGGTGTGCGTGACATCGCCACCCGCGCCCTGGATGCGGCTGCGATTGCGTGGACGGAAGTGTTTCTTGGCGGCACATCGTCGATGGTGACCGCAGCCGTCTCGGCCGGGCTTGCGGTTTCCGCCTTCTCCTCCCGTCTTGCACCACCCGGCACGGTGGAGGTCAGCCAGCGTTTTGGCCTGCCGCCCCTGCCCTCCACGGAAATCATCATGTTCTCGACCCTGACAGACAGCAGATCCCGGGAGGCGCTGCGCACGCTCGCCGCAGCCTTTCGCGAGCATCGGCCGGGATCGTGACGCAAGCCGCCTGACATCGGCTAGGCGCCGAACACTTCCGGCGGCAGCTTTCCGCCCTTCAGGAGATGTTGCAGTGTATAGGAAACCGAAAGCGCGTCATCGAGCGCATCGTGTCCCTGCAGTGGCGGATGCTCGACGCCGTAATAATCGGCCAGCCTGTTGCTTGGCGTTTGTGCCAGATCCTCCACCGGCATTCCCGCTGCAAGCAGAAGTTTGACGGCATTGTCGAAACGGCCGGCGGGCATGGGCGGCTGGATGCCGGCGACATAACAGCTGATCGCCACCATGTTCAGCTCGTCCTTGCCCCATGACCAGCATCGGGCGCCTTGCGTGAAACTGTCGAAGCTTGAAAGGGCCTCCTGCAAGGGAACGCCTTCCGCTTCGATGATCTCCTCGGTGATACCCGTCAGCCGGGTGAAGAAAGGATCGATCGCGTATCTTCCGCCATGGCGGTCGATCGGAGATATATAGGCTTTATAGGTCCCCAGAAGCGGAAAATCGCCCTCCAGCCCGAGCTTGACGGCGCCGATCTGCGCGATGACCGGATCCGGGTCATGGGCCGCGCACCAGAACCTGCGCTGGGACCCATCGAGGCAGAGGAACTCGCAGTCGAATATGATCGCCTTTTTCATCCCCTGCACTCCCGTCCACATGTCAACCGCGGCAAGGTCGCTCGGCCCAACGTCGCGACCACGCGCAAACCATAGCATTCTTAACGGCGCGCGCCATCATGTGCGGGTGTGCCGGGAAGGCGCCGCCTCGCTTGCAAATTAATGCCGCCTGCTTGTCGACAATTCCCGGCGGAAAATTTAGCATCGAACGAAAATGACACGGCCGATGTCTCTCTCGGTCCAATCGCCGCAGCGGAGACCTCATGTCCCTTCCCCAGAAAATCGGATTTATCGGAACCGGCGCCATTACCGATGCAATGGTACGGGGCCTGCTGGCCAGGCCTACCGCCTTGCAGCATGTCATGGTGTCCCAGCGCAGCGCGGATATCTCGGCCAGACTTGCAGTCGATTTTCCGCAGGTGATCATCTCCAGCGACAATCAGGCGATCGTCAATGGCTGCGATACCGTGATGCTGGCTATCCGTCCGCAGATCGCCGAAGAGGTCATCCGGCCACTGCAGTTCCGCGATGGGCAGAAGGTCATCAGCGTCGTGGCGGCAACCAGCCGCGAGTCGCTTCTTGACTGGATCGGCACGGATGTGCGTCTCACCCAGGCGATCCCGCTGCCCTTCGTCGCCCGGCGCAAGGGTGTCACCGCCATTTATCCCGCCGATACGGACACTGCCGCAATCTTCAACGTGCTCGGCAATGCGGTGGAATGCGAGACCAAGGCGGAATACGACCTTCTGGCCGCGGCCAGCGCTCTGATGGCCACCTATTTCGGCATCATGCAGACAACGACCGAATGGCTGGCCGAGAACGGGCTGCCGGAAGAAAAGGCGCGCGCTTATCTTGCCCCCCTCTTCGCCGGCCTCTCCGAGGTGGCGGTGCTTGCGGGAAGCAAGGCGGATTTCACCGAGATCAGCCGCGAGTTCGCGACAAAAGGCGGCCTCAACGAGCAGGTGCTGCTGGACTTCGACGGCAAGGGCGGCTCAGGGGCGCTGAAGGACGCATTGAGCCGCGTGCTGGAGCGGATTACGCAATAGTCAGACGGTTTCAACGGCAACAACAAAAAAGGGGCCTTTCGGCCCCTTTCCGTCTTATGCCTTCCCCGGACGGTTGATTGTGAGGAAGTGCCGCACGACAGGCTTTTCCAGTCCGGAATGGTAAGCCAGCACCTTGCCCTGCAAATCCGCGTCGGCATGGGAAACCCGCTTGTGCTGGCGCAGATGTTCAGCCCAGGATTCCACCATGAACCATTCGACAATCTTCTGCGGATCGGCGGAGTCTTCCGTCACACCCCAGCCATAGGCGCCATCGCGGCGACGTTCCTGGGAAAGCTCGTCCAGTGCATGCAGGAAAGCGGAGCGGTGATGCTTTTCGACATTATATTCGATCAGGATCAGAACCGGGCCGCGATCATGGGCCACCGGCTCGGCAACGAGCGGTTCGGGCCAATGGTTGGACGGCACCATATCCGCATCACCCGCGGGCAGTTTCAGGCGGTGCATGACGAGGCCCGCAACCAGCAATCCCGCAGCGCCGATCAGCAACGCACCCGGCACGCCTGTGGCTTCACCAACAGCACCCCAGCCTAGGCTGCCGGCCGTCATCGCGCCATTGAAGACGGTGAGGTAGACGGCAAGGCCACGGCCACGCACCCAGTTCGGCAGAACTGCCTGGGCGGCCCCATTCAGCGTGGTCAACGCCGTGATCCATGCGCCACCGAGGAAGAGCAGGATGATGATGGCAAGCCATTTCGGCGGTGCGAAGGACAGTCCGGCCATGACGAGCGCAGTGGTGAGAGCCGCACCCAGCAGCAGGGCATCGGCATCGAAACGTTCGCGCAGCTTTGGCATGACCAGCGCGCCGCCGATGGCGCCGGCGCCGACGGCGCCGAGCAGGATACCGTAGAAGCTCGCATCTCCACCGAGCAATTGCCGGGCGACCAGAGGCAGCAGCGCCCAGACGGCACTGGCGAAGGCAAAGAAAATCGCCGCCCGCAGCAGGACGACATGCAGCGGCTTGCTGGCGCGGGTATAACGAAGGCCCGCCCGGAATGCGCCGAAGAAACCTTCCGCAAGTGCATCATTGGCGTTCTTTGCCCGTGGCCACCACAGAAGGGCGGCGATAACCACGAAATAGCTGGCGACATCGGCGCCATAGGTAAAGGCCGCCCCGAAGGCCGCGAGCAGAATGCCGCCGGCAGCCGGACCGATGGAACGGGCGATGTTGATGCCGAGCGAGTTCAGCGCCACGGCGCTCTTGATATCCTCACGTTTCACCAGCTCCGGCACGATGGCCTGCCAGGTCGGGCCCATCAGCGCGGCGCCGATGCCGCCGAGGAAAGTGAGACCGATCAGCGCGCTGACGGACAACAGGCCGGTTTGGGCCAGAACCATGAGGGTAACGCTGACGGAGGCCAGCAGCAGCTGCACCGCGATCAGGAATTTGCGGCGGTCGAGAATATCGGTCAGCACGCCGGCCGGGATTGCCAGCAG
Source organism: Agrobacterium sp. 719_389 (assembly GCF_900188475.1). Taxonomy (NCBI): domain Bacteria; kingdom Pseudomonadati; phylum Pseudomonadota; class Alphaproteobacteria; order Hyphomicrobiales; family Rhizobiaceae; genus Agrobacterium; species Agrobacterium sp. 719_389. Next base: position 210,313 of record NZ_FYEM01000010.1, read on the forward strand.
AAAGATCGGCAGCGTCCCTGCCGCCTGAACCATGGCGACGGCCGCCGGCGAGGCCGAAAGATCGGTCATCAGCCATGAACTGGCGACATCACGCATGAAACTGCCGGTATTGCCGAGCACCGTCGCGGCCCAGAGGACGGCGAAAACCGGTTGCGCAAGGGGAGCAAAGCTGCTCGCCGAAGATTTTGCGGCACTCATTTGCCTGTTCCTTTCGTGAGATCGATTGCGGCGACGATGATGAAGGCGCCGGCAAGGCCAAGATGCTCGAAGAAGGCGTTGGTGGCCATCATGCGGTCCATGCCGGGCGCCATTTCCCAGAAGCGCAGAGCGATGAAGGTGGCCAGAAGCGTGAAGCCTGCAAGTGAGAGAGCACCGGCCCAGCGCAGGAAGCCCGACACCACCAATGCGGAGGCGGTAAGCTCGAACAGGATGACGACGACGGCGAATGCGGCCGCCGGCTGAAGGCCAAAATGGTTCATCTCGGCAATCGCGCCGGGGAAGTCGAAGATCTTGGTCAGCGGCCCCTGAATATAGGCCGAGCAAAGCGCCAGAAGCGCAAGGGTCTTTGTGGTGGGGGCGGCAACGACATTTGCGAGGAAGCCGCGAAGGCGAAGGGTTGAAGATGGCTCGGTCATTTTTTGCTCCTGCGATCTGGCCGGTCGGTTCGAGCGGCGCTGCGTTCATGTGATGGAGCGATATTGGCGCAAAGGATTACTGCCAACAATTGCATCAATAGTTTCTATATAATTGCGAATTTTGTAATATTCTTTTTATCGCCGGATCTTTCGCAGACAACGGGCAGCGGGAATCCACTGCCCGTTGGATTTCTCTTGCCAATCAGCCTCAGACCGCCCAGCAGGAGCAGCCGAGAGCGCCGAAAAAGCCCTTCAGATCGGCAATCGGCAGTTTCGACGTCCAGGCGCCGGCATGGTCGTGGCCATGCACACCGCAATCGCTGGCACAGCCGCAGGACGAGATCGCAGCCCGTCTGAGCGAGTTCTTTCCAGCACCCTGCGGCTCACCCCAAGCGGCATAACCGCCGAAGGTTCGCACAGGCGACCAGTCGGGCATCGCCGGCGGAATATTGCTTTCATCAAGTGTCCTGAAGTCGCCGGCGCCATAGACGATCTTGCCGCCGACCATGGTCAGTTCGGATGTAAGGAAGGAGATTTCATCCTCCGCGCAGGAGAAATAATCCTTGTCCGGCACCACGAGATCGGCGAACTGGCCTTTTTCGATGCGGCCCTTCTTGCCTTCCTCGTTGGAGAACCAGGTGACTTTTTCGGTCCACATGCGCAGCGCCGTCTCGCGGTCGAGGCAGTTGGCGCGCGGATAAAGCTGCATGCCGCCCACCGTTTTGCCCGTCACCATCCAGAACAGCGACACCCACGGATTATAGGAGGCGACGCGTGTTGCATCCGTACCGGCCGAAACGTTCACGCCCTTTTCCAGCATTCGCGCAATCGGCGGTGTGGCCTCCGCCACGCCCTGGCCATACCGTTCGACGAAATATTCGCCCTGATAGGCCATGCGATGCTGGGTTGCGATGCCGCCGCCAAGCGCGGCGATGCGGTCGATCGAGCGGTCGGAGATGGTTTCGGCATGATCGAAGAACCAGTTCAACCCTTCGAGCGGGATATCCCGGTTGACCTTTTCGAAGACATCCAGCGCCCGCGAAATCGTCTCGTCATAGGTGGCGTGCAGACGCCAGGGCCAGCGGTTTTCCGCCAGAATCCGGACGACGTCTTCGAGCTCGCCTTCCATTTCCGGCGGCATGTCCGGCCGTGGCTGGCGGAAATCCTCGAAATCGGCAGCGGAAAAGACGAGCATTTCGCCTGCGCCATTGTGCCGGAAATAGTCGTTACCCTGCTTATATTTGACCGATGACGTCCAGTTGAGGAAGTCCTCCTTCTCCTGCTTCGGCTTCTGGGTGAAGAGATTGTAGGCCAGCCGAACCGTCATCTGGTTCTCATCCGACAGCTTCTGGATCACTTCGTAATCATCGGGGTAATTCTGGAAGCCGCCGCCGGCGTCGATCACGCCGGTCACACCCAGCCTGTTCAGCTCGCGCATGAAGTGGCGGGTGGAATTGACCTGATAATCGAGAGGCAGCTTCGGCCCCTTGGCGAGCGTCGAATAGAGGATGCCGGCATTCGGCTTGGCGAGCAGCAGACCGGTCGGATTGCCGTTCGCATCGCGGGTGATCTCGCCGCCGGGCGGGTTCGGCGTATCCTTGGTGTAACCAACGGCGCGAAGCGCTGCGCCGTTCAGCAGCGCCCGGTCGTAGAGATGCAGCAGGAAGACCGGCGTATCCGGCGCCACCGCATTGATTTCCTCGATGGTCGGCAGGCGCTTTTCAACGAATTGATGCTCGGTGAAACCGCCCACGACCCGCACCCATTGCGGGGCAGGCGTGATCGCCACCTGACGCTTCAGCATGTCCATGGCATCGGCAAGCGAGCGCACACCGTCCCAGCGTAGCTCCATGTTGAAGTTCAGGCCGCCGCGCACGACGTGGGTATGATTGTCGATCAGGCCGGGCAGAACCCGCTTGCCCTTCAGGTCGACGATCTTCGTATCCGGCCCGGCAAGCGCCATGACCTCGGCATCGCTTCCCACTTCCAGGAACAGGCCATCCTTGATGGCCACTGCTGTTGCATTCGGATTGCCGCGATCGAGCGTCGTGACGCGGCCATTGTGAAGGATCGTATCTGGATGCATGGAAGAACCTCCGGTCTTGATGAGATCAGCGGCCTTAGCCGGTGAAAACAGATTCGGAAAGGCAAGGCTCGAAGCCGCGCCAAGAAAGGTGCGTCGTGTCGGCATCAGCCTCTCTCCCGGTTGATAGGCTGTTTGACCTCGGCAAGGCCAGTTGTTTCAGCGCCACCCTTCGGCATATGGCCGAACATATGCGGCTTGATCTGGTTGATCCACGAAACGGCGGCCGGTTCCTTGCCTACGATCGTCTTCGCGAAAGGGATGATCTGCTCTCCAACCAATATGCCGAGCAGACCGACGAGAGCGATGACGGGTGGTGCGGGAGAACGCACATTGAGCAGGCTGTAAACGATGCCGACCAGCAGACCGGCGCCAAGGGACAGAAGATAGACTTTCATCGAAACCTCCTCGATGGGTAAAAGCCGCACCGGACTGGATGGCGATCCTGCCGGCGCGGCGTGGTTGAAAGCTTATTTCTTGGCCGGGTTGGGGCCGATGCGCTTGCCGTGCTTGACGCGTTCTTCACCGCCATGGACATGGGTGACGGCATAATCGATGCCCATACCGTAGGCGCCGGAATGTTCCTTCACCAGTGTGGTGACGGCGTCATAGGTTTCCTTGCGTGCCCAGTCGCGCTGCCATTCGAGCAGCACCTGCTGCCAGGTCACGGGAATGATGCCGGCCTGCACCATGCGGTCCATGGCATATTTATGCGCATCGACAGAGGTGCCGCCGGAGGCGTCCGCCACCATGTAGATCTCGTAATCCGCGACATCATGGAGCGCCGAGAGTGCGAAGGTGGTGTTGCAGACTTCCGTCCACAGGCCGGAGACGACGATCTTCCTGCGGCCACCAGCGGCGTTCTTCGCCAGCGCATCGCGGACATTCTGGTCGTCCCAGGAATTCATCGAGGTACGCTCGAGAATGTCGTTTTCCGGGAAGACCGCAAGCAGTTCCGGGAACGTGTTGCCAGAGAAGCTTTCCGTTTCGACCGTGGTGATGGTCGTCGGAATGTTGAAAATCTTTGCCGCCTTGGCGAGGCCGACGACATTGTTCTTCAGGGTCTGGCGGTCGATCGACTGCACACCGAAAGCCATTTGCGGCTGCTGGTCGATGAAGATGAGCTGGCTATTGGCGGGGGTAAGGACTTCGAGCTTGGACATTTTCAGTTCTCCGTTCAGGTGGTGATTGCCGATCTGCGGCGGTGGAAACTAGGAAGGCTTCGCCGGCCGGCTGCCCGGCAGGGGCAGCCGTCTTGAAAAGCGTAATATCTATTTGGTCAGTGGATGCGGATCAGAGACCCGCTCTATGCCGCAAGGGGAGCGAGGTTCGCCTCAATCTGGTTGCGGAAAGGTTCATAGCGGCTCGGCAGCTTGAGCGCTTCGCCCAGATGCGCGGTATCCTCGTCGCGGTCGAAACCGGGCTCATTGGTGGCGATCTCGAACAGGATGCCGCCCGGAGTGCGGAAATAGATCGCCCAGAAATAATCGCGATCGATGACGGGGGTGACCTGATAGCCCGTATCCATCAGCGCCTTACGCACGTCCAGCTGCTTTTGACGGTTTTCGACGGCGAAAGCGATATGGTGGACCGAACCTGCCCCCGGACGGGCAAAGGGCGTCTTCGGCAGGGCCGCAAGATCGATCGTGTCGGCACCGTTGCCGCCGGGAATGACGAAGCGCGTCACATTGCCTTCAGCATCAGCGCGTTCATAACCCATGAAACGAAGAAGTTCCTCAGTCGCGGCCGTGTCGTTCAGATTGAAGCGCGCGCCGGTGAAGCCCCGTATGGCGCTGTCTTCGGAAATACCCTCGGCCAGCCAGGGGGCGCGGGCATCATTGTCCGTTTCGATCAGCGCAAGTCCATCGCCATCGGGACCGGTGAAGCGCAGGCGCCCGGCGCCGAAGACCGTGTCGGCCTGAAGGCCGGCGGCGCCCTTGGCAAGCAGGCGCTCTTTCCAGAAGCCCAGCGAACCCTTCGGGATGGAAAACTGTGTCTCGCCCACCTCACCGACGCCGGGACGGCCGGCCATCATGTTGGCGAAGGGAAAATAGGTCATGACCGTGCCGGGCGTGCCATTTTCGTCGCCGTAATAAAGGTGATAGACGCTGGGTTCGTCAAAGTTGACGGTTTTCTTCACCCGGCGCAGGCCGAGCGTATCGGTGAAGAAGCTGTTGTTCTGCCGCGCATCCGACGCCATTGAGGTGATGTGGTGCAGGCCCTTGATATCCTTGATCATCGTCGGCGCCTTTCGTTGTTGGTGTGTCCGTTTCGATGGACAAAGATGTAACCCGCTTGATTGCATCGCGGAATTGCAATATTTCTCTCGAATGAATTGCGATTTTTGAAATAATAGAGATGAACGACCATAAAGCTCTGAAAACCTTTCTGATGGCGGCCGAAAAGCGCAACTTCGCGCAAGTCGCCCGTGAACTGGGCATGACGGCGGCTGCCGTCACCCGTGCGATTGCCGCGCTTGAAGACGATCTCGGTGTGCAATTGTTTGTCCGCACCACCCGACAGGTTTCCTTGACGACGGACGGCGCCATCTTCGCCGCACAGATCCAGCCGGCGGTCGAGGCGCTTGAGAACGCCCGGCGCGATGTCCGCAACGCCCATAAGGCCGATGAGGGGCGCCTGAGGATCAGCGCGCCGACATGGCTTGGCAAGACGGTGCTGCCGCCGATCCTGTCGGGTTTCCGGGAACTCTATCCAAAAATGTGCTTCGAGATTTCCCTGTCGGACGGCCTGATCAATATCGTGGATGACGACTACGATCTGGCGATCCGCATATCGTCCGCCCCGTCAGACAAATTCACCATCTGGCGCAAGATCAGGGCCGTGCCGCGAATATTGGTGGCGGCACCGGGCAGCCGGTTTACGCAGATGGAACATCCAAGCGAACTGACCCCTGACGATTGCCTTGCCTATAGCGGTGAAAGCCGGCGGGAGAACTGGGTCCTGTCAGACGGCGGATCGAGCATCGCCATCTCGGCCGGCCGCGCATTCAGCGCCAATAGCGGCGAAGTTCTTGCCGATATGGCGGCAGATGGCGCGGGCGTGGCCATGCTGCCGGGATTTAATATCGCCGAGCATATCCATAGCGGCCGGCTCGTTCATGTCCTGCCCGGCTGGGCGCCGCCCGAACTCTGGCTGACGCTCTATTATCCGCCCTATCAGACGCTGCCGCCCCGTATCGCGACCTTCTCGAAATTCTTCGAGGAACAATTGCCGGCGCATATGGTGATGCTGGACTAGAGCCGGCGACCTTGACCCCGCCGACGCGCACGAGCGCGTCGGCCTGATGCGTGGCTTAGCGTGGCGGCAGCAAGAAATGGCAATAGCCGGGGCTGCCGCAACGTTCTGATGGTCGGGCCTCTAGGCCAGATGCTGGCTGAAGAAGGCGGCGATCCGGTCGAACGGGATTTTGTCGGCGCGGTCATACAGGTCCGTATGGTTGGCGTCCGGAATGATCACGAGTTCCTTAGGTTCGGCAGCGGCAGCGAAAGCTGTCTCGCTGAAATATCGGGAATGCGCTTTCTCGCCATGGATGAACATCACCGGGCGCGGCGATATTTCGGCGATATAGGTCAGGATCGGCATGTTCATGAACGACAGGGGTGTCGTCTGCGTCCAGGAATTACCCGAATTGACAGCACGCGCATGATAGCCGCGCGGCGTCCGGTAGTAATCGTGATAGTCGATCAGGAACTGCGCTTCGCCACCCTTGAGATCGTTATAAGGCGGCTGATAGGCGGGGCTTCCCTTTTCCGCATCCTGCCAGCGCTGCCGGCTCATCTGCTCCAGCGCCTGTGTGCGCTGTTCGAGGGTGACGCTGTCGTTGTAACCTTTGGACATGGCCCGCGTCATGTCATACATGGTGCTGGCCACGACCGCCTTCACGCGCTTGTCCGCCGCGACAGCGTTCAGCGCCATGCCGCCCCAGCCGCAGATACCGATGACGCCGATACGCTCGCGATCCACATAGGATTGCAGCCCGATGTAATCCACCGCGGCGCTGAAGTCCTCGGTATTGATATCCGGCGAGGCGACGTTCCGGGGCTCGCCGCCGCTTTCTCCGGTATAGGAGGGATCGAACGCCAGCGCGGCAAATCCGCGCTCCGCCATCGTCTGCGCATAAAGACCGGACGACTGTTCTTTTACCGCACCGAAGGGGCCGCTGATCACAAGGGCGGCCAAAGGCGCACTTTCGCGGTTCTTTGGCAGGTAGAGGTCACCTGCCAGGGTAATGCCGTAGCGGTTCTTGAACGAGACCTTCTGGTGATCGACATTGTCGCTCTTCGGGAAGACCTTGTCCCATGAAGAGGTTTGGGCGAAAGCCTGCGTCGCGCTCGCCATCGGCACCATGCCCATTGCGGCGACGGCGATGCCCGTTGCCTTCATCAGGTTGCGCCTGCCGGTATTGCAGGTTTCATCAGTTTCGACTGGCTTGCTCATGCTGGGAACTCCTGTTGTGGTTCGGTTCATTGGACGCGTTCGATGCGCAGCGGAAATTCCCCGGGGATATGAAGCGCTTCAAAGCCTTTATCGAAGCGTCCCAGCCGGATGAGGCCGGGATGCCTGTAGTCGGCATAGAACATCGCGAGATTGCCCCAGGGCATGTAATAACAGAGGTCGTAAGGTCGCTCGTTTTCGAACGGACCGTGGCCTTCGACCGTCAGCTTTCGAGGGAGATAGGCGATCTTCTCGTTGGAGCCGAAGTCAGCGATCCTGACGTCGAGCGGCAGCATGGACGCGAAATCGCGGGCTGACGGATTGTCGTAGAGCGTCGCTATCATCGTGTTTTCTGCGAAAATCAGCTTGATCTTCAAATCGGTCCTCTCCTGATTGTTAGGCCCGCTTTTGCTGAAAGCTCGCCCCGGCAGGATGAAGGCGGCGGCCATCGCCAGCAGGATGCGTCGGGCGAAAACCGCCGGGCGACCATTCACGATCGCCTCCGCGCCAGCCGCCAGGCGACAAAAGAGGCAAGCGAAGAACCGCAGAGCAACAATGCGCTCAGCGTGAAGGCCGACCACCAGCCGAAACTGTCGAATAAAATGCCGCCGACCGAGGCCCCCGCCGTGATCGCCAGTTGAATGACGGCAACCTGCAGCCCGCCGCCGGCCTCGGCATCATCAGGCAGAATGCGGCTCAGCCAGGTGCCCCAGCCAACGGGTGCGGCGGTTCCAACGAAACCCCAGCCGACAAGTGCGGCTGCGACAGGAAGTTTCGCGTCGCCAAAGGCGACCATGAAGAGCGCGATACCGGCCATCAACAGGGGAATGATCGCAAGAATGCTGAAGAGACGGTGTTGCAGCAGCCGGCCGACGACCCAGGTTCCGACCGCCCCCGCCAATCCCATGATCAGCAGCAGCAGCGACAGCATCGTGATTTCGACCCGCGTGACCTGCTCGAGAAAGGGCCGCAGATAGGTAAAAAGTGCGAACTGACCCATGAACAACAGCAGGATCGCGATCATGCCCGCCGTGACGGCTGGACGTCCAAGCAGCCTGAAGACATTCGCGGATACACGGGCGCGGCGCGGCGGAAGTTCCGGCAGGACGATCCATTGCCACAGGAGCGCAAGCAGGCCGATAGGCACGACCAGAAAGAAGGCGCCGCGCCAGCCGATATAGGCGCCCAGCAGGCTGCCAAGTGGGGCGGAAACCGTTGCCGCAACCGCGTTGCCGGCATTCAGCAGTGCAAGTGCTTTCGGCACCTGATCATGGGAGACGAGACGCATCACGATCGCGGTGGACATCGACCAGAAGCCGCCGATCGAAATTCCGAGCAATGCCCGGCCAAGCATCAAGAGCGGGAAAGACGGTGCAAGGGTGACCACGATGCCGGACACCATCAAGAGCGCCGTGAGGCCGAGCACGACAACGCGCCGGTCCAGCCGCCGGGTCAGGCCGGTAATCAACAGGCTGGTGATAACCGCAAAGATGCCGGAGATGGAGATCGCCTGCCCCGTATTACCTTCTGAAACGCCGAGATCGGCGGCGATCGGCGTCAGCAGACTGACGGGCATGAATTCCGAAGCGATCAACACGAAGGCGCAGAGCGTCATGCAAAACACGGCGCTCCATGCCGCACGTCTGCTGCCCATCTTTTCGTCATAGGTGAGAGTCATTCGCCAGATCCCACTAAAATCCCGGTTTCTTTCGATGGCGGGAAGATATTGCCGGGCGACTTTGCGGACAATCCGTGCTAATTCGCATGGACTTATCGAAATTCAATATTAATCAGAGGTTTTGATGCAGCGAGAGGATATGAAGGATCTCCTCTGGTTCATGGAGGTTGCCAAAGAGCGGAGCTTTACGAAGGCTGCGGCGACGCTCGGAACATCGCAATCGACATTGAGCTATACAATCAAGCAGCTTGAAGCCCGGCTGGGCGTGCGCCTGCTGACGCGGACAACACGCAGCGTGGCCACGACGGAAGCCGGCGAACGCCTGCTTTTATCTATCGCTCCGCGATTTCAGGGGATCGAGGCGGATCTGGCGGATCTCGTCGCCTTTCGCGAAAAGCCCTCAGGCACCTTGCGCCTCACCCTGTCCGATCACGCCCTGCAAACAACCGTCTGGCCGAAACTGGGCCGCGTTCTGTCCAACTACCCCGACATTCGTGTCGAGCTCTATAGCGACAATGGCATGCGCAATATTGTCGAGGAACGCTTCGACGCCGGCGTGCGACTGGGCGAGAGCGTCGACAGGGACATGATCGCCGTCCGGATCGGCCCGGACTGGCGTCTGAGAGCCGTGGCTTCGCCAGACTATTTCGTCAGACACGGCATCCCTGTCATACCCCAGGATCTGGTCGGCCATGTCTGCATCAATACGCGTCAGGCAACCTGGGGTGGATTTTACGCCTGGGAATTTGAAAAGGACGGGCGGGAGCTGCGGGTCAGGGTTGACGGACAACTAAGCTTCAATTCCTCGATCTCCCAGATCGACGCTGCGATGAAAGGCTACGGGATCGCGTACGTTCCGGAAGACCTCGTCGAGGCGCACATCGCTGAAGGGAGATTGCAGGCGGTTCTGGACAATTGGAGCGAGCCCTTCACCGGCTACCACCTCTATTATCCGAGCAGGCGCCAGATGTCTCCGGCGATGAAGGTGATCATCGACGCCCTGCGCCATCATGCCTGATACGGAGGATTGACCTCCTATCGGGACAAGCGCCCTGAACCCAAACCGGCCCGTCATTCGTGGCGGATCATCGCGGCCCGCGTCTGTCCGTCTAAAGCATTGCCATATCCACGAAACGTGGAAATCACAGCTTCTTCTCCCTAAAAACAAACTTCACGGCGCCCGATATAAAGGAGACAAAGCAAATTATTGACTGCGGCTGACGCCCGTTACATCAGCGAATCAGCTTGCGACAAGAATTGCCGTTCCGTTTTGAGCGACAATAAACATTAAACCCTTGCGCTCCCGCCCGCCCAAACGGGCGCTACTTATACGAGCGCGGACACATCTGTTTTCCCGTAGTGAAAACCGACCGACTGGGTAATTGGATTCGTAATTTTATACTCGATAAAGCTCTAAGATACGAAAACATCAAGAATAAAATGTGCCCCTCCAAATATTAACTAGGCTTTAAATGTTCGCCTGATATGACACGCACGTCGCGAAGATGTTAAGCGGCGGAAATTATTAAGCGGCATTCGCACAAGCTAGCGTGGAAAATCCGGGCCCCCTTCTCCGGCTCGAATTGCATGATGCCTTTCCAGCGCAGGTTCACATGAGCCATGTTCTCCACAATTTCGCTTTATTTGCGGATGTCGGACCGCTGTCATCATGGGCAGTGTCTGGCGGCAGATAGGCGTGACCAGTCGCCATTCGGTAAAGGACACGTTCATGACTTCTATTCTTTCCTCACTGTCTGCTGTGCAGATATCCAAGCTTTCCACGGCCACAATCGCCAGCCTAACCTCTGAAGACGTGAATGCCCTTGACAGCACCAAGATCAAGGCCCTCTCGTCGTCTCAGATCGCTTCTTTGAGCACAGATAACCTTGCTCTTTTCAGCTCTGAAGACCTTCGGGCCATCTCCGTGAGCGCCTTTAAGGGACTGACCCTGACCCAGATCGCAAAACTGAGCTCCGCTCAGATCGGCGGTCTGTCGGCGTCTCAGGTTACGGCGCTTTACACCAGCCAGATCGACGCCCTCTCAACCGACCAGATCAAGGCTCTTAACTCGGCTCAGGTCGCCGGTCTCAGCTCCGCACAGGTTGCAACCCTGAACAGCAGCGAACTGGCTCTGTTCTCGACCGACGAAATCAAGGCCATCAGCGCCAATGCCATCGCCGGTCTTTCCGCCGCAGCGCTCGCTGCTCTCAGCACCGAAAACGCCGCCGCACTGACAAAATCCCAGATCGCCGCCCTGTCTTCGACGCAGCTGAACGCCCTGTCTTCCGACAGCCTTGCCACCTTCTCCGCCGATGAAGTCAAGGCCATCAGCACCAAGCTCCTCGCCGGCCTCGACGTCACCAAGCTGAGCACTGGCAACATCGCCGCCCTGAGCAGAACCCAGATTTCGGCACTGTCCTCGGCACAGTTCGCAGCTCTCTCGACCGACCAGATCAAGGCCCTCAACTCCGATCAGGTCGCCGGCCTCAGTTCCGCGCAGGTCGCCACCCTGAGCAGCAGCGAGCTGGCACTGTTCTCGACCGACGAGATCAAGGCCATCAGCGCCAATGCCGTCGCCGGTCTTACACTGGCTGGTCTCGGCACCGAAAATGCCGCCGCTCTGACAAAGACGCAGATCGCCGGTCTGTCTTCGACACAACTGAACGCCCTGTCCTCCGACAGCCTTGACACCTTCTCCGCCGATGAAATCAAGGCCATCAGCACCAAGGCACTCGCGGGCATCGACGTCACCAAGCTGAGCACTGGCAACATCGCCGCCCTGAGCAGAACGCAGGCCGCAGCGCTTTCCTCGGCGCA